>NZ_JAHSTX010000001.1:4707500-4938646 GCF_019145375.1 Pseudomonas triticicola | reverse complement strand
GAACGGCAGCATGAAGAACAGGAACAGCCAGATGAACGGCACCCCGATGACCATCTGCCGGCCATTGGGGATGATTCGGTTTATACGGCGTTTGAATTTGCGCATGTTCATGAGCGAAGTACCACGCCGCTATCGTCTTCCCACCACACGTAGACCTGATCGCCCCAGGTCGGACGCGCGCCGCGACGTTCGGCGTTGGCGACGAACGACTGCACCAGTTTGCCGCTCGGCAATTCGACGTAGAACACCGAGTGTCCGCCCAGATAAGCGATGTCGTGGACCTTGCCGCTCGACCAGTTGTACTCGCAGGTCGGCATGTCGGCGGTGACCAGCAGCTTCTCCGGACGAATCGCGTAGGTGACCGACTTGTCCTGCACCGAGGTGCTGATGCCGTGACCGACGTAGATCTGCCGGTCGAGGTCCTTGCAGGTGATGGTCGCGTGGCCTTCGGCGTCGTCGATCACTTCGCCTTCGAAGATGTTGACGTTGCCGATGAATTCGCAGACCAGACGGCTGGTCGGGGTTTCGTAGATGTCGATCGGGCTGCCGATCTGCGCGATCCAGCCCAGGTGCATGATCGCGATGCGCTCGGCCATGGTCATGGCCTCTTCCTGGTCGTGGGTCACCATCACGCAGGTCACGCCAACGCGCTCGATGATTTCCACCAGTTCCAGTTGCATCTGCGAACGCAGTTTCTTGTCCAGAGCGCCCATCGGCTCGTCGAGCAGCAGCAGTTTCGGTCGCTTGGCCAGCGAACGCGCCAGTGCCACGCGCTGACGCTGGCCGCCGGAGAGTTGATGCGGCTTGCGCTTGGCGTACTGGCTCATCTGCACCAGCTTGAGCATCTCGGCCACGCGGGCGTCGATCTCGGCCTTGGGAATCTTGTCCTGTTGCAGGCCGAAGGCGATGTTCTGCGCCACGGTCATGTGCGGAAACAAGGCGTACGACTGGAACATCATGTTGATCGGGCGTTCGTACGGCGGCATGTCGGTGATGTCGACGCCGTCGAGGAAAATGCGCCCCTCCGTGGGCCGTTCAAACCCTGCGAGCATGCGCAGCAGGGTGGATTTGCCCGATCCCGAACCGCCGAGCAGGGCGAAAATCTCGCCTTTCTTGATTTCCAGGGACACGTCGTCCACGGCAATCGTCTCGTCGAACTTCTTCGTGACCCGGTCGATTTTGACCAGCACCTGTTTTGGTGTCTGGTCGCCCTCGAGGGCTTTCTTGTAGGCGCCGGAGGCAACTGCCATTTACGAAACTCCCAACAGAAGCAGCAGTTCGCCCCGCAAGACGAACCCTGGATAGTTTGTGCGTTATTTGCCCGACTTGACCTTGGTCCAGCTGCGGGTCATCAAACGCTGAATATTGGCTGGCAACTCGGTCGACACGTAGGTCTTGTCGAGGACTGCTTGCGGTGGGTAAACCGCTTCATCGGTGCGAATGGATTGTTCCATCAGCTTGTCCGAACCCGGGTTGGGGTTGGCGTAACCGACGTAATCACTGACCTGGGCGATCACCTCAGGTTTCAGCAAATAGTTGATGAAGGCGTGGGCTTCCTTGACGTTGGACGAATCCTTGGGGATCGCCAGCATGTCGAACCACAGCGCGCCGCCCTCTTTCGGAATCGAATAGGCGATGTTGACGCCCTTCTTGGCTTCCTCGGCACGGTTCTTCGCCTGGAAGATGTCGCCGGAGAAACCGATGGCCACGCAGATGTCGCCGTTGGCCAGATCGCCGATGTACTTCGAGGAATGGAAATAGGTAACGTATGGACGCACCGCGAGCAACTTGGCGGTGGCCTTTTCGTAGTCTTTGGTGTTGGTGCTGTTGGCGTTCAGGCCCAGGTAATTGAGCATGGTCGGCATCATTTCATCAGCCGAATCGAGGAACGCAACGCCGCAGCTGTGCAGCTTCTTGATGTTTTCCGGCTCGAACAGCACGGCCCAGGAATCGATCTTGTCGATACCGAGCACGGCCTTGACCTTGTCGACGTTGTAGCCGATGCCGTTGGTGCCCCACAGATACGGCACGGCGTAGAGGTTGCCGGGGTCGTTCTGCTCCAGGCGCTTGAGCAGCACCGGGTCGAGGTTGGAATAATTCGGCAGTTGCGCCTTGTCGAGCTTCTGGAACGCGCCCGCCTTGATCTGCTTGCCAAGGAAGTGGTTCGACGGCACGACCACGTCATAACCGGTGCGCCCGGCGAGCAGCTTGCCTTCCAGGGTTTCGTTGGAGTCGAAAACGTCGTAGACCGGTTTGATCCCGGTCTCTTTCTCGAAGTCGGCCAGGGTCGACTCGCCGATGTAATCGGACCAGTTATAAATATGCACCGTACCGGCGGCCTGGGCTCCGACAGCGATTGTCAGGCCGGCAGCGGCCAGCAGGGCTTTGCGCAAAGAAGAAAATACAGGCAAGTGGAGGTCCTCTAAATTGATTGGGCCCAAGTTGCCCCGCGCTGCATGACAGCCATGGCTGCCCGACAACAAAACCGGCGCGCAACTTACCCTCGAAAAACCGATCCAGCAAAACTTTCTGTCATTTAATTATCCGCTGGCCGCCGTCGCGACGACGACGGCCAGTGGTTGTGGCGACAAACCGGCTTATTTGCCCGATTTGATCTTGGTCCAGCTGCGGGTGATCAGACGCAGTGTGGCGGCGTCCAGATCGCTGATCGCATAGAGCTGCTTCTTCACTTCAGCCGACGGGTAGATGCTCGGGTCGCTGGTGATGTCCTTGTCCACCATAGGCGTCGCCGCCTTGTTGCCGTTCGGGAAACGCACGGCGTTGGTGATGCCGGCCATCACTTGCGGCTCCATCAGGTAGTTCATGAACTTGTAGGCGGCTTCGACGTTTTCGGCATCCTTGGGAATGGCGACCATGTCATAGAAAGTACCGGCGCCTTCTTTCGGAATGGTGTAGGCCAGTTTGACCTTGTCACCGGCTTCCTGAGCGCGGGTCTTGGATTGCTCCAGGTCACCCGAGTAACCGACGGCGACGCAGATGTTGCCGTTGGCCAGGTCGGAGATGTACTTGGAAGAGTGGAAGTAGGCGACCGACGGACGGATCTTCAGGAACAGGTCTTCGGCGGCCTTCAGATCAGCCTTGTCCTTGCTGTTGGTCGGCTTGCCCAGATAGTGCAATGCCGCCGGAATCATTTCGGTCGGGGCATCGAGGAAGCTCACGCCGCAGCTTTTGAGTTTCTCGATGTTTTCCGGCTTGAACACCACGTCCCAGGAATCGATCTTGTCGATGCCCAGCGCAGCCTTGACCTTGGCCGGGTTGTAGCCGATGCCGATCGAGCCCCACATGTACGGGAAGGCGTGCTTGTTGCCCTGGTCGCTGGCATCGCCAACGGCCTTGAGCAGGTCTTCGTCGAGGTTTTTCCAGTTCGGCAGCTTGGACTTGTCCAGCTCCTGATAAACCCCGGCCTTGATCTGCTTGGCGAGGAAATTGTTGGAAGGCACCACGATGTCGTAACCGGACTTGCCGGCCAGCAGCTTGGCTTCCAGGGTTTCGTTACTGTCGAAGACGTCGTAGACGACTTTGATCCCGGTGGCTTTTTCGAAGTTGGCCACGGTGTCCGGCGCGATGTAGTCGGACCAGTTGTAGACGTGCAGTACCTTGTCGTCCGCGTGCACCGCACCTGCCATCATGCCCGCCATGGACAGCGCGAGCAGAGTCTTGCCAGCTAGCTTTTTACCTAATGCCTTCATGCGTCATGCTCCAAATTTTTCTTTTTTGAACCACTTTGTTCAGCGGCCGAACCCGGACAACTGGAACCGCGGCTAGTCTGGCAAGATCCGAGGCGGTCTTTCAACAAAAGACCAGCCTTTCTGACAGCTTTGAGCGAGTGCGCCGCAGCTCCCCCGCCCAAAGCCTAGCACCTAGGCCTGCAGCGCACCGAGGGTCAGGTCCAGACACTTGCGTGCCTTTGTAACCAGCTCATCGATCTCCGCTTTGCTGATCACCAGCGGCGGCGCAATGATCATGGTGTCGCCTACCGCGCGCATGATCAGGCCATTGTCGAAGCAGAACTGCCGGCAGATCATGCCCACGCCCTTGCCTTCGTAACGCTTGCGCGTGGCCTTGTCCTGCACCAGCTCGATCGCCCCCAGCAGACCGACGCCGCGAACTTCACCCACCAACGGGTGATCGTTCAGCTCGCGCAGACGTTTCTGCAAATACGGTGCCGTTTCGTTGTGGGCGTTCTCGATAATTTTTTCGTCGCGCAGGATACGGATGTTTTCCAGGCCCACCGCGGCTGCCACCGGGTGGCCGGAGTAAGTGAAGCCGTGGTTGAAATCGCCGCCTTCATTGAGCACGGCCACCACCGAGTCACGCACGATCAACCCGCCCATGGGGATGTAGCCGGAGGTCAGGCCCTTGGCGATGGTCATCATGTGCGGCTTGAGGTCGTAGAAATCGCTACCGAACCACTCACCGGTACGGCCGAAACCGCAGATCACTTCATCGGCAACAAAGAGGATGTCGTACTTGGCGAGGATTTCCTTGATGCGCGGCCAGTAGGTATCGGGCGGGATGATCACGCCGCCGGCACCCTGGATCGGCTCGGCAATAAAGGCACCGACGTTGTCGACGCCGACTTCGAGAATCTTTTCTTCGAGCTGGTTGGCCGCCCAGATGCCGAACTCTTCCGGCGACATGTCACCGCCTTCGGCGAACCAGTACGGCTGGGCGATGTGGACGATGCCCGGGATCGGCAAGTCGCCCTGCTCATGCATATAGGTCATGCCGCCCAGGCTCGCGCCGGCCACGGTGGAACCGTGATAACCGTTCTTGCGACTGATGATGACTTTCTTGTTCGGCTGGCCTTTGATCGCCCAGTAGTGACGGACCATGCGCAACATGGTGTCGTTGCCTTCGGAGCCGGAACCGGTGAAGAACACGTGGTTCATGCCTTCCGGCGCCACGTCGGCAATCGCCTTGGCCAGTTCCAGCGCCGGCGGGTGTGCGGTCTGGAAGAACAGGTTGTAGTAAGGCAGTTCGCGCATCTGTTTGGCGGCGGCATCGGCCAGTTCATCGCGACCGTAACCGATCGCCACGCACCAGAGGCCGGCCATGCCGTCGAGGATCTTGTTGCCTTCGCTGTCCCACAGATAAACGCCCTTGGCGTTGGTGATGATCCGCGGGCCCTTCTCTTTCAGTTGCTTGAAGTCGCTGAACGGGGCCAGGTGGTGATCGCTGCTCAACGCTTGCCACTCACGGGTTTGCGGGTTGTTGCTGGTCATGCCAATTCTCCTTGTTATCGGTGAAGGCGCGACGGCTGGCCGCCGCGCCCGGCGTATCAGACGGCGAAGAGCAGGTACTCACGCTCCCACGAACTGATCACGCGCTTGAAGTTTTCATGCTCGGCCCGCTTGACCGCGACGTAGCCGGTGATGAAGGTCTTGCCGAGATACTTCTCGATGGTCGCGCTGTTTTCCATACGCTCCAGCGCGTCCTCGATGGTCAGCGGCAGGCGCAGGTTGCGGCGCTCGTAACCACGGCCGACCACTGGCGCGCTCGGGTTCAGGCCCTCGACCATGCCGATGTAGCCGCAGAGCAGACTCGCGGCGATCGCCAGGTACGGGTTGGCGTCGGCGCCCGGCAGGCGGTTTTCCACGCGGCGGTTCTGCGGGCCGGCATCCGGTACGCGCAGGCCGACGGTACGGTTCTCTTCGCCCCACTCGACGTTCACCGGTGCCGATGTGTCTGGGAGGAAGCGGCGGAACGAGTTGACGTTCGGCGCGAACAGCGGCAACAGCTCGGGAATCAGTTTCTGCAGACCACCGATGTGGTGCAGGAACAACTGGCTCATGGTCCCGTCTTCGTTGGAGAAGACGTTCTTGCCGGTCTGAATGTCGATGATGCTCTGGTGCAGGTGCATCGCGCTGCCCGGCTCGCCGGTCATCGGCTTGGCCATGAATGTCGCGGCCACGTCGTGCTTGAGCGCGGCTTCGCGCATGGTGCGCTTGAACACCAGAATCTGATCGGCCAGCGACAGCGCGTCACCGTGACGGAAGTTGATTTCCATCTGCGCCGTGCCGTCTTCGTGGATCAGCGTGTCGAGGTCCAACTCCTGCAATTCGCACCAGTCGTAGACATCTTCGAACAGCGGGTCGAATTCGTTCGCCGCTTCAATGGAGAACGACTGCCGACCGATTTCCGGACGGCCCGAGCGGCCGATCGGCGGCTGCAACGGATAGTCGGGGTCGTCGCTGCGCTTGGTCAGGTAGAACTCCATTTCCGGCGCCACGATTGGCTGCCAGCCCTTGTCGGCATACAGCTTCAAGACCTTCTTGAGAACGTTGCGCGGCGACAGCTCGATCGGGTTGCCTTGCTTGTCGTAGGTGTCGTGGATCACCTGCGCGGTCGGCTCGATGGCCCACGGCACCAGGTACACGGCGTTCTGGTCGGGACGGCAGATCATGTCGATGTCGGCCGGGTCGAGCAGTTCGTAATAGATGTCGTCTTCGACGTAGTCGCCGGTCACGGTCTGCAGCAGCACGCTCTCCGGCAGACGCATGCCTTTCTCGGCGATGAACTTGTTGGTCGGCGAAATCTTGCCCCGGGTAATACCGGTCAAGTCGCCGATCATGCATTCGACTTCTGTGATCTTGCGGTCTTTCAACCAATCGGTGAGCTGGTCGAGGTTGTTACTCATAAATGCCTCTGGGCTGAGTCTCCTGACGCGATGTCAGGCAATTTTGACGCTTGCGGCGTCGCGTTAAAGGGGGCTTGCTCGCGCAGTGCCGGCTTACGCCTGGCACCGCGCATAGACAATGAAAGAGGAGCTTACCTGCCCTTGACGCTGGCGTTGCATTTCCCGTGCACTTTGCAAACGTGCAGAATCACAAGCATGACGCTGAGTGCGGCACGGGCTTTGGGAGGGAAAGAGTTCTATAGTGAAAGGAGACGCCATAAAGCGGATGCTGTGCCCGACGTCCAGAATATCGGACGCTGCCGTTTTGCCGGATGTTGACGAGCGTGTCGTCAACAGGCTGCGCGCCTTGCTGGCTGCGCTACGGACGGACTGATCGCCACTGATGTGATGAGCATGCAGACCGGACTGTTGCGAGCAGTCGGTGATGCCGATTAACGGCAGGCGAGACATGAAGCACCCCGGTATTATTGCTGTTATGGGTTTGACCGGAGCTTAGCCTTGTTCATTTTTTTACACAACACCCCCGTAAAAAATACAACACGGCCTGCTCAAGCCCGCAGTTGAGCAACGTTCAAGGTTTGAAAAAACGCCCCAAAGTGCCCCATAAATGCCCTTCAAGCGCTTTTTCGGGGCAAAAAAGGCCTCGCTTGACTTCGGCAGGCCGTTCGGGTTGACTGAAACCAGAAAAGATCAATGATTGATATTTTTAACAACAAAGGTGTTGCATCATGTCGGTACCCCCGCGTGCCGTTCAGCTTAACGAAGCGAACGCGTTCCTTAAGGAACATCCTGAGGTTCTGTACGTTGACCTTCTGATTGCGGATATGAATGGTGTGGTGCGCGGCAAGCGCATCGAACGCACCAGCCTCCACAAGGTTTACGAGAAAGGCATCAACCTGCCGGCCTCTCTATTTGCTCTGGATATCAACGGCTCCACGGTGGAAAGCACCGGTCTGGGCCTGGACATCGGCGATGCCGATCGTATCTGCTATCCGATCCCCGATACCCTGTGCAACGAGCCATGGCAGAAGCGCCCGACCGCGCAGCTGTTGATGACCATGCACGAACTCGAAGGCGATCCGTTCTTCGCTGATCCCCGTGAAGTGCTGCGCCAGGTGGTGACCAAGTTCGACGAGCTCGGCCTGACCATCTGCGCCGCCTTCGAACTCGAGTTCTACCTGATCGACCAGGAAAACGTGAACGGCCGTCCACAGCCGCCACGCTCGCCGATCTCCGGCAAACGCCCGCACTCGACGCAGGTCTACCTGATCGACGACCTCGACGAATACGTCGACTGCCTCCAGGACATTCTGGAAGGTGCCAAAGAGCAAGGCATCCCGGCCGACGCGATCGTCAAGGAAAGTGCCCCGGCGCAGTTCGAAGTGAACCTGCACCACGTCGCCGACCCGATCAAGGCCTGCGACTACGCCGTCCTGCTCAAGCGTCTGATCAAGAACATCGCCTACGACCATGAAATGGACACCACCTTCATGGCCAAGCCGTATCCGGGCCAGGCGGGCAATGGTCTGCACGTACACATTTCGATTCTGGACAAAGCCGGCAAAAACATTTTTGCCAGCGAGGATCCCGAGCAGAACGCCGCGCTGCGTCACGCGATCGGCGGTGTGCTCGAGACCCTGCCGGCGCAGATGGCTTTCCTCTGCCCGAACGTCAACTCCTACCGTCGCTTCGGCGCGCAGTTCTACGTACCGAACTCGCCGTGCTGGGGCCTGGACAACCGCACCGTGGCGATTCGCGTACCGACCGGCTCTGCCGATGCCGTACGTATCGAGCACCGCGTGGCCGGCGCCGACGCCAACCCGTACCTGCTGATGGCTTCGGTACTGGCCGGCGTGCACCACGGCCTGGTCAACAAGATCGAACCGGGCGCGCCTGTCGAAGGCAACAGCTACGAGCAGAACGAACAGAGCCTGCCGAACAACTTGCGCGATGCCCTGCGCGAGCTGGACGACAGCGAGGTGATGGCCAAGTACATCGATCCGAAGTACATCGATATCTTCGTCGCCTGCAAGGAAAGCGAGCTGGAGGAGTTCGAACACTCCATCTCCGACCTTGAGTACAACTGGTATCTGCATACCGTTTAAATGGTTTGCAGCTTCAAAAAAACGCCGTTGGCTGATTCAGCCAGCGGCGTTTTTTATGGCCGAACACAAATCCCCTCGCCACAGGGTACTGGCAGACAACACCTGAACCGCCTCGTACAATGCCCGCTGCCCCGCAGGAGACTTCCATGACGCGACCCGCCACCGTCCGCAAACCCCGTGCCCGCAGTCAGGCGCGGATCGATTCGATCCTCGATGCCGCGCGCACGCTGCTGGCGGCCGAGGGCGTGGCCAGTCTGTCGATCTACAGCGTCGCCGAGCGCGCGCAGATTCCGCCCTCCTCCGTGTATCACTTCTTCGCCAGCGTCCCGGCGCTGCTTGAAGCCCTGACCGCCGATGTCCACGCAGCCTTCCGCGCCTGCCTGCAAGCGCCGATCGATCACGACGCGTTACGTGACTGGCGAGACCTGTCGCGACTGGTCGAACAGCGCATGCTCGAGATCTACGACCAGGATGCAGCCGCACGGCAATTGATCCTGGCGCAACACGGCCTGACCGAAGTGACCCAGGCCGACCGCCAGCACGATCTGGAACTGGGCGACCTGATGCACAAGCTGTTCGACCAGCATTTCGAGTTGCCAAGGCTGCCGGACGATGTCGATGTGTTTGCCCTGGCGATGGAGCTCGGCGACCGCGTGTAT
Source organism: Pseudomonas triticicola (assembly GCF_019145375.1). Classification (NCBI taxonomy): domain Bacteria; kingdom Pseudomonadati; phylum Pseudomonadota; class Gammaproteobacteria; order Pseudomonadales; family Pseudomonadaceae; genus Pseudomonas; species Pseudomonas triticicola. The sequence continues at coordinate 4,929,221 of NZ_JAHSTX010000001.1, read as the reverse complement.
GCGCGTTCGGTGCAGCAGCACGGGCAGATCACCCCGCGCATGGCTGAGGAAGGGATGCGCGTGTTTGATGCCTATATCGGGTTGTATCTGCCGCCATATTTACCCAAAAGAAATCTCTAGCGCATGCGCCGGCCCTTTCGCGAGCAGGCTCGCTCCCACATTTGAAATGCGTTCCCCTGTGGGAGCGAGCCTGCTCGCGAAAGCCGCGCCGCCGAATCCGCGACAGGCACAAAAAACCCCGCAGGGCTCACACCCTCCGGGGTTGTTTTTTGCTCACCGACTTACAACTTGGCGATCGACACCTCGGTGGATTTCACAAAGGCGATTACCTCACTGCCGACCACCAGCTCCAGCTCTTTCACAGAGCGGGTAGTGATCACCGAAGTGACGATGCCCGAAGCGGTCTGCACGTCGATTTCCGACAGCACGTCGCCGAGGACGATTTCCTTGATCGAGCCTTTGAACTGGTTGCGCACGTTGATGGCTTTGATAGTCATGATATTTCTCCTGAGGTCGAAATAAGCTGCAAGGGGCAAGCTACAAGCGGCAAGTAAAAGCACAGTGCTTCTACTTGCAGCTTGCAGCTTGTAGCTTGCAGCTGCGTCACTGCGCCCAACGCAATTGCGTAGGCAGGGGTGAAACGGGTTCCGGCGCCGGCGGTTCGCCGGGCAGGGACAGAACACGGTTGAGCACTTCGGTTTCCAGTGCGGCGAGGCGATGCGAGCCACGCACCCTGGGGCGCGGCAGTTCGACGTGCAGGTCGAGGCCGACTTCGCCGTCCTCGATCAAAATCACCCGATCAGCGATCGCCACCGCTTCACTAACGTCATGGGTCACCAGCAGCACGGTAAAACCGTGTTGCTGCCACAGCCGTTCGATCAGTTGCTGCATCTCGATGCGGGTCAGCGCATCCAGTGCGCCGAGTGGTTCGTCGAGCAGCAGCAGACGCGGCTGGTGAATCAGCGCCCGGGCCAACGCCACGCGCTGCTTCTGGCCACCGGACAATGCCGCCGGCCACTCATTGGCGCGATCAGCCAGACCCACGGCTTCCAGTGCATCCAGCGCTTGCTGGCGCCAGTTGCCCTTGAGGCCGAGACCTACGTTGTCGATGATCCTTTTCCACGGCAGCAGCCGCGCTTCCTGGAACATCAGCCGCGTATCGTCGCGCGCCTGGCTGAGCGGCGCGGAGCCGGCCAGCAGCTCGCCGCCAGTGGGTTGATCGAGGCCGGCGAGCAAGCGCAAGAACGTGCTCTTGCCACAACCGCTGCGCCCGACCACGGCGACAAACTGCCCCGCCGGAATGTGCAGATCGATGTCGCGCAGCACCTGGCGCGCGCCGAAGGTTTTCTGCAGGTTGCGCACCGCCAGCGGAATCCCGCGCAACAGGCGTGGAGGTTGTTGAGCGGTCATGCCGCACCTCCCTTGGCAACCTGATAGGCCGGGTGCCAGCGCAGCCACACACGTTCAAGTCCACGGGCGGCGAGGTCGGCGAGTTTGCCGAGCACCGCGTAAAGCAGGATCGCCAGCACCACCACGTCGGTCTGCAAGAACTCGCGGGCGTTCATCGCCAGATAACCGATACCGGAGCTGGCCGAGATGGTTTCAGCGACGATCAGCGTCAGCCACATGAAGCCCAACGCGAAGCGCACGCCAACCAGAATCGACGGCAGCGCACCCGGCAGAATCACCTGCCAGAACAGGCTGAAACCGCTCAGGCCATAACTGCGCGCCATCTCCACCAGCGCCGGGTCGACGTTGCGGATGCCGTGATACGTGTTCAGGTAAATCGGAAACAAGGTGCCCAGCGCCACCAGAAAAATCTTCGCTGATTCGTCGATGCCGAACCACAGGATCACCAGCGGAATCAGCGCCAGATGCGGCACGTTGCGGATCATCTGCACCGAGCTGTCAAGCAGGCGTTCACCCCACTTCGACAGGCCGGTGATGAAGCCCAGCACCAGGCCGATGCCGCCGCCGATGGTAAACCCGAGTGCCGCGCGCCAGCCGCTGATCGCCAGGTGCGTCCAGATCTCGCCGCTGCGTACCAGACTGACACCGGCTTCGATCACTGCCACCGGTGCCGGCAGAATCCGTGTCGATAACCAGCCCGCCGACACCGACAACTGCCACACCGCCAGCAGCAACACCGGCAACGCCCAAGGCGCGAGGCTGTGGATAAATTTGTTCATGGCCGCGCCTCAGCTCTGCGATGCGGCTTTGGGCAAGATGTCGTTAGCGACCATCTCGCCAAACGGGCTGACATAACCGGCGCTCTTCGGCAGTTCCGGGCGCTCGACGTCGAGGTGCGGGAACAGCAGCTCGGCCACCCGATACGACTCTTCAAGGTGTGGATAACCGGAGAAGATGAAGGTGTCGATACCAAGATCGGCATATTCCTTGACCCGCGCTGCCACGGTCGGGCCATCGCCGACCAGCGCAGTACCGGCACCGCCACGTACCAGACCGACGCCGGCCCAGAGGTTGGGGCTGACTTCGAGGTTGTCGCGGCTGCCGCCGTGCAGCGCGGCCATGCGTTGCTGGCCGACCGAATCGAAGCGCGCCAGCGAAGCCTGCGCACGTTGGATGGTGTCGTCGTCCAGGTGCGAGATCAGCCGATCCGCCGCCTGCCAGGCTTCGGCGCTGGTTTCACGCACGATCACATGCAGACGAATGCCGAAGCGCACGGTACGGCCGAGTTTGGCGGCTTTGGCCCGGACTTGTGCGATCTTCTCGGCCACCGCTGCCGGCGGTTCGCCCCAGGTCAGGACCATCTCCACTTGTTCGGCGGCCAGATCCTGCGCCGCTTCCGAGGAACCACCGAAATACAGCGGCGGACGCGGTTGCTGGATCGGCGGATACAGCAGCTTGGCGCCCTTCACGCTGATGTGCTCGCCGTCGTAATCGACGGTTTCGCCTTCCAGCACGCGGCGCCAGATGCGGGTGAATTCCACCGAGGCCTGATAGCGTTCTTCGTGATTGAGGAACAGACCGTCGCCGGCCAGTTCTTCCGGATCGCCACCGGTGACCAGATTGAACAACGCACGCCCGCCGGACAAACGATCCAGCGTCGCTGCCTGGCGCGCCGCGACCGTCGGGGAAATGATCCCGGGGCGCAAGGCAACGAGGAATTTCAGACGCTGGGTCACTGGAATCAGCGAGGCCGCCACCAGCCACGAGTCTTCGCAGGAACGGCCGGTAGGAATCAGCACCCCGCCAAAACCCAGACGATCCGCCGCTTGCGCGACCTGTTGCAGGTAACCGTGATCAACCGCGCGGGCGCCTTCGGCGGTGCCAAGGTAATGGCCGTCGCCGTGGGTAGGCAGGAACCAGAAGATGTTGAGGCTCATGGAGTGGTCTCCTTGTCGATTCGAATTACTGGGCTGGGGAGCTTTGGGCCACAGCGGCCGGCGGGGTCCAGATCACATCCTTGATGCTCAACGGCTTGGGAATCAGCTTGAGCTGGTAGAACGTGTCGGCGATTTTCTGTTGCGCGGCGACCACTTCCGGAGTTACGAACAGCGCGCCGTAGCCCTGGCGTTTCACCGAGGTCAGGGTGATGTCCGCCGGCAGGCCCAGCAGCGGCGCGACTTTTTGCGTCACGTCTTCGGGATTGGCTTGCGACCATTCACCAACCGCGCGCACCTCTTCGATGAGGGTCTTGATCACCTCGGGATTTTTCTGCGCGTAAGGTTTGGTCGCGAGATAGAACTGGTGGTTGTCGACGATGCCTTTGCCGTCACGCAGGGTGTGCGCTTGCAGTTGTTTCTCGGCAGCGGCCTGGTACGGATCCCAGATGACCCAGGCGTCGACACTGCCACGCTCGAACGCAGCGCGGGCATCGGCCGGCGGCAGGAACACGGTCTGAATATCGCTGTACTTGAGGCCGGCGTCTTCCAGTGCACGCACCAGCAGGTAGTGCACGTTGGAGCCTTTGTTCAGGGCGACTTTCTTGCCTTTGAGATCGGCCACCGATTTGATCGGCGAGTCCTTCGGCACGAGGATCGCTTCGCTGTTCGGCGCTGGTGGTTCATAGGCGACGTAGAGCAGATCGGCGCCAGCGGCTTGGGCGAAAACCGGCGGGGTTTCGCCGGTCACGCCGAAATCGATCGAGCCAACGTTGAGGCCTTCAAGCAGTTGCGGGCCGCCGGGAAACTCAGTCCATTGCACGTCGACGCCTTGCGCGGCGAGGCGTTTTTCCAGCGCCCCTTTGGCTTTGAGCAGCACCAGCGTGCCGTACTTCTGATAACCGATCCGCAATGTCTCGGCTTGTGCTTGAGTGATGGCGCCGAAGGTGACAGCCGCAGCAAACAGAGCGACCAGACCACGACGCAAAAATACAGTGCGCATAGCGCTCTCCTTTTTGCTGTTGGGTTTTGGCTGCACCTGCTTGCCCGTTGGCGGGCGAGTAAGGCCAGTACTTCAAATTTCGATGAGGCTTAAATGCTCCAGCGAGCACTCAACAAACGTTCGTTCAGCAGGCCCGGCTCCAGCGGTTTCGGCCGGCGTGCCATGGCGCCGATGAACTGGTCCAGGGCCTCGTGCAAGCGCTGCTCCAGGGCCGGCGCCAGTTGCGCGGCGGCACTGCCTTCGCCGTAAGCGATCTGGCTGTCCTCGGCGAAAATGCCCTGAAGCATTTCCTGGGCTTTGAGTGCCGACAGCACAGGCTTGAGGGCGTAATCGACCACCAGCATGTGGGCGATGCTGCCGCCGGTGGCCATCGGCAAGACAACCTTGTGGCTCAAGGCACGCTCCGGCAGCAGATCCAACAGGGTCTTCAGCGCTCCGGAAAACGAGGCCTTGTACACCGGGGTGGCGATCAGCAGGCCATCGGCGTTTTCAATCTGTTGCAGCAGGTCGAGGACCTTCGGGCTGTCGAAGCGCGCGTGGAGCAGATCCTCGGCCGGGAAGTCCCGTACCTGATAACTCACCACTTCCACCCCTTGCTGTTGCAACCAGCGTTGCGAACGCTCCAGCAGCACTCCGGAACGGGAGCGCAGGCTGGGGCTGCCACCGAGTGAGACGACCAGCATTGCAGATTCCTTTAAGCGTTACAGGCGATTCGCAGGCTGCGATCTCGCTTCAATGGCAGTGACCTTACCAGCTGATTTATATATCCATAAATCATATTTATTCATTTGGTTATGCGCTTAAGAGATATACCGCTGAGCAGAATCCAGGCGAAAAAAAAGGCCGTCGAAACGGCCGAAATTCCCCTGCGTTGTGATTCTGGATTCTCAAGTGCCTGGGCTGACGCCTTCGCGAGCAGGCTCGCTCCCACAGGGGAATGCATTGCAAATGTGGGAGCGAGCCTGCTCGCGAAAGCGGCGGTGACTACACCGCAAATCTTACTTGTTCGGCTGCGGCGTCAGGCGCAGGTACGGTTTCACCGCGCGATAGCCTTTCGGGAAGCGCTGCTTGATCTCGTCCTCATCCTTGAGCGACGGCACGATCACCACTTCTTCACCGTCCTGCCAGTTGGCCGGGGTGGCGACTTTGTAGTTGTCGGTGAGCTGCAGCGAGTCGATCACCCGCAGAATCTCGTGGAAATTACGCCCGGTGCTCGCCGGGTAGGTGATGGTCAGGCGGATCTTCTTGTTCGGATCGATGACGAACAGTGAACGCACGGTCAGCGTGTCATTGGCGTTCGGGTGGATCAGATCGTAGAGATCGGAGACCTTGCGATCGGCATCGGCCAGAATCGGAAAGTTGACGGTGGTGTTCTGGGTTTCGTTGATGTCCTCGATCCACTTGTGGTGCGAGTCCACCGGGTCGACCGACAGCGCGATGGCCTTGACGCCGCGCTGGCTGAATTCATCCTTGAGCTTGGCAGTGAAACCCAACTCAGTGGTGCACACCGGAGTGAAGTCCGCCGGATGAGAAAACAGCACGCCCCAGCTATCGCCCAGCCATTCGTGGAAACGAATCTTGCCGGCGCTGGAGTCTTGTTCGAAATCGGGGGCGATGTCGCCGAGTCTGAGGCTCATGGTGCTGCTCCTGATGAGGGATGGGAGACAACAACTTTAGCTCGGGATCGATCAGTGTGAAAAAGAATAAATAACTAGATATCTAGATGATTTGAGAATATTAAACATCTGTTCATTGGACACCGGCCGGCATCGCGACGAACATCCAACGCAAGGTTCGAGAAGGCCTTGAGTTGCAGCAAAGAGGGAAATCGAGAAGGGCTTACGGGGGTGAGCCTGACTCGAAACGCAAAAGCCCCGTCCGGCGCGATGCCGGACGGGGCTTTTTTTGCTTCAGTTGCTCGTGCGCTATTACAGCAGCGGGATCGAGTAGCTGAGGATCAGGCGGTTTTCGTCCTGGTCGCGTTGACCGGCGATGTCGGTGCGCCAGGTAGCGTTTTTCCACATTACGCCAACGTTTTTCAACGGGCCTTCCGGAACAACGTACGCCACGGTCAAATCACGTTCCCATTCGGAAGCGCCATTCGAGGTCTGGACGCGACGAGCGTTGTAAGTGTCAATGTTATCGCCACGCAGGTACACCATGCCAGCTGTCAGGCCAGGCACGCCCACCTTGGCGAAGTCATAGGAGTAGCGTGCTTGCCAGGTGCGCTCGCCGGCACGGTTGAACTTCTGGATCTGCATGTCGGTGATGGTGTAGTTCGACGAACCGTCACCTTGGTTCAGCCAAGGGAAGTCGCTGCTACCGTTGCTCACCTGATAGCCGCCACCAAAGGTGTGACCGGCAACGGTGTACAGGAACAGGCCGCTGTACAGGTTGTTGTCGACTTTGCCTTTGCCGTTTGCCGCGTGACTGTAAGCACCAGAGCTGAAGTACGCTGGGTCGTGGCCGTTCGCGCCGTCGTCGGAGCTGTTGAAGTAACGGAAGTCAGACTTCAGCACGCCTGGACCAATGGACCAGTTGTGAACCAGCCCAAGGAAGTGCTGTTTGTAGAAATCTTCCAGGTTGCCGTAGTAGTACTGGGCAGTCAGATCTTTGGTGATCTTGTAGTCACCACCGGCGTAAATGAATTTGTTGCTATCGCGGAAGTTCGGACCGCGAGAGTTGGCACCGCCAATGCTCAGCTGTTCATTGTTGCTGGAGTTACGGCCTTTGACGTGCTCGATCTGACCACCGACCAGAGTCAGGTCCTTGATCTCGCCGGATGTGATCTGGCCACCCTGCCAGGTTTGCGGCAGCAGACGACCGTCGTTGGTGACGATGACCGGGTTCTTCGGCTGCAAGGTACCCAGCTTCAGTTCAGTCTGGGAGATCTTGGCTTTGGCAGTCAGGCCCAGGCTGGAGAAGTTGTCTACGGCTTTGCCGTTGGACTCGCTCGGGAACACGGTGCCGCCGTAGGCGGTGCCGCTGTTGCCGTTGGTGCCGCCGCCCGAATCAAGACGGATGCCGAGCAGGCCGATCGCGTCGAGACCGAAACCGACGGTGCCTTGGGTGTAACCGGAGATGAAACGCAGGTCGAAGCCTTGGCCCCACTCTTCGTTCTTGTTGGCGCCAGTGCCATTACGGTTGTCAGTGTTGATGTAGAAGTTACGCAGACCCAGAGTAGCCTTGCTGTCTTCGATGAAACCGGCGGCGCCTGCCTGCTGCGCCATAACCCCAACGGCCACAGCCAGGGCCAAGGTGGACTTGTTCATGTATCGCTCCTCTCGTTCTAATTCTTGTGTTCCTGGTTCGGGGTCGATTTGCCCTGAATCCTAAGATTCGCGATTAGCGCCAGACCGTGACTGCCAAGTCAATCGTAACCTTGTATGTCTACGACCATCGTCTAATCGCGAGTGATTGGGTCCCTGCAGCGTAAAGACTTCCTGATAATCCCAAAAAGAATTTATTCGTCCTTTTTCATGCCATTCAGGCATATGGCCCATTAATGGCCATCCGCGCCGGGAAACAGCGTATCGGCGCCTAAGCTCATTCCTAAATGGTATTTGCTGACCTTTTTTTAGATCGATTAGCTTTGCCGTACTCCCAACACGGCAAATCCCATCGAAAAGGCGACGCATCATGGCGAAACGCGCACTATCAAGTCAATTTGTTACAGTTTGTGTGTCGGCACTGTTTTCTTTTTCCGCACATGCCGCCGGTCTGACGGTCGGCTACCAGACCGGGATCGATCCGAGCAAAGTGCCGCAGGCCGATGGTGTCTATGAAAAAACCATCGGCGAGAAGATCGACTGGCGTCGTTTCAACAGCGGCCCGGAAGTCGTCACTGCCATTGCTTCTGGCGACGTACAGATAGGCAACCTTGGCTCAAGTCCCCTGGCAGCAGCTGCTTCACGCAATCTGCCGATCGTGGCGTTCATCGTTTCGGCACAGATCAATGCCGCCGAAGCATTGGTGGTGCGCAACGGCAGCGGCATCGACAAACCGCAGGACCTGATCGGTAAAACCATCGCCACACCGTTCGTGTCCACCTCGCACTACAGTCTGCTTGGGGCGCTGAAGCACTGGGGCCTGAATACCTCGCAAGTCAAAGTGGTCAACCTGCAACCGGCGGAAATCGCCGCCGCGTGGAAGCGTGGCGACATTGACGGGGCCTTTGTCTGGTCGCCGGCGCTGGGCGAGATCCGCAAGACCGGCAAGACCCTGACCGACGCCGCCCAGGTCGGCCAGTGGGGTGCGCCGACTTTCGAAGTCTGGGTGGCGCGCAAGGACTTTGCCGAGAAGCATCCCGAGGTCGTGGCCAGGTTTGCCAAGGTCACCCTGGACTCGTTCGCTGACTACGCCGCGCACAAAGACAGCTGGACGGCCGACTCGGTGCCTGTGCAGAAAATCGCCAAATTGACCGGTGCCAACGCGACGGACGTGCCGGATCTGCTGGCCGGTTCGGCGTTCCCGGATGCCAAGGCGCAGCAAACCACGGCGCTGCTGGACGGCGGCACCGCTAAGGCCATTGCCGAAACGGCGAAGTTCTTGAAGGAACAGGGCAAGGTCGAGACGGTGCTGGCGGATTATTCGCCGTACGTCAGCGCCAAATTCATCACTGACTGAATGCAGAACCTGTGGCGAGGGGATTCATCCCCGTTGGGTCGCGTAGCGGCCCCCTATGTTTTCACTTGGAAACGCAAGGGGACTGCTGCGCAGTCCAACGGGGATGAATCCCCTCGCCACAGACCTCGCTGTTGTTCAGAGGGTCTTTTCGAAGATCTTCGAATTACGCTGATAGTTGTACAGCGACGCCCGTGCCGCTGGCAGGCGTTCGACGCTGCTCGGCTCGAATCCGCGCTCGCGGAACCAGTGCGCGGTGCGCGTGGTGAGTACGAACAGGGTTTTCAAACCCTGCGCCCGCGCGCGGGTTTCAATGCGTTCGAGCAATTCGTCGCCGCGTCCGCCATGGCGGTATTCCGGATTCACCGCCAGACACGCCAGTTCACCAGCATCGGAGTCGGCAATCTGATACAGCGCCGCACAGGCGATGATCATGCCTTCGCGCTCGACCACGCTGAACTGCTCGATCTCGCGCTCCAGCACTTCCCGCGAGCGGCGCACCAGAATGCCCTGCTCTTCCAGCGGACTGATCAGGTCGAGCAAACCGCCGACGTCTTCAATCGCTGCTTCGCGCACCAGTTCGAACTGCTCCTGCGCCACCAGCGTACCGCCACCGTCACGGGTGAACAGCTCGGTCAGCAGCGCGCCGTCTTCGGCGTAACTGACGATATGACTGCGCGCCACGCCGCCACGGCAGGCTTCGGCGGCGGCATCGAGCAACTCCGCTTGGTAATTGCTCATGCCGAGGCGCTGCAAATGTGCCGGCACTTGTTGCGGGCGCAGTTCGCGCACCAGTTTGCCGTTCTCGTCGATCAGGCCGAGCTCGGCGCCGAACAACAGCAGCTTGTCCGCGCCCAGATCAATCGCGGCGCGGGTGGCGACGTCTTCGCAGGCAAGGTTGAAGATTTCGCCGGTCGGCGAATAGCCCAGCGGCGACAGCAATACGATCGAGCGTTCATCGAGCAGGCGATTGATGCCCTTACGGTCAACCCGACGCACTTCACCGGTGTGGTGATAGTCGACACCTTCCAGCACACCGATCGGCCGAGCGGTGACGAGGTTGCCGCTGGCCACGCGCAGGCGCGAGCCCTGCATCGGCGACGAGGCCATGTCCATCGACAGGCGCGCTTCGATAGCGATGCGCAACTGGCCGACCGCGTCGATCACACATTCCAGGGTCGCGGCATCGGTGATGCGCATGCCGTGATGGTAATGCGGGGTCAGGCCACGAGCGGCGAGGCGGGTTTCGATCTGTGGGCGCGAGCCGTGCACCAGCACCAGACGCACGCCGAGGCTGTGCAACAGGACCAGGTCGTGGACGATGTTGCCGAAATTCGGATGCTCGACGCCGTCGCCGGGCAGCATGACGACGAAGGTGCAATCGCGGTGGGCATTGATGTATGGAGACGCGTGGCGAAGCCAATTGACGTATTCGGGCATGAACCTGGGCCTGTAATAAAGAGCAGCCGAAAAAAGGGGCGAAACGAAAAACGCACAGCGGGCTGATGGTTATCGTCGGAACAGGCTTGGCGACACGCGCGCTCTCCTCATGAATACGGGTTGTGGTGCAGGCAATTTACCGGGTTGATGCAAGACATTTAACCCAGTGGCAGCGAGCCTGCTCGCGAAAGCGGTGGATCAGGTTCATCTGTGGCGACTGACAAAACGCTTTCGCGAGCAGGCTCGCTCCCACATAGGGCCGTCATCGTTCGTCTGTCGTCAGGCAGTAATGTTCAATCAACTGCCGAATCAGATGCACGGTAGGCTGCAAACGTGACATTTCAAGGTACTCGCCGGGTTGATGCGCGCAGGCAATGTCGCCGGGGCCGAGGACGATGGTTTCGCAGCCGAGGCGCTGAAGATAAGGCGCTTCGGTGCCGAACGCTACTGCTTCGGCGCAATGGCCGGTGAGCTTTTCAGCGATGCGCACCAGTTCGGCATCCTCGGACTGTTCGAACGGCGGTACTTCCGGGAACAGCGGTCGGTAATCGATCTTCACCTTATGCCGCTCGGCCACCGGATTGAGCTTGCGCAGGATTTCCGCGCGCAGCAGGTTCGGGTCCATGCCCGGCAGCGGCCGCAGGTCGAACTCCAGCGAACACTGGCCGCAGATGCGATTGGGATTGTCGCCGCCATGAATGCAACCGAAGTTCATCGTCGGTTGCGGCACGCTGAATTGTGGATTGCTGAATTCGCGCTGCCACAACAGGCGCAAACCACGCAGTTCGCCGATGGCATCGTGCATCGCTTCAAGCGCGCTGTGGCCCAGACGCGGATCAGACGAGTGGCCGCTCTGCCCGAGGATGTCGATGCGCTCCATCATGATGCCTTTGTGCATGCGAATCGGCTTGAGCCCGGTCGGCTCGCCGATCACCGCCGCGCGGCCCAACGGTTGCCCGGCCTCGGCCAGTGCGCGGGCGCCGGACATCGAGCTTTCTTCGTCGCAGGTGGCGAGGATCAGCAGCGGTTGCTTGAACGGCTGATCGAGCAGCGGCCGCACGGCTTCGATGATCAGCGCGAAGAAGCCCTTCATGTCACAACTGCCCAGCCCGACCCAGCGACCGTCGACTTCGGTGAGCTTCAGCGGATCGGTCTGCCACAACGCATCGTCATAAGGCACGGTGTCGCTGTGCCCGGCCAGCACCAGGCCGCCGGGGCCGCTGCCGAAACTGGCGAGCAGATTGAATTTGCCGGGGCTGACCTGCTGGATATCGCAGCTGAAACCCAGGTCACCGAGCCAGCCCGCCAGCAGATCGATGACGGCGCGGTTGGACTGATCCAGGTTCGGTTGGGTACAGCTGACCGATGGCGCGGCAATCAGCGCGGCGAACTGGTCTTGCATGGACGGCAATGGCATCACTGACTCCAGGTCCCGGATTGAGGCCCACTATAGAACCATCCGGCGCGCGGAATAAACCGCCGCAGGGCGTAGGAAGTTTGACTCCTGTACACTGCACGGCCTTGGCAGCCACACATTCCCCCGGCTGCGCTCCCGATTCTGGATGTTCCGGCCATGCAAAAAGAAACTGAAATCAAACTCCGCGTCAGCCGCGAAACCCTCGCTGCCCTGCGCGAGCACCCGCTGCTGAAGAAACGCAACAAAAGTGGCTGGGAACGCCGTGAGTTGATGAACCAGTACTTCGACACCCCCGAGCGCGACCTCGCCCAGGCCAAAGTCGCACTGCGCCTGCGCAAGGACGGTGACGAAGTGATTCAGACCCTCAAGACCCGTGGCCAGAGCGTCGCCGGTCTGTCCGAGCGTAACGAGTACGACTGGAAACTCCCGAAAGCCAAGCTCGACGTAAAGAAACTCGACGGCGAATGCTGGCCCGAGGCACTGGCCGAGCTGGACAAGAAAACCCTCAAGCCGATCTTCACCACCGATTTCGTCCGCGAGCGCGCCGAAATCGCCTGGGGCCGTGGCAAGACCAAAGTGGTCATCGAAGCCGCGCTGGACCTCGGTCACGTGGTGGTTGGCAAGCAGAAGGAAGAAATCTGCGAGCTGGAACTGGAGCTGCGCGAAGGCGAGCCTGCGGCGCTGCTGGAACTGGCTGCCGAACTGGCCGAAACCCTGGCGCTGATGCCATGCGATATCAGCAAGGCCGAGCGTGGTTATCGCCTGCACGACGCCAACAGCTACTCGCTGAGCCTGCCAGCGCCGCAGCTGACCACTGAAACCCGTCTCGACGACGCCTTCGCCGCGCTGAGCTGGCATCTGCTCGGCAGCAGCCAGCGTCTGGCCGAACAATATCGCTTCAACGGCCACTGGCGTCTGCTGCAGGACTGGGTCGAGAACCTCGCGGAAATGCGCGCCCTGCTCAGCAGCCTCGGCCAGGCGGCGCCGCGTCAGTCGACCCACGATTTGCGCGTGGCCCTCGATGCCTTGCTGGAAGACTGGCGCCCGTTGGTGCAGGTCGGCATCGAAGACGAAGACGTGCGCAAAGCCGCGCCTGAGCAGTTCCTCGAAGAGCTGGAAGACCCGCGCTGGGGCCAGTTCTCGCTGAACGCTTCACGCTGGCTGCTGGCCCGCACCTGGACTGCCGACCGCAACACCCGTGGCAACCGTCAGGGTGACGCGCAACTGCACAGCTGGTTGCCGCGTCTGCTGGGCGAAGAAGCCACTGCTCTGCAGCTGCAACGCTATCAGCAGCAGCCGGAAGATCTTGCTGAACAACTGCCGCGTATCGAACGCATTCAGGTCTGGTTGCACCATGCGCGCAACGTGCTGGACATCCCGGAAATGGATCGCCTGTACGGTGAGCTGAACAAACTGGCGCAACTGGCCAACGAGCCGACCATCACCGACGAACTGCTCGATGCACGCAAGCATCAGGCGATTGCGGTGTACCAGAATCGCGCCTGGAAAATCCTGCTGCGCATGTGATGACCCTGTGGCGAGGGGATTCATCCCCGCTGGGTCGCAAAGCGGCCCCGTTCTTAAAAAAGCGGGGACTGCTGCGCAGCCCAGCGGGGATAAATCCCCTCGCCACAAAGGCCATCCGCACTAGACCGGCAGGCTGGTGGTGGACTTGATCTCCGACAGCGCCACGATCGAATTCACTTCCTGTATCCCCGGCACCAGCGACAGCTTCTCGAAAAAGAACCGCTCGTACGCCTCGATATCCGCCGCGACAATGCGCAGCATGAAATCCACCGCCCCCATCAGCACATAACACTCCAGCACTTCCGGAAAGCCGCGAATCGCCTCGGTGAACTCGGTGAAGTTCGAGCGGCCGTGGGCGTTGAGTTTGATTTCGGCGAAGATCTGCGTGTTCAGGCCGATCTTCTTGCGATCCAGCAAGGTCACCTGGCCGCGAATGATGCCCTCCTCCTTCATCCGCTGAATCCGCCGCCAGCACGGCGATTGCGACAGGCCCACCTGCTCGGCGATCTGCGCGCTCGACAGTGAAGCGTCTTCCTGCAGCAAGGCGAGGATCTTGCGGTCGTAGGCGTCCAGCTCGCTGTGCATAAAAAATCCTCAAAGATCAGCTTTCACGAATCAACTCTTTCGATAAACCCGCTCAGACGCCGATCATAGCCAAGAAATACCCCGCACCGAATGTAAAAATTTCTCCAGTGATTTTGGAGACTCGCCATGCCGCACCTTGAAGCCGTAAACAGCCCCGCCGCCCGCGCTGATGTCTGGAACGTCAACAACGCCCACTGCCTGGCGCAATATCAAATCCTCGCCGAGGCCGAGCCGGATCTGCTGGTGCGCGTGCTGAATCTGTTCGCTTTGCAGTTTCTGACCCCGGAGCAGGTCAACGTCCAGCGCCAGGACGATCTGCTGTCGATCGATCTGCTCATGAGCGGCCTGAGTTGGCATCGCGCGCAAGTGATCGCGGAAAAACTGCGCAACCTGATCAGCGTCTGCGCGGTGGACCTGCACAACGCCGACGCGGCGTGGCAGGCGCCCGCCCAGGCTGCCGGCTGACAAATCCGGCAACGGCTTCGTCGGGTAGTGGCCCAACGGTCAGCGGGGCCACGACTATCCTTTTGCGCATGACGCTCAAAAAGGAAAGCCGCATGTCCGTTCAATTTGTCACTCAGGACCGCTGGCTGGACCTCAACGATGTGTTGCGAGAACTGGTCGCCCAAGGCTTCATCTGCCAGGACGCGGCGGAACAGGCGCTCAATGCCCGCCGTCGCCATGCGGCTCACGGGCAGATGCATCCGCTGGAATTCATCGCCAGCCAGCAACTCGACGACCTCAGCCGTCCGGGCAAACATCTGGATCTGGAAAGCCTGACCCTGTGGCTGGCGCAACAGGCCGGTCAGCCGTACTTGCGCATTGATCCGCTGAAAATCAATGTCGCGGCGATCACGCCGCTGATGTCCTACGCCTTCGCCCAGCGCCACAAGATTCTCGCCGTCGCCGTGGACCGCGACTCGGTCACCGTGGCCAGCGCTCAGCCCTACGTCAGCGGTTGGGAAGCCGACCTGACCCACGTATTGAAGCTGCCGATCAAACGTGTCGTGGCCAACCCGGTGGACATCCAGCGCTTCAGCGTCGAGTTTTTCCGGCTGGCCAAATCGGTCAGCGGCGCCAGCAATGCCGACGCCCAGGGCGGCAACCTCGGCAACTTCGAACAACTGCTCAACCTCGGCGCCAGCGACCAGGAGCCGGACGCCAACGACGCGCACATCGTCAACATCGTCGACTGGCTGTTCCAGTACGCCTTCCAGCAGCGCGCCAGCGATATCCACATCGAACCGCGCCGCGAGCACGGCACCGTGCGCTTTCGCATCGACGGCGTGCTGCACAACGTCTATCAATTCCCGCCGCAGGTGACCATGGCGATCGTCAGCCGCCTGAAAAGTCTTGGCCGCATGAACGTCGCGGAAAAGCGCAAACCCCAGGATGGCCGGGTCAAGACCAAGACCCCGGACGGCGGCGAAGTGGAGTTGCGGCTGTCGACCTTGCCGACAGCGTTCGGCGAAAAAATGGTCATGCGGATTTTCGATCCGGAAGTGCTGCTGAAGAATTTCGACCAGTTGGGTTTCAGCGCCGACGACCTGCGCCGCTGGCAGGATATGACCCGCCAGCCCAATGGCATCATTCTGGTCACCGGGCCGACCGGTTCGGGCAAGACCACCACCCTGTACACCACGCTGAAAAAACTGGCGACGCCGGAGGTCAACCTCTGCACCATCGAAGACCCGATCGAAATGGTCGAGCCGGCCTTCAACCAGATGCAGGTGCAGCACAACATTGAGCTGACTTTCGCCGCCGGGGTGCGCGCGCTGATGCGGCAGGACCCGGATATCATCATGATCGGCGAGATCCGCGATCTGGAAACTGCGGAAATGGCGATTCAGGCCGCGCTCACCGGGCACTTGGTCCTATCGACGCTGCACACCAACGATGCGCCGAGCGCCATCAGCCGTTTGCTCGAACTCGGCGTGCCGCATTACCTGATCAAAGCGACCGTATTGGGCGTGATGGCTCAGCGTCTGGTGCGAACCTTGTGCCCGCACTGCAAGGCGCCGCTGACGCTCGAGGATGAAGACTGGCAAACCCTGACCCGGCCCTGGCAGGCGCCGCTGCCGAGCAATGCGCAGCGAGCGATCGGTTGCCTGGAATGCCGCGACACCGGCTATCGCGGCCGCGCCGGCGTGTACGAAATCATGCAGCTGAGCGACAGCCTCAAAGCGCTGATCACCCCGGATACCGACCTCACCGCGATCAGGCGTCAGGCCTTCAAGGAAGGCATGCGCAGCCTGCGCCTGTCCGGTGCGCAGAAAGTTGCGGCGGGGCTGACCACGGTGGAGGAAGTGCTGCGGGTGACACCGCAAAGTGAGTTGAAATAATTCAGCACGGAACTGGATCGGGGATCGGCTATCCAACGCCGTAGTCAATCCCAGGAGTCACCTCATCATGCGTCTCAAACTCGCTGTCGCCACCTTGGCCCTGCTGTCGCTTCCCGTTGGTTCGGCCATGGCGGACAGCTTTTGGCGTAACGTCATCTCCTCCGGCGCCACCACCGGTTCGACCTACCTGACGTTCAAGGATCACAAGCTGATCGTCGCCGCCCAGGACGACGCCGGCAGCTTCGTCGCCAGCGACGGCGGCATCCGTGGCCCGTATCTGGAAGCAGCGATGCAGAAAGTCCGCGCCGACAACCCTGGCCTCCAGGCTTCGGACATGGAACTGGCGAACGCGATTCTGGCGAAGAACGCCGTGGCTTCCGAGTAACAAAAATGCCGCTCAAACGAGCGGCATTTTTTTGCCTGTCTTCTGAACCCAATACAAAACCCGGTGGGAGCGAGCCTGCTCGCGAAAGCGGTGAGCCAGTCACCGAAAACGCTGGCTGGACGATTGCTTTCGCGAGCAGGCTCGCTCCCACAGGGGCGGTGGTGGATTTAGAGATCAGCGGTAATCATCCACCGGCACACACGCGCAATACAGGTTGCGATCGCCGTAGACGTTATCCACCCGATTCACCGCCGGCCAATATTTGTGCAAGCGTGTGTGCGCATCCGGGGTGATGGCCTGTTCGACACTGTAGGGTCGCTCCCAGATCCCAGTGACATCGGCCAAGGTATGCGGCGCGCGTTTGAGCGGGTTGTCTTCGCCCGGCCAGTTGCCCTTCTGCACTTCATTGATCTCGGCGCGAATGCTCAGCATCGCCGCGATGAAGCGGTCGAGCTCTGCCTTGGACTCGCTCTCGGTCGGCTCGACCATCAACGTCCCTGGCACCGGGAAGGACATGGTCGGCGCGTGGAAGCCGTAATCCATCAGACGCTTGGCGACGTCTTCCTCGCTGATGCCGGTCTGCGCCTTCAGCGGGCGCAGATCAAGAATGCATTCATGCGCCACCCGGCCATTGCGCCCGGTATACAGCACCGCAAACGCGCCGGATAAATGCTGCGCCAGATAATTCGCCGCCAGAATCGCCACCTCGCTGGCGTCCGCCAGTTGCGGCCCCATCATGGCGATGTACATCCAGCTGATCGGCAAAATGCTCGCACTGCCCCACGGCGCTGCGCTGACTGCGCCGTTCTGTGCCAGCGGCCCGTCAATCGGCACCACCGGATGGTTGGCGACGAACGGCGCCAGATGCGCGCGAACCCCGATCGGGCCCATGCCCGGCCCGCCGCCGCCATGGGGAATGCAGAAGGTCTTGTGCAAATTCATGTGCGACACGTCGGCACCGATGTCCGCCGGCCGTGCCAGCCCGACCTGCGCATTGAGGTTGGCGCCGTCCATGTACACCTGACCGCCGTGCTTGTGGATAACCTCGCAGATCTCGCTGATGCCTTCTTCGTACACGCCGTGGGTCGATGGGTAGGTCGCCATAAGGCATGACAACTTATCCCCAGCCTCGGCGGCTTTTGCTTTCAAATCCTCCAGATCGACATTGCCCGCCTCATCGCATTCAACAATCACCACACGCATCCCGGCCATCTGCGCCGACGCTGGATTGGTGCCGTGGGCCGAGGACGGAATCAGGCAGATATCCCGCGCGCCTTCCTTCCGGCTCTCGTGATATTTACGGATCGCCAGGAGCCCGGCGTACTCGCCCTGCGCGCCGGAGTTGGGCTGCATGCAGATCGCATCGAAACCGGTAATCGCACACAACCAACGCTCAAGCTCTTCGATCATCAGCGTGTAACCGACAGCCTGCTCCCTCGGCACAAACGGATGCAGATGGGCGAACTGCGGCCAGGTAATCGGGATCATCTCGCTGGTGGCGTTGAGTTTCATCGTGCACGAGCCTAGCGGGATCATCGATTGGTTGAGCGCCAGATCCTTGTTTTCCAGCTGTTTGAGGTAACGCAGCATCTCGGTTTCGCTGTGGTGAGCGTTGAACACCGGATGTTGCAGGTACGGCGTACTGCGCTGGAGTTCGTCGGGAATTCCCGAGGCGATGTCCTGCGCATCAAGCGCATCAACGCTCAGGCCGTGATCGGCGCCGAGCAGCACATCGAACAGTTTCGCCACGGTGTGTTCATCACAGGTCTCGTCCAGACTCAGACCGACGCGGCCGCGACCAAGAATGCGCAGGTTGATCTGCGCTGCCTGAGCACTTTCGATGATCGCCGTTTGCGCACCGCCGACCTCCAGAGTCAGCGTGTCGAAGAACTGCCTGTTGAGCCGTTTGATGCCGTTGCGCTCGAGTCCCGCGGCGAGGATGCAGGTCAGGCGATGCACGCGCTGGGCGATACGCTTCAAGCCCTCGGGGCCGTGATACACCGCGTAGCAACTGGCGATATTGGCCAGCAGTACCTGCGCTGTGCATATGTTCGAATTGGCTTTCTCGCGGCGGATGTGTTGCTCGCGGGTCTGCAGGGCCATGCGCAGCGCGACGTTGCCGCGAGCATCTTTCGACACACCGATGATCCGCCCCGGAATCGCCCTCTTGTACTCTTCGCGGCTGGCGAAGAACGCCGCGTGCGGCCCGCCATACCCCATCGGCACACCGAAACGCTGGGACGAACCGAACACCACATCGGCCCCCAACTCACCCGGCGGCGTCAGCACCAGCAGGCTGAGCAAATCGGTGGCGACACAGGCCAGGGCCTGTTGCGCGTGCAGGTGGTTGATCAAGGGTTTGAGATCGCGGATTTCGCCGTGGGTGTCCGGATATTGCAGCAGCGCGCCGAACACCTCGTGCTGCGCCAGGTTATCCACCGCGTCGACGATCAGCTCGAAGCCGAAACCTTCGGCGCGGGTCTGTACCACGGAGAGAGTTTGCGGATGGCAATTTTCATCCACAAAAAACAGATTGCTCTTCGACTTCGCCACGCGCTTGGCCAAAGCCATGGCTTCGGCCGCTGCGGTAGCCTCATCGAGCAGCGAGGCGTTGGCCAGTTCCAGGCCGGTGAGGTCGATGGTCAGTTGCTGAAAATTCAGCAGCGCTTCAAGCCGGCCTTGAGCGATTTCTGGTTGGTATGGGGTGTACGCGGTGTACCAGCCGGGATTTTCCAGCACGTTGCGCAAAATGACGGTTGGCGTGACGGTGCCGTGGTAGCCCATACCGATCAGGCTGGTGAACAGCTGATTCTGCTCGGCATAACCGCGCAGCTTCGCCAGTGCAGCCTGTTCGTCGAGGGCCGGCGGCAGATCCAGTGCGCGATTGAAGCGAATGCCCGGCGGCACGGTCTGCTCGATCAGCTCGGCGCGACTGCCCAGGCCGAGGCTGTCGAGCATCGCTTGCTGCTCGGCGGCATCCGGGCCGAGGTGGCGGCGCAGAAAGGCTTCGGGATCGCGTAACTGGCTCAGGGACGGCGACTGGGACATGACGGGCTCTCCTGGCTGGCGCTTGGCGTCAATCGACACGGTCAAACCAGCATAGCAGGCGAATTTTCAAGATCACGCCGCCCCTGTGGGAGCGAGCCTGCTCGCGAAAGCGGTGTTTCAGAAACCTTGGCATTGACTGATATGGCGCTTTCGCGAGCAGGCTCGCTCCCACAAAGGGATATTCGGCGCCCATAAAAAAGCCCCGACGAATCGGGGCTTTGAGTGTTGCCGGCGACTTACTCGCCGATTGCAGCCTTGTACCCAGCAGCATCCAGCAGGTTGTCCAGCTCGGCCTTGTCGCTTGGCTTGAGCTTGAAGATCCACGCGCCGTACGGGTCGGAGTTCAGCAGCTCGGGCGAGCCGCCCAGGTCTTCGTTGATCGCGATGACCTCACCGCTGACCGGGGCGTAGATGTCGGAGGCGGCTTTCACCGACTCGACCACGCCGGATTGATCACCGGCGGCGAACACCTTGCCGACTTCGGTCAGCTCGACGAACACCACGTCGCCCAGCGCTTCCTGCGCGTGATCGCTGATGCCCACGGTGACAGTGCCGTCAGCTTCCAGACGCGCCCATTCATGACTTTCGGCAAAACGCAGTTCGGCAGGGATATCGCTCATCTTCGGTTCCTCGGAAATTGGTCAGCGGTCATGCCCGCCAGAAAAGGTTAGATCAAGGTTTTGCCATGGCGTACGAAGGTCGGTTTGACCACTCGCACCGGATACCACTTGCCACGGATTTCCACTTCGGCGCGGTCGGCGGTTGCCATCGGTACACGCGCCAGGGCAATCGATTTGCTCAGCGTAGGAGAGAAACTACCACTGGTGATCTCCCCTTCGCCAACATCGGCGATGCGAACCACTTGGTGAGCGCGCAAAACCCCGCGCTCTTCCAGCACCAGACCGACCAGCTTGTGCGCCACACCGGCGGCTTTTTCCGCCTCCAGCGCCGCGCGGCCGATGAACTGCCGCGAGGCCGGCTCCCAGGCGATGCTCCAGGCCATGTTCGAGGCCAGCGGTGAAACGTCCTGATGAATATCCTGACCGTACAGGTTCATGCCGGCCTCGACGCGCAACGTGTCGCGAGCGCCAAGGCCGATCGGGGAAATACCGGCTCCGACCAGATCGTTGAAGAAGCCCGGCGCCTGATTCGCCGGCAGGCAGATTTCCAGGCCATCCTCGCCGGTGTAACCGGTGCGCGCGATGAACCAGTCGCCGTCGATGGCGCCTTCGAAAGGTTTGAGTTGCTGGATCAGCGTGGCGCGGGACTGGGTGACCAGTTCGGCAATCTTGTGCCGGGCCTGCGGGCCCTGGATGGCGAGCATCGCCAGCTCGGCGCGCTCGTGCAGTTGCACGTCGTAGGCGCCGAGCTGGGCGTTCATCCAGGCCAGATCCTGATCGCGGGTCGAGGCGTTGAACACCAGCCGGTAGGCGTCGTCGAGGCGATAGACGATCATGTCGTCGACGATGCCGCCACGCTCGTTGAGCATGGTGCTGTACAACGCCCGGCCGGGGCGGTGCAGACGTTCGACGTCGTTGGCCAGCAAATGCTGGAGCCAGGCTTTGGCCTGGGCGCCGTTGACATCGATCACGGTCATATGGGAAACATCGAACACCCCGCAATCGCGGCGCACTTCGTGGTGCTCCTCGACCTGCGAGCCGTAATGCAGTGGCATGTCCCAACCGCCAAAATCGACCATCTTCGCGCCGAGCGCGAGGTGCAGGTCATACAGAGGCGTACGCTGTCCCATGGGTTTCTCCTTCCGGGCGTGGCGAGGGTGCGGACCGCCGCTATACGGCTGAAAGCCTTGATAAGTAAGGCTTGCAGCCGATTCCAGCGCACGGGTCTGTCAGACGAACCGCACCGAATGCCGCGCATTGTAGCCGCATGATGTAGGACTGACGACTAAGTGTTTCGGTGCGCCGAACGTCGAATCAATCCGATCACCGGCAACAGGCCGACCAGCACCAGCGTCAATGCCGGCAACGAAGCGCGCGCCCACTCGCCTTCGCTGGTCATTTCAAAGATGCGCACCGCCAGCGTGTCCCAGCCAAACGGGCGCATCAGCAGGGTCGCAGGCATTTCCTTGAGCACATCGACGAACACCAGCAACGCGGCGCTCAAGGTGCCGGGCAGCAGCAGCGGCAGATACACTTTGAAAAACAGTCGCGGCCCACTGACACCCAGGCTACGTGCCGCTTCAGGCAAAGAGGGCCGTATACGCGCCAGACTGCTTTCCAGCGGCCCATAGGCGACGGCAATGAAGCGCACCAGATAAGCCATCAGCAACGCCGCGAGGCTGCCGAGCAGCAACGGTTTGCCGGCACCACCGAGCCAGGCGGAGAGCGGAATCACCAGTTCACGATCCAGATAACTGAAGGCAAGCATGATCGACACTGCCAGCACCGAACCGGGCAAGGCGTAGCCGAGATTGGCCAGACCGACGCCGGAGTTGATGGCTGGGGTCGGTGCCAGGCGCCGGGCAAACGCCAGCAATAGCGCAACACTGACGGTGATCAGCGCCGCCATCGCGCCCAGATACAGCGTATGCAAAATCAGCCCGGCATAACGCTCATCAAGATCGAACCGCCCACGCTGCCAGAACCAGACGACCAGTTGCAGCACCGGGATGACGAAGGCGCAGGCGAATACCATTCCACACCAGCCTGTCGCCGCCAAAGCCTTGAGCCCGCGCAGGTGATACAGCGCTTTCACCCGTGGCCGCTCATTGCTGGCCCGATTCGCCCCGCGTGCCCGGCGCTCGCCGTACAGCACCAGCATCACTACCAGCAGCAACAGACTGGCCAGTTGTGCGGCGCTGGGCAGGCTGAAGAAGCCGTACCAGGTCTTGTAGATTGCCGTGGTGAAGGTGTCGAAATTGAACACCGATACCGCGCCAAAATCGGCGAGGGTTTCCATCAGCGCCAGCGCCACGCCCGCGCCGATCGCCGGGCGCGCCATCGGCAGCGCAACCCGCCAGAACGCCTGCCACGGCGACTGCCCGAGCACCCGCGCCGCTTCCATCAAACCTTTGCCCTGAGCCAGGAACGCGGTGCGCGCCAGCAAATAAACGTAGGGATAAAACACCAGCACCAGCACCACGATCACCCCGCCGGTGGAACGCACTCGCGGCAGGCGCAGACCCGTGCCGAACCATTCGCGCAGCAGGGTTTGCACGGGGCCGGCGAAATCGAGCAGGCCGACGAAAACGAACGCCAGTACATACGCTGGAATGGCGAAGGGCAGCATCAGCGCCCAGTCGAGCCAGCGCCGACCGGGGAATTCACAGAGACTGGTCAGCCACGCGAGGCTGACACCCAGCAGCGTCACGCCGACACCGACGCCGAGGATCAGCGTCAGGGTATTGCCGAGCAGACGCGGCATCTGGGTTTGCCACAGGTGCGACCAGATCTGCTGATCGATGGTCTGCCACGACAACAACAGCACGCTCAGCGGCAACAGCACCAGCGCGGCGATGGCGAAGACGATGGGGTACCAGCGGCGTTGGGCGGGGTGGGCCACTTTTGGGTCTCTGGAGGGATTGGGGTGTTCTTGGATTGCGTATTTCAGGTTGGGATTGCTGCCCTCACCCTAGCCCTCTCCCGGAGGGAGAGGGAACTGACCGAGGTGCTCATGCAAACTACATCGACCTGAGATATTGAGTCGAACTCAAGTTTCGAAAACAACACAAGTTGGCTCCCTCTCCCTCCGGGAGAGGGCTGGGGTGAGGGAACGATCTTGAAAGATCAACAGTTACACGAAACGCCTCAGTTCCACCCCGCCCGATCCATCATCCGGATCGCCTCGGCCTGACGTTTGCCCGCCACTTCTACCGGCAAGGTATCAGCAATGAACTTGCCCCATGCCGCCACTTCTTCCGAAGGCGCCACCGCCGGGTTGGCCGGGAATTCCTGATTCACGTCGGCAAAAATCTTCTGCGCCTCAGGCGTGGTCATCCATTCGACCAGGGCCTTGGCCGCTTCCGGGTGCGGTGCATGTTTGGTCAGGCCGATGCCCGACAGGTTCACATGCACACCACGATCAGCCTGGTTCGGCCAGAACAGCTTCACCGGCAATTCAGGCTTCTGCTTGTGCAGGCGACCGTAGTAGTAGGTGTTGACGATGCCAACGTCACACTGCCCGGCGTTGATCGCTTCCAGCACCGCAACGTCATCGGAGAACACGTCAGTGGACAGGTTGTTGACCCAGCCCTTGAGGATTTTCTCGGTCTTCTCGGCGCCGTGGACTTCGATCATGGTCGCAGTCAGCGACTGGTTGTAGACCTTCTTCGCCGTGCGCAGGCACAGGCGACCTTCCCAATTCTTGTCGGCCAGCGCTTCATAGGTGGTCAGTTCGCCCGGCTTCACCCGCTCGGTGGAATAGGCGATGGTCCGCGCGCGCAGGCTCAGGCCGGTCCAGGCGTGGGTGGACGAGCGATATTGCTGAGGAATATTGGCGTCGATGGTTTTCGAGGTGAATGGCTGGAGGATGCCCATCTGCTCGGCCTGCCACAGGTTGCCGGCATCGACGGTGAGCAGCAGATCGGCTGTGGCGTTTTCACCTTCGGCCTTGATGCGCTGCATCAGCGGCGCTTCCTTGTCGGTGATGAACTTGATCTTCACCCCGGTCTTGGCGGTGTAGGCATCGAATACCGGTTTGATCAGCTCATCGATACGCGACGAATAAACCACCACCTCATCGGCGGCCTGGGCAGTGGTGCTGCCGATCAGGGTCAAGGCCAGTGCGGTCAGAAGACGCTTGGGTGCCAACATGGGAGTGGTCTCACGGTCGGGAAAGGTGGGCCAAATGATAAGGACTCACATTTACCACCACAATCGAACACTGGGGGAAGGCGTTACCAGATGTTGCACGACTCAAAACTGCGGTAAGTGGGCGGACGCTTTCGCGAGCAGGCTCGCTCCCACATTGGAATGCATCTCAACTGTGGGAGCGAGCCTGCTCGCGAAGGGGCCATCAGCCTCAATGAGGCGGTCAGGGCTTTGCCAGTGCTGGAAGATCCCCGGTCAGCCCCAGCGCCTCGCGAACAAACAACGCCTTCGCCTCGGGCATCTGCTCGACCAGTTTCAACCCGGTATTGCGCAACCAGCGCAGTGGCAGCGGGTCGGCCTGGAACAACCGCTCGAAGCCTTCCATCGCCGCCATCAGCGCCAGATTGTGTGGCATGCGCCGGCGCTCATAACGGCTCAATACTTTGACATCCGCCAGTCGCTCACCACGCTCATGCGCTTGCAGCAGCACTTCCGCCAGCACCGCTGCATCGAGGAAACCAAGGTTCACACCCTGCCCCGCCAACGGGTGAATGGTGTGCGCCGCATCACCGATCAACGCCAGGCCTTCAGCGACATAACGTTTGGCGTGACGCTGACGCAGCGGCACGCACAGACGCGGGTCGGCGCTGATCACTTCACCGAGGCGCCCCTCGAAGGCTCGCTCCAGCTCAGCGCAAAACGCAGTCTCCTCCAGCGCCATCAAGCGCTCGGCTTCAGCCGGTGTGGTCGACCAGACGATCGAGCACCAGTCCTGCTGACCATCACGTTCCAGCGGCAGAAACGCCAATGGCCCGTGATCGGTAAAGCGCTGCCAGGCGGTTTTGCGGTGCGGCTGGCTGCAGCGCACGCTGGTGACGATGGCGTGATGCAGATAATCCCACTCGCGGGTCGCCACCCCAGTGAGACGGCGCACAGCAGAATTGGCGCCGTCCGCCGCGATCACCAGCGGCGCGCGCAAGGTGCGGCCATCGGCCAGGGTCAGCAGCCAGTCATCGCCGGAGCGACGCATCTGTTCCAGCCGCGCATTGGCCAGCATGCCGAGGTCGCAATCATGCAAACGCTCGAGCAGCGCATCCTGCACCACGCGGTTTTCGACAATGTGGCCGAGCACATCGGCATGTACGCTGCTCGCCGAAAAATGAATTTGTCCGGTGCCGCTGCCGTCCCAGACGTGCATGTCGGTGTACGGGCTGCTGCGCCGCTGGGCGATGCCGTCCCAGACACCGAGGCGTTCGAGAATGCGCTGGCTCGCCGCCGACAATGCACTGACGCGCGGTTCGAACGCCGCTTCGGCATCGAACGGCTTCACGCTCAACGGGCTGCCGTCGAGCAGCAGCACTTCCAGCCCACTGTCCTGTAGCGCCAGCGCCAAGGCGCTGCCGACCATTCCGGCTCCGACAATCAGCAGATCTGCGCGCATTTCCATGCTTTAGGCCTGTCTCGCTTGCGGCTTGAGCCGCACGTAAAGGGTTTTACCGACCCGCGCCACAAGGTTGCCGGCGCCGTCATGAATGTCGACCTGCAACTGCGGCAGGTATTTCTCGCCGTTGGCGGTCTGCCGGCGGATCTCGTCGAGCAGAGTCTGGTCGATGTTGAACCGGGCGAACACCGGGCCTTTGCCCGGCGCAATGAAATCGATGTCGGCGGCTTTGTCCCAGACGATGTATTTCGGGCCGAGGTTTTCCATCAGCATCAACATGAAGAACGGGTCGACCATCGAATACAGACTGCCGCCAAACTGGGTGCCGACGTAGTTGCGGTTGTACCAACCCAAACCCATGGACACCTGCACATCGCGAAAGTCGTCACTGATGTGCCGAACGCGCACTCCGGCGCCGAGATACGGCGGGTAGAAGGTCATTACCCAGAGCATCAATCGTGCCTTGCCGATTTTTTTGCTCAGCCACTCAAGCATCCGGACGGGTTCCCAGGCCCATCGCCTGCCGGGCGAACCAGCGTTTGGCTGGCGGCAGCAGGTCGAGGCCGAGCAGGCCGAGATTGCGCCCCAGCGACACCAGCGGCTGGCTGCTGCCGAACAGGCGCGTGACCTGATCGGAGAAGCCCACCGTCAGGTCCTGATCAAGGCGCTGCCGCTCGCGATAGGCCTGCAACGTAGCGAAGTCGCCCAGCGGCTTATCACTCGCAAGCAGCGCGGCAGCCAAGGCATCGGCGTCACGCAGCGAAAGGTTGAAGCCCTGGCCGGCGATCGGGTGCAGGCTGTGTGCGGCGTTGCCGAGCACGGCCAGATGCGAGCGCACCTGTTCTTCAGCTTCGATCAGTGCCAGCGGATAAAGATGCCGCGCGCCGACCTGTTTCAAAGTGCCGAGGCGGTAACCGAACACGCCTTGCAGCTCGCTGAGAAAATCACGCTCGCTCAATTCAGTCAGACGCTGCGCATCCATGCCCAGCCGCGTCCACACCAGTGCGCAGCGATTGTCCGGCAACGGCAGCAGGGCCATCGGCCCCTCATCGGTAAAGCGCTCGAAAGCCATGCCGTTGTGCGCTTCACTCGGGGTGATGTTGGCAATCAGCGCGCTCTGGTTGTACGGGCGCGTGCGCACGTTGATGCCCAACTGTTCGCGCAGCCCGGACCGGCCGCCATCGGCGAGCACCGCGAGGTCGCATTCCAGCGTGGTTTCATCGTTGAGGGTCAGGCGGTAGCCATCGGCCAACGGCTCCATGCGCGTGACTTCCGCCGGGCAGCGCCACGTGATCACGTCTTTATCGAGGTGTTGCCACAGGCACTGGCCGAGCCAAGCGTTTTCCACCACGTAACCGAGCGCTGGCACACCCTCTTCCATCGCCGACAAGCGCGCGGTGGAGAAACGGCCACGGTCGGAGACATGAATCTGTTTGATCGGCTCGGCGCGGCGGGAAATTTCCTGCCACACGCCCAGGCGCTGATAAATCTGCCGCGAGCCGAACGACAGCGCCGAAGAGCGGGCGTCGTAGCTCGGCTGCCAGCTGTCGCCGGGAGCGAACGGTTCGATCAGGACGATTTTCCAGCCCTGCGCCTTGGCCCCGGCCTGCAACGCCAACGCCAGACTGGCGCCGACCAGACCGCCACCGATGATTGCCAGATTGACTCGACTCATGCTGCGTGTGTCCTTGCTTGTGCCATCAGCGCTTCGATCTCGGCAACGGTTTTTGGCACACCGCTGGTGAGAATTTCACAACCGGATCGCGTTACGACCACGTCATCCTCGATGCGCACGCCAATGCCGCGCCATTTCTTCGCCACGTTCTGATTGTCCGCGGCGATGTAGATGCCCGGCTCCACGGTCAGCGCCATGCCGACCTCCAGCACGCGCCATTCGCCGCCGACCTTGTACTCGCCGACGTCATGCACATCCATACCCAGCCAGTGGCCGGCACGGTGCATATAAAAAGCCTTGTAGGCTTCGCTGGCGATCAACTCGTCAACCTCGCCCTGCAACAAACCAAGCTTGACCAGACCTGCGGTGATCACCCGCACCGTGGCCTCGTGCGCCTGATTCCAGTGCTTGTTCGGTGCGATCTCGGCGAATGCCGCTTCCTGCGAAGCCAGCACCAACTCGTAGATCGCCTTCTGCTCCGGCGAAAACTTGCCGTTGACCGGCCACGTGCGGGTGATGTCGCTGGCGTAGCAGTCGATCTCGCAACCGGCGTCGATCAACACCAGATCGCCGTCCTTGAGCAACGCGTCATTCTGCTGGTAATGCAGGATGCAGCTGTTGCGCCCGGCGGCGACGATCGAACCGTAGGCCGGCATCTTCGCCCCGCCCTTGCGGAATTCGTAATCCAGTTCGGCTTCGAGGCTGTATTCATGCAGCCCCGGACGACTGGCCTGCATCGCGCGGATATGCGCTTGCGCGGAGATCCGCGCGGCTTCGCGCATCACCTTCACTTCTACCGCCGATTTATACAGGCGCATGTCGTGCAGCAGATGATCCAGGGCAACGAATTCATTCGGCGGCTGCGCGCCGAGGTGCGCCTTGGAGCGGATCACGTTGATCCAGTCCATCAGGTGCCGATCGAATTCAGGGTTGCTGCCCATCGCCGAATACACCCGGTCGCGGCCTTCGATCAGGCCGGGAAGAATGTCGTCGATGTCAGTAATCGGAAAGGCGTCGTCGGCGCCGTATTCGCGGATCGCGCCTTCCTGCCCGGCGCGCAGGCCATCCCACAATTCGCGTTCGGCGTTGCGTTCACGGCAGAACAGGATGTACTCGCCGTGCTCGCGACCGGGCATCAGAACGATGACGGCTTGTGGCTCGGGAAAACCGCTGAGGTACTGGAAGTCGCTGTCCTGACGGTAGACATGCTCGACGTCGCGGTTGCGGATGGCCACCGCGGCGGCGGGCAGGATCGCGATGCTGTTGGGTTCCATCTGCGCCATCAGGGCCTTGCGGCGACGGCTGTATTCCGCTTTGGGGATGTGGGTCATGGGCAGATGGCTTTCCCTGGCACGCGATTAATGCAGCGACGGCTTGGCGGCTGGCGGCACATCGGCTTTTTTGGTTTCCGAGAACAGCAGCAACGGCGCGACGCGCAGGTATTCCATGACTTCCATGTAGTCGGATTCGCCGTCTTCGGATTCTTCCAGCGCGTCCTGCACCTGGGAAATGGCTGCCAGATCCTGCAGCACTTCGGTGGCTTCGGTGCTGAGCATGCTGCTGTCGCGGCAGTTCAGGCCGAAACCGCTGAGGAAACCCTGGCACCACTCGCCCAGTGCGGCAGCGCGGTCGGCCAGCGGTGCATCGTCGGTCGGCAGCAGCAGAACGACGGTCACGTCGTCGCCAGTCAGCTCGCCTTTGACCATCTCCTGCAGGCCGATCAGGGCGTTGCGGACGTTGTCCTGGATCTCGCCTTCGAGCAGTTCGGCGGCGTCGATCAGCCAGCCGTCGTTATCGAAGCCGGCCCCGGCGCAACTGCGCCCGAGCAGCACGCCGTGCAGTTCGGCAGGCGAGACGTTGTGGCCGCTGGCAGTCAGCAGGGTGGCAAAGGCTTGGTACGGGGAATTCGCAATGGTCATGGGCAGCTAGGCGCCAGACGGCGCTATGTCTAGAATGAAGGCCTTGTATCCTACATCGACAGCCCCGCCAAGACCATTAAAGGCTGTCCGCCAGTTACCACCCATCAGACGAACACGTGGACCCAATGGAAGACACCGACCTGCAAGCGCTGATGGCCAGACTCGAACTGCTGATTGGCCGAGTCGAGCAACTTAAGAGTCAAAACGCACTCTTACTAGCTCAGGAAAAAACCTGGCGCGAGGAACGCGCTCACCTCATTGAAAAAAACGAAATCGCCCGGCGTAAGGTCGAATCGATGATTTCGCGCCTCAAGGCCCTGGAGCAAGACTCATGAGTTCAAGCAATAGCGTTACCGTGCAGATCCTCGACAAAGAGTATTCGATCATCTGCCCGCCGGAAGAACGCAGCAATCTGGTCAGTGCCGCCCGCTACCTGGACGGCAAGATGCGCGAGATCCGCAGCAGCGGCAAAGTCATCGGCGCCGACCGCATTGCCGTGATGGCCGCGCTGAACATCACCCACGACCTGTTGCACAAAGAAGAGCGCCCGGACATCCAGGCCAGCGGTTCGACCCGCGAACAGGTACGCGACTTGCTCGATCGTGTCGATCTGGTCCTGGCCGACGATCAGAACACCGCCAAGGGCTGATTCGCCTGACAGCTTGAGGTATACTCGCGGCACTCCCTGGGGTGCTTGCCAGTTGACGATGTCCCGGAGCCGATTCGCACTACCCTGGAAGTTGCACGTTGGGCTGGTGTGCATGTCCGCTAGACGGAAAGCCTTAAAGTCTACTGCTTCTTCCACCTTGAACTTTCGGGTTCAAGGGCTGAGTTGACAGCGGTTCATCCGGGGAGCCTGATTCGAATCCGATGTCGGTGTATGCCGACATCGGATTTTTTATGCGTACGTTTTTGCATCCACCTGCCGAAGCCGAACCATGACCGAACCCGCGCTGCTGCCCCGCCCGCAACTCCGCCGCCTGCTGCGCAAGGCGCGCCGCGCACTGACGCCGGGCGAACAACGCCAGGCTGCCAAAGGCCTGTTCCGGCAATTGGCCCACGACCCGCACTTTCGCCGGGCAAAACATATCTCTCTGTATTTGCCCACCGACGGTGAAATCGATCCGCGCCTGCTGCTGCGCGAAGCCCAGCGTCGCGGCAAGGCGACTTATCTGCCGGTACTCAGCGCATGGCCACGAACGAAAATGGTCTTCCAGCGTATTCGTCCTGGCGAAAAGCTGACCCCCAATCGCTTCCGCATCCTCGAGCCCCGGGCCAATCTGGCTCGGCAACGCAAGGTCTGGGCGCTGGATCTGGTGCTGTTGCCGCTGGTAGGGTTTGACGATGTCGGTGGGCGCCTGGGCATGGGCGGCGGATTTTATGATCGCAGCCTCGCCTATCTGGCCCGGCGCAAGAACTGGCGCAAGCCGACGCTGCTGGGCCTGGCCCATGAGTGTCAGAAGGTAGAACGTCTGGCGCAGGCGAGCTGGGATGTGCCGTTACAAGGCACGGTCACCGACAAGGCGTGGTATTTCGCAGAGTAGACGCCGCAGGGACCAGCGGCGTCGAAGAGACAGGTTCAGCGTTTGAAAGCGGTCGACTGTTGCACCTGTTGCGCCACTTCAATCGGCGCGTCGGCCTTGTTCGCCCACAGGCTCTGCGCGTAACCGGTGGTTACCACGCCCAGGCCAAACAAAATTACCAAAGTCCATAGCAAATCCGGTTTGCGTTTCATCGATTGCCCCCCTCAAGGCACATCATCACGATGACAGCAGCGGTTTCCGTTCGTAGGCCGTGCAGCAGCGTCAAG
This sequence comes from Pseudomonas triticicola, assembly GCF_019145375.1. Classification (NCBI taxonomy): domain Bacteria; kingdom Pseudomonadati; phylum Pseudomonadota; class Gammaproteobacteria; order Pseudomonadales; family Pseudomonadaceae; genus Pseudomonas; species Pseudomonas triticicola. Next base: position 4,897,893 of record NZ_JAHSTX010000001.1, on the reverse strand, counting down.
CTTTAAAGGCCGGCATTTTGCGGCAACGTGAACCTGTGCGCAAACGCTGACGTCAACCGACTGTCGGTTTGTCATAAAATTGCCCGACAACCTGCCCAATGACCTTTTCAGGAGCACAAGACATGGCCTATTGGCTGATGAAATCAGAGCCGGACGAGCTTTCGATCAAGGGTCTGGAAAAGCTCGGCAAGGCGCGCTGGGACGGGGTTCGCAATTATCAGGCGCGCAACTTCCTGCGGGCGATGGCCGTTGGTGACGAGTTCTTTTTCTACCATTCCAGCTGCCCCGAGCCGGGGATTGCCGGGATCGGCAAAATTATTGAAGCAGCGTATCCCGATCCGACGGCGCTGGAGCCCGACAGTCATTACTTCGATCCGAAGGCTACAGCAGAAAAAAATGCCTGGAGCGCGATCGATGTCGTGCATGTCGAGACGTTCAAACGGGTGTTGAAGCTGGATTATCTGAAGCAGCAGACGGCGCTGGCGGAGCTGCCGCTGGTGCAGAAGGGCTCGCGGTTGTCGGTGATGCCGGTTACACCAGAACAGTGGGCGGCGGTTATCGGGCTCAAACCCTGATTCATTTTTGCCTGATAAATAGCTTTCGCGAGCAGGCTCGCTCCCACAGGAACATGCAGTCCAATGTGGGAGCGAGCCTGCTCGCGAAGAGGCCTGCCCGGACAGCGAATGACTTACTGAATGATCAGGTTGTTGAACAACAGATCCTCAACAACAGGCTTGCCGGTCTCGTCATTCATGACCTGCTGGGTCTGCTTCAACGCTTCCTGACGGAGCTTTTCCTTGCCTTCAATGCTGCCCATCGCCTCGGTGGTCTGCTGAGTGAACAGCGCCACCAGCTGATTGCGGATCAGCGGCTCGTTGGCCTTGACCAGTTTGGTCGCCTCTTCGCCGGTTACGCGCAGGGCCACATCGGCCTTGTAGACCTTGAGTTTGGCGGTGCCGTCGAGGCCGTAATTGCCGACGAACGGCGGGCTCAGAGTGATGTAATTGACCTTCGGCGCCTCGCCTTCTTTGGCTTCTTCGGCCAGTGCTGCCACAGGCAGAGACAGGGCCAGCAACAACATGATCCACGCTTTCACAATTCGCTCCTTATCCGGTTTGCGGCCTAGCATAACGACCCGCCGCGCAAGCACAAGCTTATGGCTGACTATCAGGGCCGGGCATGCTCGTTGACCCGTTGATTCACACACCTACACTTATCGGCCATCACTCCCAAAGGAATAGCCCTGATGAAAGCCGTGCTGTGCAAAGCCTTCGGCCCTGCCGAATCGCTGGTGCTGGAAGACGTCGCCAGCCCCGCCCTGAAGAAGAATGAAATCCTGCTGGACGTGCACGCCGCCGGGGTCAACTTCCCGGACACGCTGATCATCGAGGGCAAGTACCAGTTCAAACCGCCCTTCCCGTTCTCGCCGGGCGGTGAAGCGGCGGGCGTGGTGCGCGAAGTCGGGGAAAAGGTCAGCCATCTGAAAGTCGGCGACCGGGTCATGGCCCTGACTGGCTGGGGCAGTTTTGCCGAGCAGGTTGCGGTGCCGGGCTACAACGTCCTGCCGATTCCGCCGTCGATGGACTTCAACATTGCCGCTGCATTCAGCATGACCTACGGCACGTCGATGCACGCGCTCAAGCAACGCGCCCAACTGCAGCCGGGCGAAACCCTGCTGGTGCTCGGCGCATCGGGCGGCGTCGGCCTCGCCGCCGTGGAGATTGGCAAAGCCATGGGCGCCCGGGTGATCGCCGCCGCCAGCAGCGCCGAAAAACTCGCGGTGGCCAAGGCTGCCGGCGCCGATGAACTGATCAACTACAGCGAAGCCAGCCTCAAGGACGAGATCAAACGCCTCACCGACGGCCAGGGCGCCGACGTGATCTACGACCCGGTCGGCGGCGACCTGTTCGACCAGGCCATCCGCGCCATCGCCTGGAACGGCCGCCTGCTCGTAGTCGGCTTCGCCAGCGGACGCATCCCGGAACTGCCGGTCAACCTCGCACTGCTCAAAGGCGCGGCGGTGCTCGGCGTGTTCTGGGGCTCCTTTGCCCAGCGCCAGCCCCAGGACAACGCAGCCAACTTTCAGCAGCTGTTCGCCTGGTTTGCCGAGGGCAAGCTGAAACCGCTGGTATCGCAGGTGTATCCGCTGAGCAATGCCGCGCAGGCGATCGATGATCTCGGCCAGCGCAAGGCTGTGGGCAAGGTTGTTGTTCAGGTTCGTTGAAACACGGAGCGATCCGGAGGAGCAATCCGGATTGCTTTACCTTTGAGGTCTGCCTCTTCCCTGCGCTAAACCGCAGAAACCCACCCGAGCCACCATCCCCTCAGCGCCGCCTTCTTATCTCAGAGCGACATGTTCATAAAGGAACGCTCATCTGTCCAAATTTCCGCTGTTTTGCCGACGTGAAGCGATGCTATTTTCGGTAACGAAACTGTAACATTCGCATCCGCAGTCAAAACAAGAAAACTGGAGCTCTTGAATGTTTGCTTTCTTTCGTCCTGCCGCACATCAGGCTCCATTGCCTGAAGAAAAAATAGACAGCACCTACCGCCGCCTGCGCTGGCAGATCTTCGCCGGTATCTTTATCGGCTACGCCGGTTACTACCTGCTGCGCAAGAACTTCTCCCTGGCCATGCCGTACCTGATCGACGAAGGTTACAGCCGTGGCGACCTCGGTCTGGCGATGTCGGCGATCGCCATCGCTTACGGTCTGTCGAAGTTCCTCATGGGCCTGGTGTCCGACCGTTCCAACCCGCGCTTCTTCCTGCCGTTCGGTCTGCTGGTCTCGGCCGGGGTGATGTTCATTTTCGGTTTCGCGCCGTGGGCAACGTCCAGCGTGACGATGATGTTCATTCTGCTGTTCATCAACGGCTGGGCGCAGGGCATGGGCTGGCCGCCGAGCGGGCGGACTATGGTGCACTGGTGGTCGCAGAAGGAACGCGGCGGCGTGGTGTCGGTGTGGAATGTGGCGCACAACGTTGGCGGCGGTCTGATCGGCCCGCTGTTCCTGATCGGCATGGGCCTGTTCAATGACTGGCACGCCGCGTTCTACGTCCCGGCGGCGGTCGCGCTGGGCGTGGCGGTGTTCGCCTTCATCACCATGCGCGACACCCCGCAATCGGTCGGCCTGCCGCCAATCGAGCAGTACAAGAACGATTACCCGGAAGGCTACGACGCCAGCCACGAAGACGAATTCAGCGCCAAGGAAATCTTCGTCAAATACGTGCTGCGCAACAAAATGCTCTGGTACATCGCCATGGCCAACGTCTTCGTCTACCTGCTGCGCTACGGCGTGCTGGACTGGGCGCCGACGTACCTGAAGGAAGCCAAGGGTTTCACCGTGGATAAAACCTCGTGGGCCTATTTCTTCTACGAGTGGGCGGGGATTCCGGGCACGCTGCTGTGCGGCTGGATGTCGGACAAGATCTTCCGTGGCAACCGCGGCCTGACCGGCATGGTGTTCATGGCCTTGGTGACCGTGGCAACCCTGGTTTACTGGCTGAATCCCGCCGGCAACCCGATGATCGACATGATCGCACTGTTGTCGATCGGCTTCCTGATCTACGGTCCGGTGATGCTGATCGGTCTGCAAGCGCTGGAGCTGGCGCCGAAGAAAGCCGCCGGTACCGCAGCGGGCTTCACCGGTCTGTTCGGTTATCTGGGTGGTTCGGTCGCGGCCAGTGCGGCGATGGGCTACACCGTTGACCACTTCGGCTGGGATGGCGGGTTCGTGCTACTGGTCGGCGCTTGCCTGCTGGCGATGGCCTTCCTTGCGCCAACGCTGTGGCACAAGCAAGTCGCCAGTCAGAGCCGTGAAGCGGTCGCCTGATCGCTGTGTGATTTACAGCGCTTGAGCCGCGCCTCCAGATTTCGATCCGGCATGGCGTGGCTGCGCAGGGCGTGAACGGTCTGCTCGACGTAATCGCGAGTGGTGCCGTAACGCCCGCTGGCGCTGGCGAAGACCTGGCTGAGCACATGATCCGGCAAGTTGCCGGCATAGCTCGGCAGGTGGCGCTCCAGAACGAATCCCAAGGCCTGCACCTGAGTGCCATCTTCGAGCCGGCAATTGAGCCAGTGCGGGCGATACGACGGAAACGGCATCTCACGTTTCCACAGCGCATACAGCGCGGTATCGAGATTGTCTTCCGGCAAGCGGTAGGCAAAGCCACTGCATGAACCGCCACGATCCAGACCGAACACCAGGCCGGGCATTTCCGGCGTACCCCGATGCTCGTGGGACCACAGGTACAAGCCGCGATGGTAGCCATGCACGCGACCGCGCATGCGCTCGACTGCCGTGCATTCCGGGCGCCAGATCAGCGAACCATACGCGAACAGCCACACCGGCCCACCCTTGTGGCGCGCCATGGTCGATTGCATGGAAGCGAGAAGTTGTTCGTGCGTCAGCTGCGGCCCAAGATCGAGCCGAGGAGGGTAAGCCAGGTTCAGAATTGCGTTTTCAATGGCGCTCATGGCGAATAGCGTTCAGCTCCCCGCGGGTGAAGAATTACTTAATAGAACGCACCGCTGTAACAATAAGGCACATATGTTTTAAGGCAAATTAAGTGCCACTGCTTAATTGCCTGATTGATATATAACCTAGCGGTATTTGCCTAATTAGATAAATACCGATCGGCTATATGCCAAGTTATAAGTATCAGGAGCGCGGCGCGTAGGCGAATACATCGGCGCGCATCTGATGCGCATCCATCCCCGCCTCGACGAGCGCGTCCAGCGTGCCGTAGACCATCGCCGGCGAACCACTGGCATAGACGTGCAGCGGCTTCAGATCGGGGAAATCTTCGCAAACCGCCTCGTGCAACATCCCGCAGCGCGCTTCCCAGCCGCACTGGTCGCTGACCACTTTGTGCAGGAACAGATTGGGCAGCTTCAGCCATTCGTCCCAGTGCTCGATCTGATAAAAATCTTCCGGGCGGCGCACGCCCCAGTACAGATGCACCGGATGCTTGAAACCTTCAGCGCGGCAATGTTCGATCAAGGCGTGAATCTGGCCCATGCCTGTGCCCGCGGCGATCAGCACCAGCGGGCCATCGGGCAGTTCCGCAAGATGAGTGTCGCCAAAGGGCAGCTCGACACGCACCATCGGGTTGCGTTGCAACTGCTCGATCAGGCTTAACGCACTGGTTTCGCGCGCCAGCACATGGATTTCCAGGTCACGCCCGCCGTGGGGTGCCGAAGCCATGGAGAACGCCGATTTCTCGCCGCTCTCACGCTCGATCATCAAATATTGCCCGGCGTGATAGCGCGGCGGCTTGCCCGCCGGTGCCCGCAGGCGCACGCGCCAGGTGTCGCCGCCGACCTCGCGGCACTCGATGACCTGACACGACAGGCTGCGCACCGGCAGCTCACCGAGTGCGAGCACGCCATCCCACAGCAGCACGCAGTCTTCCAGCGGTGCGGCGATGCAGGTGTAGAACTCGCCATGATCGTGGACTTTGCCGGCCTGCTCGACGCGGCCCTCGACCAGCAGCGCTGCACACACGTGGCAATTGCCGTTGCGGCAGCTTTGCGGGCAGTCATAGCCCAGGCGCCGCGCACCGTCGAGAATCCGCTCACCGGGCTGTATCTCGAGCACTGCTCCGGAAGGCTGCAGGGTTACACGCATCAATCTATTCCTAACTGATTCCAGATGGCATCGATCCGTTGGGTGACGGCGTCGTCCTTGACGATCACGCGGCCCCACTCGCGAGTGGTTTCGCCCGGCCACTTGTGGGTGGCATCCAGGCCCATTTTCGAGCCCAGGCCGGAAATCGGCGAAGCGAAGTCGAGGTAGTCGATCGGCGTGTTGTCGATCATCACCGTGTCGCGCTTGGGGTCCATGCGCGTGGTGATGGCCCAGATCACGTCGTTCCAGTCGCGGGCGTTGATATCGTCGTCAGTGACGATAACGAACTTGGTGTACATGAACTGTCGCAAAAACGACCAGACGCCGAGCATCACGCGCTTGGCATGCCCCGGATACGACTTCTTCATCGTCACCACGGCCATGCGGTACGAGCAGCCTTCCGGCGGCAGGTAGAAGTCGGTGATTTCCGGGAACTGCTTCTGCAGGATCGGCACGAACACTTCGTTCAGCGCCACGCCGAGAATCGCCGGCTCATCCGGCGGACGGCCGGTGTAAGTGCTGTGATAGATCGGCTTTATCCGGTGGGTGATGCGCTCGACGGTGAACACCGGGAAGCTGTCGACTTCGTTGTAGTAACCGGTGTGGTCGCCATACGGGCCTTCGTCGGCCATTTCGCCGGGATGGATCACGCCTTCAAGAATGATTTCGGCGGTGGCCGGCACTTGCAGATCGTTGCCACGGCACTTGACCAGTTCCGTGCGATTGCCGCGCAAGAGCCCTGCGAAAGCATATTCGGAGAGGCTGTCAGGTACCGGCGTCACGGCACCGAGAATCGTTGCCGGATCGGCGCCAAGGGCCACGGACACCGGGAACGGCTGGCCCGGATGCTTCTCGCACCACTCGCGGAAGTCGAGAGCACCGCCACGATGGCTGAGCCAGCGCATGATCACCTTGTTGCGGCCGATCACTTGCTGGCGGTAGATACCGAGGTTCTGGCGTTCCTTGTTCGGACCTTTGGTGACCGTCAGGCCCCAAGTGATCAGCGGACCGACGTCGCCGGGCCAGCAGGTCTGCACCGGCAACATCGCCAGATCGACGTCGTCGCCTTCGATGACCACTTCCTGGCACACCGCGTCTTTGACGACTTTTGGCGCCATCGAAATGATCTTGCGGAAGATCGGCAGTTTCGACCACGCGTCCTTCAAGCCCTTCGGCGGCTCCGGCTCCTTGAGAAAGGCCAGCAGCTTGCCGATTTCGCGCAGTTCGCTGACCGACTCGGCGCCCATGCCCATCGCTACCCGCTCAGGGGTGCCGAACAGGTTGCCGAGCACCGGAATGTCATAACCGGTAGGTTTTTCGAACAGCAGCGCCGGGCCTTTGGCCCGCAGCGTGCGATCGCACACCTCAGTCATCTCCAGCACCGGCGAGACGGGAATCTGGATGCGTTTCAACTCTCCGCGCTGCTCAAGCTGCTGCACGAAATCCCGAAGATCCTTGAATTTCATTGACGATGGCACCCTCAAAATAGGCGTACATCCTACCTGCTCTGAGGGGCAAACAGCAGCCCGTCAGAGCCCCCCATCGCTCAATTGTGGCTTGCGCCCAACAGCATCGGCGCAAACAACGGACTCAACCGGGCGCTGCCGGCGTCAGAAAGATGGTCGGCATCCTTGTACTGCGAGTGGCCATCGACATCGATCATGCACAGGCCGTCTTTGCACATCAGCGGCGTCGGGTCGATGACATGCACGCCGGAATCGGCAGCGCTCATTGAGCCGAACAGGCCGGTGAAAAACTGCTGCCGCGCCAGATGCTCGCCAAGCGGGCGACCGAGCCCTTCGGCCGAGCGACCAATCCGCGCCAGGCTGGTCAGGCGGCTGATGTAACTCTTGTGCTGCAGCGGGACCTCCTTGAACAGCCAGACCTGTACACCCGCTTGGCGCAGTTCGCTGACTTGCGCCTTGATTGCCGCTGCCATGCGCTTCTCCGATTGCACTACATTGCGCGAAGGGTCGAGCAGGAATTGCTTGTCGCCGTCACCGTCCTCACGCCCGTAGACATACAGACTCCAGTTCGCCGCCAACACCACATCCTTGATGCCCAGATCGCGGACCAGCTGCATATTGCGCTGGTTGAACTGCTTGCACTGCGCGCGCAAGGCGTCATCAATGATCGGTGGGCATCCAGTGAGGCTGTATAGCCAGACTGGCTGACTGTCACGCTGGCTATTGCCTTCGATGGCGGGCAGCAGCGCGGCGGTGTGGCTATCACCCCAGAACATTTTCGTCGGCGCAATTTTCTGATCGCCGCCCACGCGACACGCCTTATCCAGCGTCTTGTCCTTGCTCATGTGCATGCATTGCATCTGCCCGGCGTTCCATTCCTGCGACTGGGCGTATTCCAGAGCTTTGCCGCTCAGGCGCTCGGGTACGCCGTCCGCCGAACGGATGGCCGAACCGACCACCGCCAGGACGGCAATCGACGCCAGGCCGCCGACCAATACCGAGTTACGGCTGGCGAACACACGCTTCTCGCGAAACGGCAGTTCGACAAAGCGCAGACTCAGCCACGCCAGAGTGACCGCCAGAGCGATCCAGCCCAGCGCTTCAGGCGGCTGGATGCCATCAATGGAGATGGCATTGGCATACACGTAGATCGGCCAGTGCCACAGATACAGCGAATAGGACAACAGACCGACCCATACCATTGGCCGCAGGCTCAACAACTGGCCAGCCAGGGTCGGGCCGCGCGCGCCCGACCAGATCAACGCAGTCGTACCAAGCACTGGTACCAATGCCGCCCAGCCCGGGAACACCGTGGTTTTGTCAAAAGTGAATACCGCCAGCAGCACCGCTGCCAAGCCAGCCAGTCCGACCGTCTGCCGAACCCAAAGCCGCGGCGCGTGCTTCGCTGCCGGCAACACTGCGAGCATGGCGCCGCAGAGCAATTCCCAGGCGCGGGTCGGCAGGGAGAAGAAAGCGAATTCAGGCCGACGCTCGATGTAAACGATGTTCAGCCCGAACGACACCAGCAGCACGGCGAAGAGCATCCAGCGCCAATGCCGGACGTACCGCATCAACAGCACCATCATCAGCGGGAAGAAGATGTAGTACTGCTCCTCCACGGCCAGCGACCAGGTATGCAGCAAGGGTTTGAGATCGGAGGCCGGCGCGAAATAGCCGTCCTCGCGCATGAACAGGATGTTGGATATGAACAGCGACTGGTAGCGAATCGTTCGCCCCAGGTCTGACAGGTCCTTGGCGGTCAGCAGTAACCAGCCAAGCGCCAGTGTCACCACAACGACCAAGGTAAGCGCAGGCAGGATGCGCCGGGCACGGCGGCCCCAGAAATCGAGAAAACTGAAGCGCTGGGCGCTGATTTCGCGGAACAGGATCGAGGTGATCAGAAATCCGGAGATGACGAAGAAAACATCCACGCCGACAAAACCGCCGCTGAATGTATTGAATCCGAAATGAAACAGCACGACGGGAAGTACCGCGAGCGCGCGTAAGCCGTCGATATCACGGCGATTGCCAAACGTGTGCATGAAAAACCTTACCTGTTCTGGATACAGAATCCCTTGAAGGCGCGACGTTAGCAGCCGCGCATACTTCAATCCAGATACAAATAAATCGCCGACAAAAAAAAGCGCCCCTTGCGGAGCGCTCCTTTTATCAGCTGCGTACTACTTGCGTTTCATCGACAAGAAGAACTCGTCGTTGGTCTTGGTCGTTTTCAGCTTGTCGACCAGGAACTCGATGGCGGCGACTTCGTCCATCGGGTGCAGCAGCTTGCGCAGAATCCACATGCGCTGCAGTTCGTCGTCGGCGGTCAGCAACTCTTCGCGGCGGGTGCCGGAGCGGTTGATGTTGATGGCCGGGAACACACGCTTCTCGGCGATCTTGCGATCCAGAGGCAGTTCCATGTTGCCGGTCCCCTTGAACTCTTCGTAGATCACTTCGTCCATCTTCGAGCCGGTTTCAACCAGCGCGGTGGCGATAATGGTCAGCGAGCCACCTTCTTCGATGTTACGCGCGGCACCAAAGAAGCGTTTTGGCTTCTCGAGGGCGTGGGCATCGACACCACCGGTCAATACCTTGCCGGAGCTCGGGATCACGGTGTTGTAGGCACGGGCCAGACGGGTGATGGAGTCGAGCAGGATCACCACGTCTTTCTTGTGTTCGACCAGACGCTTGGCCTTCTCGATCACCATTTCAGCAACCTGCACGTGACGGGTCGGCGGCTCGTCGAAGGTCGAGGCAACCACTTCGCCACGCACGGTGCGCTGCATTTCGGTCACTTCTTCCGGACGCTCGTCGATCAACAGCACGATCAGGTGAACTTCAGGATTGTTACGGGCGATGTTCGCTGCGATGTTCTGCAGCATGATCGTTTTACCGGCTTTCGGCGGTGCGACGATCAGGCCACGCTGGCCTTTGCCGATCGGTGCGCACAGGTCGATCACGCGACCGGTCAAATCTTCGGTGGAACCGTTGCCGGCTTCCATCTTCATGCGCACGGTCGGGAACAGCGGCGTCAGGTTCTCGAAGAGAATCTTGTTCTTCGCGTTCTCCGGACGATCGAAGTTGATCGTGTCGACCTTGAGCAGGGCGAAATACCGCTCGCCTTCCTTCGGAGGGCGGATCTTGCCAACGATGGTGTCACCGGTGCGCAAGTTGAAGCGGCGGATCTGGCTCGGCGAGACGTAGATGTCGTCAGGGCCGGCGAGGTAGGAAGCGTCTGCGGAGCGCAGGAAGCCGAAGCCGTCCTGGAGAATCTCCAGCACGCCATCACCGGAGATTTCCTCGCCGCTTTTCGCGTGCTTTTTCAGCAGGGAGAAAATCACGTCCTGCTTGCGCGAACGGGCCATATTTTCTATGCCCATCTGTTCGGCCAATTCGAGCAGTTCGGTAATCGGCTTTTGCTTGAGTTCAGTCAGATTCATATAGGAATGACGTAATCATTTATGGAGGGGGGGAAATTAAGCTTTTGGCTTAATGAGGCCGCGCCGCGGAGAAGGCGACAGGATCGCGAACTAATTCGAAAAGGAGTGCGTCGGCGACGGCTAGCAGGGGGCATTGGAGAAACCAGTGCGGGGCCGAATGTACCACCTGAGTTTCGGAGCGTCTAGCCCTGAATACGCAAAAAGCCCCGCGATTTGCGGGGCTTTTTTTCAGCGTTTTACTGCGACGCTCAGATGTTGGCGTCGAGGAAAGCCGCCAGTTGCGACTTCGACAGTGCGCCGACCTTGGTCGCCTCAACGTTGCCGTTCTTGAACAGCATCAGCGTCGGGATCCCACGCACGCCATGCTTGGCCGGGGTTTCCTGGTTTTCGTCGATGTTCAGTTTGGCGACGGTCAGCTTGCCTTTGTAAGTCTCGGCAATCTCGTCCAGAACCGGTGCGATCATTTTGCAAGGGCCGCACCATTCAGCCCAGTAGTCGACCAGGACAGCGCCTTCGGCCTTGAGTACGTCGGCTTCGAAGCTAGCGTCGCTAACGTGTTTGATCAGATCGCTGCTCATGGAATTCTCCAGGTTGTAAGCAAAAAAACGTGGCCCATCATAGCCGCCCTTCCCTTGTTCAGGAAGCCGCAGATGATTGAGTGTTGCTATGGCCCTTGATGAGTTTGGGTATAGCTCAACTCACGCCGTGGCGGGAGCGATGAAGGCGATTCCGGTGCGCAGGGCGGCGTTGCGCACATGTTCCTGCATGGCTTTTTGCGCTGCTCCCGACGCACGGCGGGCCAGGGCACGGAGAATCTTGCGGTGTTCCTGCCAGGTTTCCATGGCGCGCTCGGCGCGGATGAACGGCAGTTTCTGGCTCTCGAGGAAGATCTCGGCGCTGGCGGTGAGGATGCTCAGCATCGCCTGATTGCCGCTGGCGAGGAGGATGCGCCGGTGAAATTCGAAGTCGAGTTTCGCCGCCGCTTCGAAGTCGCCGCCGCGCAAGTGCTCACGCATCGCCGCGACGTTGTCTTCCAGTGCATCCAGATCGAACGTGCTCAAGGTTGTCGCGGCGAGCCCGGCGGCAAAGCCTTCCAGCGCGTAGCGCAACTGGAAGATGTCCAGCGGCGAGGCCTGCGCCGCAAACGACCAGCCTGGCGCGTTGTCGCCGCGCGACAATTCGACCGGCGCCTGCACGAACACGCCTTTGCCCGGCTGAATGCTGACCACGCCCAGTGCACTGAGCGACGACAGCGCTTCACGCAACGATGCCCGGCTGACGCCCAGTTGCAGCGCCAGATCCCGTTGCGAAGGCAACGCGTCGCCGGCACCGAAGCCCTGTTCGGTGATCAGTTTGCGGATCGCTTGCAGCGCCACTTCGGGTACGGCGCGGGAGATCGAATTCATGATGTGCGGACGCGTCAGGGCCAAGGTGCGGCTAGTTGTAAAGCTATTCGTCGAGTCCGGCAAGTCGTGCCCCAGCGGGGTTCGGCGCGTGCAGCCGATGCGCCATCGCAGTGCGAAAACCGAGTTGACTGTTCAGACCAGTAAGACCGAACGAAGCCGTTGCTACTGCGGCCTGCCGGGGCGAAATCCGCCTGTTGGCACGGCCCATGCTCTGTCCGATCGCAGCAACCACTTCCCGCCGATCCGGAGATTGTCCATGACCCAGCGTTACAGCGCCCTCCTCGCTTCCCTGTTTGCCGGCCTGCTGCTGTGCCAGGCCCCCGCTCACGCCGACGGTCTGGACGACGTGGTCAAACGCGGCACGCTCAAAGTCGCCGTGCCCCAGGACTTCCCGCCATTCGGCTCGGTTGGCCCGGACATGAAGCCGCGCGGCCTGGATATCGACACGGCGAAACTGCTCGCTGACCAACTCAAGGTCAAACTCGAACTGACCCCGGTCAACAGCACCAACCGTATCCCGTTCCTTACCACCGGCAAGGTTGATCTGGTGATTTCCAGCCTCGGCAAAAACGCCGAGCGCGAGAAGGTCATCGACTTCTCCCGCGCCTATGCGCCGTTCTACCTCGCCGTGTTCGGCCCGCCCGACGCTGCGATCACCAGCCTCGACGACCTCAAGGGCAAGACCATCAGCGTCACCCGTGGCGCCATCGAAGACATCGAGCTGAGCAAAGTCGCCCCCGAAGGCGTGACCATCAAACGTTTCGAAGACAACAACTCGACCATCGCCGCTTATCTGGCAGGCCAGGTCGATCTGATCGCCAGCGGCAACGTGGTCATGGTCGCGATCAGCGAGAAGAACCCCAAGCGCGTACCGGCGTTGAAAGTGAAGCTCAAGGATTCGCCGGTCTACGTCGGTGTGAACAAGAACGAAGCGGCGCTGCTGACCAAGGTCAACGACATCCTCAACACCGCAAAAGCTGACGGCGCGCTGGAAAAGAACTCGCAGACCTGGCTGAAAGAGCCGCTGCCGGCCGATCTCTGATCGACTGCGCGGGAGACCTTCATGGCTTATCAGTTCGATTTTTTGCCGGTGGTGGAAAACACCGACCTGCTGCTGCGCGGCGCGCTGTTCACCCTTGAGCTGACCGCCATCGGCGCGCTGCTCGGGGTTGGCGTCGGGATTGTCGGGGCGCTGGTGCGGGCGTGGCAGATCCGCCCGTTCTCGGCGATCTTCGGCGTCTACGTCGAGTTGATCCGCAACACGCCGTTTCTGGTGCAACTGTTCTTCATCTTCTTCGGCCTGCCATCGCTCGGCATGCAGATCTCCGAGTGGCAGGCGGCGGTGCTGGCGATGGTGATCAACCTTGGCGCCTATTCGACCGAAATCATCCGCGCCGGCATCCAAGCGATTCCGCGCGGGCAGCTGGAAGCGGCTGCGGCATTGGCGATGACCCGCTTCGAAGCGTTCCGCCACGTCGTCCTGCTGCCGGCGCTGGGCAAGGTCTGGCCGGCGCTGAGCAGCCAGATCATCATTGTCATGCTCGGTTCGGCGGTGTGTTCGCAGATCGCCACGGAAGAATTGAGCTTCGCCGCCAACTTCATTCAGTCGCGCAACTTCCGCGCCTTTGAAACCTACGCGCTGACCACCCTGATCTACCTGTGCATGGCGCTGCTGATCCGCCAATTGCTCAACTGGTTCGGCCGGCGGTTCATTGCGAGGAGCAGCCAATGAGCGATTTCACTTTCTGGGACATCCTGCGCAACCTGCTCACCGGCCTGCAATGGACGCTGGCGCTGTCGTTGGTGGCATTCATCGGCGGCGGCCTCGTCGGCCTGCTGATTCTGCTGATGCGCATCTCCAAGAACACCCTGCCCAGCAGCATCGCCCGCACCTGGATCGAGCTGTTTCAGGGCACGCCGCTGTTGATGCAGCTGTTTCTGGTGTTCTTCGGTGTGGCGCTGGCCGGGATCGAGATTTCGCCGTGGATGGCCGCCGCGATCGCTTTGACCTTGTTCACCAGCGCCTATCTGGCGGAGATCTGGCGCGGTTGCGTCGAGGCCATTCCCCACGGTCAGTGGGAAGCCTCGTCGAGCCTGGCGCTCAATCCGCTGGAGCAATTGCGCTACGTGATTCTGCCGCAAGCGCTGCGCATCGCCGTGGCGCCGACCGTGGGCTTCTCGGTGCAAGTGGTCAAGGGCACAGCGGTGACCTCGATCATCGGCTTCACCGAACTGACCAAGACCGGCGGCATGCTCGCCAACGCCACGTTCGAACCGTTCATGGTCTACGGCCTCGTCGCCCTCGGCTACTTCCTGCTCTGCTACCCCTTGTCCCTCAGTGCGCGCTACCTGGAAAGGAGACTGCATGCCTCTGCTTAGAATTTCCGCCCTGCATAAATATTACGGCGATCACCACGTACTCAAAGGCATCGACCTCAGCGTCGAGGAAGGCCAGGTCGTGGCGATCATCGGCCGCAGCGGCTCGGGCAAATCGACTCTGTTGCGCACACTCAACGGCCTGGAGTCGATCAACGACGGCGTGATCGAAGTCGACGGCGAATACCTCGACGCCGCCCGCGCTGATCTGCGCAGCCTGCGGCAGAAGGTCGGCATGGTCTTCCAGCAATTCAACCTGTTCCCGCACCTGACCGTCGGGGAGAACGTCATGCTCGCGCCGCAAGTGGTGCAAAAAGTACCCAAGGCCAAGGCTGCCGAACTGGCGCGGGAAATGCTCGAGCGAGTCGGGCTCGGGGAGAAATTCGATGCCTTTCCGGACCGCTTGTCCGGCGGTCAGCAGCAGCGGGTGGCGATCGCCCGGGCTTTGGCGATGTCGCCGAAGGTGTTGCTGTGCGATGAAATCACTTCGGCACTGGACCCGGAATTGGTCAATGAAGTGCTCAGCGTGGTGCGGCAATTGGCCAAGGAAGGCATGACGCTGATCATGGTCACCCACGAGATGCGCTTTGCCCGGGAAGTCGGCGATAAATTGGTCTTCATGCACCACGGTAAAGTCCATGAGGTGGGCGATCCGAAGGTGTTGTTTGCCAATCCGCAGACGGCCGAGCTGGCGAACTTTATTGGCACGGTGGAGGCGACAGCCTGAAGATTTTCTGAGGCAGTGATGCCCTTTTCGCGAGCAGGCTCGCTCCCACATGGGAATGCGGTCACCTGTGGGAGCGAGCCTGCTCGCGAATGGCCGCGTCGCGATCCCCAGACTTTCTGCGCTGAATCAACGGTTTGAACCATGCGCGTTGGCGCCAGCGTTTGATCGTGGCACGATGTCGGGGTTATCGACCGAGACCCCCTGACCATGCCGCAATCCCAAGCCAAGAATCTGTCCCTGATCGCCGCAATCGACCTGGGCTCCAACAGCTTTCACATGGTCGTGGCCAAGGCCCAGAACGGCGAAATCCGCATCCTCGAGCGCCTCGGCGAGAAGGTGCAACTGGCCGCCGGCATCGACGACGCGCGCCAGCTCAACGAAGAATCGATGCAGCGCGGCCTCGATTGCCTCAAGCGCTTTGCGCAACTGATCAACGGTATGCCGCTCGGTGCCGTGCGCATCGTCGGCACCAACGCCCTGCGTGAAGCGCGCAACCGTGGCGAGTTCATCCGCCGCGCCGAGGAAATCCTCGGCCACACGGTTGAAGTCATCTCCGGCCGTGAAGAAGCGCGCCTGATTTATCTCGGGGTTTCGCACACACTCGCTGACACCCCGGGCAAACGTTTGGTCGCCGATATCGGCGGCGGCAGTACCGAATTCATCATCGGCCAGCGCTTCGAGCCGTTGCTGCGCGAAAGCCTGCAAATGGGCTGCGTGAGTTTCACCCAGCGCTACTTCAAGGACGGCAAGATCACCCCGGCGCGCTACGCCCAGGCCTACACGGCGGCGCGCCTGGAAATCATGAGCATCGAGCACGCCCTGCATCGCCTGACCTGGGATGAAGCCATCGGCTCCTCCGGTACGATTCGCGCCATCGGCCTGGCCCTGAAGGCTGGCGGCCACGGCAGCGGCGAGGTCAACGCCGAAGGTCTGGCATGGCTCAAGCGCAAGCTGTTCAAGCTCGGCGACGCCGACAAGATCGATTTCGAAGGCATCAAGCCTGACCGCCGCGCGATCTTCCCGGCGGGCCTGGCGATTCTCGAAGCGATTTTCGATGCCCTCGAACTGCAACGCATGGACCATTGCGAAGGCGCGCTGCGTGAAGGTGTGCTCTACGACCTGCTCGGCCGCCATCATCACGAAGACGTGCGTGAACGCACCTTGACCTCGCTGATGGAGCGCTATCACGTCGATCTGGAACAGGCGGCGCGGGTCGAGCGCAAGGCCCTGCACGCCTTCGATCAGGTTGCCGTCGACTGGGAGCTGGATGACGGCATCTGGCGCGAACTGCTCGGCTGGGCGGCGAAGGTCCACGAAGTCGGCCTCGACATCGCTCACTATCACTACCACAAGCACGGTGCCTACCTGATCGAGCACTCCGATCTGGCCGGCTTCTCCCGCGAGGATCAGCAGATGCTCGCGCTATTGGTGCGCGGGCACCGGCGCAATATTCCCAAGGACAAGTTTGCCGAATTCGGGGATGAAGGCATCAAGCTGATTCGCCTGTGCGTGCTGCTGCGGTTCGCCATTCTGTTCCATCACATTCGCGGAACCCAGGCGATGCCGCAGGTGGTGCTGCATGCCAATGGCGATCATCTCGATGTGGAATTCCCGGAGAACTGGCTGGACGAAAATCAGCTGACCCAGGCGGATTTCGGGCTGGAGGCGGACTGGTTGACGCGGGTGGGGATTGTTCTCACGGTGCACTGAGTAACTGGCTGGCACAAAAAAGGCGATCCGTTAGGATCGCCTTTTTATTGGGTTTGGTTTGAGAGCGGCGGTGTAGCTCTCCCCTCACCCCAGCCCTCTCCCGAGGGAGAGGGAGCCGATTTGTACTAGCGTTGAGGCCAGAGTTCGATCAGGTATTTCAGGTCAGTGTATGACGCAAGACACCTCACCCTAACCCTCTCCCTCCGGGAGAGGGTTAGGGTGAGGGGCTTTTGACCTTCGGCACTTAACTGCTGACAGGCAGTATCGGGCTGCCCAACCGCTCCAGCAAAGTCGCCTGCGCACTGCGCGGGTTCTGGTTGCCGGTTGGCGTGTTGCGGATGTAGCGGCCGTCCGACTGCAGGCTCCAGCTGTGGGTGTTGTCGGTCAGGTACAGCTCCAGCTCCTTCTTGACGCGGGTCAGCAGCTTCTTGCCTTCCACCGGGAAGCAAGTCTCGACGCGCTTGTCGAGGTTGCGCTCCATCCAGTCGGCACTGGAAAGGAACATCTGCTCGTCGCCGCCGTTGAGGAAGTAGAACACCCGCGTGTGCTCGAGGAAGCGGCCAATGATCGAGCGCACATGAATGTTGTGCGAGACCCCGGCGATGCCCGGACGCAGGCAGCACATGCCGCGCACCACCAGATCGATGCGCACGCCGGACTGGCTGGCCTTGTACAGCGCGCGGATGATCTTCGGATCGGTCAGCGAGTTGAACTTGGCGATGATGTGCGCCGGTTTGCCTTCGAGGGCGAACTGGGTTTCGCGGGCAATCATGTCGAGCATGCCCTTCTTCAGGGTGAACGGCGCATGCAGCAGCTTTTTCATGCGCAGCGTCTTGCCCATGCCGATCAACTGGCTGAACAGTTTGCCGACGTCTTCGCACAAAGCGTCGTCGGAGGTCAGCAGGCTGTAGTCGGTGTAAAGCTTGGCGTTACCGGCGTGGTAGTTGCCGGTACCGAGATGCGCATAACGGACGATCTCGCCAGCCTCACGGCGCAGGATCAACATCATCTTGGCGTGGGTCTTGAAGCCGACCACGCCGTAGATCACCACCGCACCGGCCGCTTGCAGACGGCTGGCCAGTTGCAGGTTGGATTCTTCGTCGAAGCGCGCACGCAGCTCGATCACCGCGGTGACTTCCTTGCCGTTACGCGCGGCATCCACCAGCGCATCGACGATCTCGGAGTTGGCGCCGGAGCGGTACAGGGTCTGGCGAACGGCGAGCACGTGCGGGTCTTTCGCGGCCTGACGCAGCAAGTCGACCACCGGGGTGAACGACTCGAACGGGTGCAGCAAGAGGATGTCCTGCTTGCTGACCACACTGAAGATGTTTTCGCTGTTTTGCAGCAGTTTCGGGATCTGCGGGGTGAACGGCGTGTATTGCAGCTCCGGATGGCTGTCCAGACCGGTGATGCTGAACAGGCGCGTCAGGTTGACCGGGCCGTTGACCTGATAGAGCTCGGTCTCGCTCAGGTTGAACTGCTTGAGCAGATAGTCCGAGAGGTGTTTCGGGCAAGTGTCGGCGACTTCCAGACGCACCGCGTCACCGTAACGCCGCGAGAACAACTCGCCACGCAGGGCGCGGGCGAGGTCTTCGACGTCTTCGGAATCGAGCGCCAGGTCGGCGTTGCGGGTCAGACGGAACTGGTAGCAGCCTTTTACCTTCATGCCCTGGAACAGGTCATCGGCGTGGGCGTGGATCATCGACGACAGGAACACATAGTTGTCGCCGGCGCCGCCGACTTCTTCCGGCACCTTGATGATCCGTGGCAGCAGGCGCGGCGCCGGAATGATCGCCAGACCGGAGTCGCGCCCGAAGGCGTCGATGCCTTCGAGCTCGACGATGAAGTTCAGGCTCTTGTTCACCAGCAGCGGGAACGGGTGCGTCGGGTCGAGGCCGATCGGGGTGATGATCGGCGCGATCTCGTCGCGGAAATAGCGGCGGACCCAGGTCTTGAGCTTGGTCGTCCAGTTGCGCCGACGGATGAAGCGCACCTGATGCTTTTCCAGCTCCGGCAGGAGGATGTCGTTGAGGATCGCGTACTGGCGGTCAACGTGACCGTGGACCAGTTCGCTGATCCGCGCCAGCGCCTGATGCGGCTGCAAGCCGTCAGCGCCGGCCTGTTCGCGGGCAAAAGTGATCTGCTTTTTCAGCCCGGCGACGCGGATTTCGAAGAATTCGTCGAGGTTGCTGGAGAAGATCAGCAGGAACTTCAGACGCTCCAGCAACGGGTAGGACTCGTCCAGCGCCTGTTCCAGCACGCGGATGTTGAACTGCAATTGCGAAAGCTCGCGGTGGATGTACAGGCTGCTGTCATCCAGGCCGGGAATGGCGATCGCCGGTACCGCCACAGCGGTTTCGGCAACCGGCGCGGGTGGCGCAGGCTCCAGTTCCGGCGGGGTTTCGGTGATTTGCTCGACCACCGGCTGAGCTTCTTTTACGGCAACTTCAGTGAGTCCTTCGGTATTCATGGAATGTTCCTGGGAGGGCTATTTCTGCTCTCGTAACAATTGAGCGGCACGAACGGCAAAGTAAGTCAGGATGCCATCTGCACCGGCACGTTTAAAGGCGGTCAGTGACTCGAGGATCACCGCTTCGCTCAACCAGCCATTCTGGATAGCGGCCATGTGCATGGCGTATTCGCCACTGACCTGATAGACGAAGGTCGGCACCTTGAAGGCATCTTTGACGCGAAAAAGAATGTCCAGGTAGGGCATGCCCGGCTTGACCATGACCATGTCCGCACCTTCGGACAAGTCGGCACCGACTTCGTGCAGCGCTTCGTCGCTGTTGGCCGGGTCCATCTGATAAGAGGCCTTGTTGGCCTTGCCCAGGTTCGACGCCGAACCCACGGCATCGCGGAAAGGGCCGTAGTAGGCGCTGGCGTATTTGGCCGAGTAGGCCATGATGCGCACGTTGACGTGGCCGGCAATTTCCAGCGCCTCACGAATCGCCTGGATGCGGCCGTCCATCATGTCCGAAGGCGCCACCACCTGCGCGCCGGCTTCGGCGTGGGACAACGCCTGACGCACCAGCGCATCGACAGTGATGTCGTTCTGCACGTAGCCGTCTTCGTCGAGAATGCCGTCCTGACCGTGGGTGGTGAACGGGTCCAGCGCGACGTCAGTGATCACGCCCAGCTCCGGGAAACGCTCGCGCAGGGCGCGAGTGGCGCGCTGGGCGATGCCTTCGGGATTCCAGGCTTCGGCGGCATCGAGGGATTTCAGCTCAGGCGGGGTGACCGGGAACAGAGCCAGCGCCGGAATGCCCAGCTCGACCCATTTCGCCGCTTCTTCAAGCAGCAGATCAATGGTCAGTCGCTCGACGCCCGGCATCGAGGCCACGGCTTCGCGGCGGTTTTCACCGTCGAGCACGAACACCGGCAGGATCAGGTCATCGACCGTCAATACGTTTTCACGCACCAGCCGCCGCGAAAAATCATCACGACGATTGCGGCGCAGACGAGTGGCAGGGAACAGACGATTGGCGGGGGTAAAGCTCACGGCAGACTCCTGAGCCCGGGCAAACGGGCGAGCGTGACAGTTATAGACGGCCATTATGACCAACAGATGACAGTTATGTGTGCTCTGTGACAGGTAGCCGCAATCCATTGTCGATGCAGGAAATGTTCACGTCGAGACACATTTGGACACTTTCATGAATGTGCCCGAAGGGTTAGGCTGCGCGTTCATTTCGCCAGCACCCAGACAATGCTCCAACAATTTCTGCACGACTTTGGCTACTTTGCCTTGTTTCTCGGCACGTTCTTCGAAGGCGAAACCATTCTGGTGCTCGCAGGCTTCCTTGCGTTCCGTGGATACATGGACATCAATCTGGTGGTGGTCGTGGCGTTCTTCGGCAGTTATGCCGGCGATCAGCTGTGGTACTTCCTGGGGCGCAAGCACGGGCGCAAATTGCTTGCGCGCAAACCGCGCTGGCAGATGATGGGCGACCGCGCGCTGGAGCACATCCGCAAACATCCGGACATCTGGGTCCTGAGCTTCCGCTTCGTTTACGGCCTGCGCACGGTGATGCCGGTGGCGATCGGCCTGTCCGGTTATCCGCCGGGGCGTTATCTGCTGCTCAACGGCATCGGCGCGGCAATCTGGGCCACCGCCCTGGCTGCGGCGGCTTATCACTTCGGCGCAGTGCTGGAAGGCATGCTCGGCAGCATCAAGAAGTACGAGCTGTGGGTGCTCGGCGCCTTGCTGATCCTCGGCCTGGGCCTGTGGCTACGACGCCGCTTCAAGAATGCGCAACTGGCGAAGAAAATCTATCAGGACGAGCAACTCGCCAAGGCCGCCGAGGCAGAGCAGTTGCGCCAGGCCGAAACGACCCCTCCTGCCGAGCCGAAAACGCCAGCCGAATAAGCCATTCGCTGGCGGCTGCCACACGCAGTCCAGGCAAATAATGAACACCCCGCCGCCGTTGCGATCCATTGAGAGAGCGCTCTGCACCCGCGTGCGTCAGCCATGCCCCTATGGCCACGCGCGACGATTTGAGGGACATTGAGCGCCATGAATCTGGAGAGAAGCCCATGAGCAAAAAAGTTGCAGTGATCCTGTCCGGCAGTGGCGTGTACGACGGCGCCGAAATCCAGGAAAGTGTCATCACCCTGCTGCGCCTCGACCAGCGCGGCGCACAGGTGCAGTGCTTCGCGCCGAACATCGCGCAATTGCATGTGATCAACCACCTGACCGGCGAAGAAATGCCGGAATCGCGCAACGTGCTGGTGGAATCGGCGCGCATTGCCCGGGGCAACGTCAAGGATATCCGCGACGCCGACGTCGAAGACTTCGATGCGCTGATCGTGCCCGGCGGTTTCGGCGCAGCGAAGAACCTGTCGAACTTCGCCATCGAAGGCGCCGGCTGCACCGTGCAACCCGAAGTGCTGGCCCTGGCCGAAGCATTTGCCGAAGCGGGCAAGCCGGTCGGACTGATCTGCATCTCCCCTGCGCTGGCGGCAAAAATCTATGGCCCGGGCGTGACCTGCACCATCGGCAACGACGCCGACACCGCTGCGGCCATGAACAAGATGGGCGCCACCCACGAAGAGTGCGCTGTGACCGAAATCGTCGAAGACAAGGCGCGCAAACTGGTCACCACCCCAGCGTACATGCTGGCGCAGACCATCAGTGAAGCGGCTTCGGGGATCAACAAACTGGTCGACCGCGTGCTCGAACTGACTCACGAAAACGACGCTTGAAATCAAAAGATCGCAGCCTTCGGCAGCTCCTACAGGTTTCGTGTCGCGCCGTGATATTGCGGCATACACCGCCCCTGTAGGAGCTGCCGCAGGCTGCGATCTTTTCAGGGCTTGCGGGTGAGCCGGGTCAGAATCCGGTCCAGCGCATTGGCAAACGCCTGCTTCTCCCGCTCGCCAAACGGCGCCGGCCCGCCGCTCATCTGGCCCTGCTCTCTGAGATCGGTGAACAGGTTACGCACCGCCAGGCGTTCGCCCATGTTCTGCGCATCGAACTCCTTGCCGCGCGGATCCAGCGCCGCCACGCCCTTCTTCACCAGCCGATCGGCCAGCGGAATATCGCTGCAGATCACCAGTTCGCCCGGCACCGCATGCTCGACCAGATAATCATCTGCCGCATCCGGCCCGCTCGGCACGACAATCAATTTGACGATCGCCAGCCCCGGTTTGATCTGCGGCTGCCCGGCCACCAGCACCACTTCGAACTGGCGCTTTAACGCGAACTTCACCACCAGATCCTTCGCCGCCCGCGGACAGGCGTCGGCATCGATCCATACACGCATGTTCTTGCCTCCAAAAAATTCGCGAGCAGGCTCGCTCTCACAGGATACATACCGAACCTGTGGGAGCGAGCCTGCTCGCGAATATGAGCGCAGCGAATGCCTTTATGCAGCCGAAACCCGGCGCTTCTCCGCCACCCAACTGCGCCCATACAGCACAGCAATCGCCACAATCGCCACCACCTGCGCGGTCAGCGAATAGGCATCGGCATGGATCCCCAGCCAGTCGAATTCAAAGAACGCCACCGGCCGTGTGCCGAAGATCCCGGCTTCCTGCAAGGCCTTCACACCATGCCCGGCAAATACCACCGACAACGCGCACAACAGCGCGGCGTTGATGCTGAAGAACAGCGTCAGCGGCAGTTTTGCCGAGCCGCGCAGGATCACCCACGCCAGACCGACCAGCAGCACCAGCGCCGTCGCACCGCCGGCCAACACGGCGTTGTGCCCGGCAGGCCCGGCCTGCAGCCACAGGGTTTCGTAGAACAGGATCACTTCAAACAACTCGCGATAGACCGAGAAGAACGCCAGGATCGCAAAGCCGAAACGTCCACCGCCGCCGACCAGGCTGCTTTTGATGTAATCCTGCCAGGCCGCCGCGTGACGGCGGTCATGCATCCACACGCCGAGCCACAGCACCATGACGCTGGCAAACAGCGCGGTGGCGCCTTCCAGCAACTCACGCTGCGAACCGCTGACGTCGATCACATACGCCGCCAGCGCCCAGGTGCCCAAGCCCGCCAGCAAGGCCAGGCCCCAGCCAACGTTGACACTGCGAACGGCCGATTGCTGGCCGGTGTTGCGCAAGAAGGCGAGGATCGCCGCCAGCACCAGAATCGCTTCCAGACCTTCGCGCAGCAGAATCAGCAGACCGGAGATGTAACTCAGCGACCAGCTCAGGCCGTCGCTGCCCAGCAGGCCGGCGGATTCCTTGAGTTTGGCCTTGGCCGCGTCGAGACGCTGTTCGGCCTGTTCGACCGGCAGACCGTCCTGCAGCGACTGCCGGTACGCCATCAGCGATTTTTCGGTGTCCTTGCGCACGTTGGCATCGACGTTGTCCAGCGAGCTTTCGACCAGCTCGAAGCCTTCCAGATATGCCGCTACCGACAGGTCATAGGCCTGATCATGTTCCCCGGCGCGGTAGGCCGCGAGGCTCTTGTCCAGCGTGGCGGCGGTGTAATCGAGCAACTGTGCCGGACCGCGTTTGACCTGCGGCGGTTGTGCGCGCTGGGCACGGAACGTTGCCGCGACCTCTGCGCCCTCCGCCGCCTGCACCTCGGCCGGGGTCTGCCGGGCCAGGTCGGCGATGTTGTAGACCTTGTCGGACTTGGCGGCCGCCGCATCGGCACTGAAGCCGGCGATGTAGGTGGCCAGATCCCAGCGCTGGCGATCATCGAGCTGATCGGCAAACGCCGGCATGTCGGTGCCTTCGACACCCTGGCCGAGGGTGCTGTAGATCGCGTACAGGCTCAGGTGATCCATGCGCGCAGCGTCGCGCAGGTTGGCTGGCGCAGGGGTCAGACCGACACCGGCCGGGCCGTCGCCAGCGCCAGTGTCGCCGTGGCACACCGAGCAGTTCTGCGCATACAACGGCGCACCGCGTGTCGGGTCCGGGGTGATGATCGGTGCCTGGCTGACTTCATAAGCCACCGCCAGTTTCGCCCCCAGCTGTCGAGCCTGACGGGCGACATCGGCACCGTTCTGCTTCGCACTGATGGCGGCGTGCAAAGACTCGACGCCGTGTTCCAGCGCGGCTTTTTCCGGTTTGGCTGGCAATGCAGTGATCAAGCCTTGCAGAGCCTGGGTGAATTCCAGCTGTTCGCGGTATTCGCCATCGTCGATGACTTTGCCTGCCGCGACCGTTGGCGGGTAATCGGCACTGATGTAATCGAGCAGGTGCAACGCTTGCGGCGCGCCTTCCACGGTATCGGCCAGCAGCGGCAGGCTGCTCAGGGACAATAACGGGAACAGCAGCCAGGCCAGCAATCGGGACGAGGCAGTCATGAACGAATCTCAAATGGAAATGCGAAGTTACATATTGTTCACTTCGCAGACGTTTCTCTCAAGCTTTGTCGGTGCCTGCAGGGAATGATTCATATCGCTGAAGCGATGTGCCACCATCAGCTCCAATAACGTAAATGTTCTCGCTTTGTTCAAGGAAGACCCCACTCAATGCGCCCTTGCCTTCTGCTTGCCCTGCTGCTGACCGCTATTACGCAACTGGCGGGTTGCGCGGCTTATCGCAATTACGATCTGGAGCTGGAACAGACCACCGAGCAATTGAAGCAAGGCAATGTCGCCGGCTCACTGGCTTTGATCGAAGCGCATAACCCGGACGAGCAAAAGGATCTGCTCTATTACTTCGAAAAAGGCGCGGTGTTGAGTGCGGGCGGCGAACTGCCGCAGAGTCAGGCGGCATGGCGCAGTGCCGAGCAAATGGTGGTCGAGCGCCAGGACACCATTGAAACCACCGGCGACAAACTCTTGGCTGCCATGGGTAATCACTGGGGCAGCATCATCAATGACAAGCTGCGCCGCTACGATGGCTATGACTACGAAAAAGTCATGCTGACCACGCAGATGGCCCTCAACCAACTGGCCGTGAATGATTTCGACGGCGCCCGCGCCGACATCAAGAAAACCCATGAGCGCGAAGCGCTGATCGCCCGGCAGCGCGAGTTCGAATATGAGCGCGTCGAAGAGGTAGCGAAAAAGCAGGGCGTGCGTGTGCACTACAAGGATCTGCAGGGCTATCCGGTAGTCATGCTGGACGCGCCGGCGGTGATCGCCTTGAAGAACGGCTACCAAAGCGCGTTCAGTCACTACCTCGCGGGCTTTACCTATGAAGCGCTAGGGGAAAAGAATCTCGCCGCGCCCGGCTATCGCCAGGCCATCGAATTGCGCCCGGACTTGCCGTTCTTTCAGCAGGCATTGCGTGACCTCGACAGTCCCGGCCTCAAGGGTGACGAAAGCGATGTGCTGATCATCGTGCAAAGCGGCCTCGCCCCTGCACGCAGTTCGCTGCGTGTGCCGTACCCGGTGAAGCTGGCAGACGGTCAGGTCATTGTCGCCAACATCTCGTTCCCGGTGATGGTGCCCGACACTTCAACGCCGTCGTTCAATCAGATCGGCATCGATGGACGCCAGAAGAAACTGATCCCGGTCAACAGTATCACCGACATGTCCTTGCGCACGCTGCGCGATGACATGCCCGGCATCATCCAGCGCACCACCTACCGAGCCTTTCTGGCAGCCGATGTGCAAGCCACCGACAACCGCCGCGACCCGAGCAAAGCATCGTACGTGACCCATTGGGATGGGTTCGAACAGGCCGATACGCGTACGTGGCGCACACTGCCCAACCTGACTCAGGTACTGCGCCTGCGCCTGAAGAAAGGTGAACACGCAATCACCCTGCCCCACGTCAACAACGCCGCGCCGCTGAAGATCCGGATTGATCAGAACCGCCAGGTCATTACCCTGCGTTCCCTCGGCGATCGGATTTTTGCCAATGGCAGCGCGTTCGGGCCTGGCAAAATAGCGGCCGAACGCGTCGTGAACAACTTGACTAAATGATGGCACGACCTTTCGGCAGGCCACTAAAAAGACATTACATCGCCATCACCACGCGCTTATAATGCCGCGCCCTCGCCCAGCGAGCCGGCATCAAAAGCTCCTCACGCATGAGGAATTGGCAGGAGGCCAGCGCCCCGTCGATAGGTCACACCAGCCCGACCAGCACACGCGGCTGCAAGTTTTGTTACTCAGGGAAGAAGTACCCATGGCATTCCGCGCTCCCATGCTGCTCGCGCTCAGCGCTGTCACGCTGTTGTCCGGCTGCGCAGCGTTTCGCAACTACGACTCCGAACTGGCCCAGACCAATCAGCAACTGGCTTCCGGCAACGTCGACGCGGCGCTGACCCTGCTGGAAAAGAACAACACTGGCACCGACAAAGACCTGCTCTATTACTTCGAGAAAGGTGAACTGCTGCGCGCCAAGGGCGACCTGTCGGGCAGCCAGAACGCCTGGGGCAGCGCCGATCAGGTGGTCGGTCAGTGGGAAGACGCGGTCAAGCTCGACTCGGCCAAGTACCTGGCACAGTTCGGCAGCTTCATCGTCAACGACAAGGTGCGTCGCTACGAAGGCTATGACTACGAAAAAGTCATGCTGACCACGCAGATGGCCCTGAACCTGTTGGCGGTCAACGATTTCGATGGCGCCCGCACGGCGATCAAAAAGACCCACGAACGCGAAGCAGTGATCGCCGACCTGCGCGACAAGGAATACCTCAAGAGCGAAGAACAGGCCGAGAAAGAAGGCATCAAGACCCAGTACAAGGATTTGCAGGGTTATCCGGTGGCCAGCCTCGACGCGCCGGAAGTGGTCGGCCTGAAGAACAGCTACCAGAGTGCGTTCAGCCATTACCTGGCCGGTTTCGTTTACGAAGCTTTGGGCGAGAAGGATCTGGCCGCGCCGGGTTATCGCAAGGCTGCCGAACTGCGCCCGAACACGCCGTTGCTCGAGCAGGCGCTGGTCAATCTCGACAAGCCTTCCAAATCCGATGACAGCGACATTCTCATCGTCGTGCAGAGCGGTCTGGCCCCGGCCCGCGACTCGATTCGCGTGCCGCTGCCGCTGCCGATTTCCAACAACGTGGTGATCACTCCGCTGTCGTTCCCGATCATCAAACCGGACACCTCCACCGCGCCGTTTGCGCAGATCGGTGTCGACGGCAAGCAGGTCGACCTGACCGCGCTGAACAGCACCACCGCCATGTCCCGCCGCGCCCTGCGCGATGACATGCCGGGGATCATCGTGCGCACCACCGTGCGCGCGATCACCAAAGGTGTGGCGCAGAAGCAGATCAACGAAACCAACCCGCTGGCCGGTCTCGCCGTGGGGATTTCTTCAGCAGTGCTCGAAGGTGCCGATACCCGTACATGGCGCACCCTGCCGGACAACACCCAAGTGGTGCGTCTGCGCCTGAAAAAAGGTGAGCATCAGGTTACCCTGCCGAGCGCCGTCGGCGGCTCGGTGGTCAAGGTCACCGTCGACCAGCGCTACCAAGTGATCAGCCTGCGTGCCGTAGGCAACCAGGTATTCGCTGGCGGCATCGCTGCTCACGTAATGCCGAGCGCTGCCGCGACCAACGTCGCCAGCCTCAAACAACCTTAAGAACGGAGTCTTTGCAATGCGCTTGAAGATCATCGCCGTCGCCGCCCTCGCCTTGCTGGCAGGCTGCGCCACCCCGCCACCGCCGGAGCCGGGCAGCGCCGCGAGCAAAGTCGTGGCCATGGGCCCGCAGAAACACATCGTCGTCGGCGCCATGCGCGTGGCTCGTGAAAACGGCTTCATGACCGTCAACGTGCAGTTGAGCAATACCCTCAACAGCAACAAGATTTTCTACTACCGCTTCGCCTGGCTTGGCGCCGAAGGTTTCCCGGTTGCCGAAGAAGAAGTGTGGAAAAGCCAGATGATGTACGGCGCCCAGACCAGCTTCATTCAGGCCATCGCGCCGACCCCGAAAGCCGTGGATTTCCGTCTGGAAATCAAGACGCCTTAAGCCCGCCACCCTATTTCTGATTGAGAGAGCTTTCTCATGTTTGCACGCTTTTCCTGCATCGCCGTCATCGCCCTGCTCGCCTCCGGTTGCGCCAACACCTCGCCGACCCTGGGCAGCAAGAACATCAGCTACGGCGACACCAAAGCGGTTGAAACCGTGACCAACGAATTCGGTTCGACCGACCTGCAAATGATCGCCGAGTCGATGACCCGCTCGCTGGCCCAGTCCGGCATTCTGCAGGGCCGTCCGGTGGTTCAGGTCTACGATGTGAAGAACAAGACCAGCGAGTACATCGACACCCGCGAAATCACCACCAGCATCAAGACTCAGTTGATGAAGACCGGTGTCGCGCGCTTCGCCAGCGACAACAATGCGATGCAGAGCCAGGTTGACCAGCTCAAGCTGCAAAACCAAAGCGGCCTGTACAAAAAAAGCACCGTGGCCAAGACCGGCAACATGATCGCCGCCAAGTACCGCATCGAAGGTTCGATCAGCTCGATCGTCAAGCGCAGCAGTGATTACAAGGACGTCTTCTACAAATTCAGCCTGCAGTTGATCGACGTCGAAAGCGGTCTGGCCGAGTGGATGGACGAAAAAGAGATCCGCAAAACCACGGAGCGTTGATTGATGCGCACATGGATTGGCATGATGGCCCTGGCTTGCGCGTTCAGCGCGCAGGCGGCCCCGAAAGTGGCGGTGACGGATCTGGCGTATCAGGAGCGCGTGGAGCAATACATCCACATCGTTTCGGCGCAGAGCAATCACCGCGAGAGTTACTACAGCGCCAGCGGCTCTTCGAGCTACAACGAGATCGAAGCGACCACCAGCTACATCGAACAGGGCGAGTTGCGCAAATTCACCGGCGACATCAAGGGTGAAATCCTGCGTACCGGCATGTTCCAGCTGGTGCAGGGCACGCCGTATACCGCCTCATCCAAAGGCGATGTGTATGACGTGATCAAGCGCATCAAGGCCGGCAACTTCAAAGGCGCCGACTACGTGCTGTTCGGCACTGTGTCCGACATCGACTTCACCCAGGACATCAACGAGCTGGCGCACACCGACAGCTATTCGGCGGTGCTGGGCCTGACGCTGGTGGCGGATTTCAGTCTGATCAACACCAAGACCTACGAGATCACCTCGGCCTTCACGGCGATGGGCGAAGCGCAGGACACCAAACTGGTGAACCATCGCGACATCAAGATCTCGCTGAATCGTCCGCGGGTGGTGCGTGAGGTGTCGAAGGCCTTGGGCGAAGACGTGGCCGGGCAGCTGAGCATGCAGCTCGGTGGTGGTGACGGTTATGAGCAGCCGCGTGAAGCGCCGCAGCGTAACAATCTGCCGCGTGATACGGCGCCGGTGATTTTACGCTGAGCCGGATCTGAGGACTTTTGTGGCGAAGAGCTCTGTGGCGAGGGGATTTATCCCCGTTGGGTCGCGAAGCGGCCCTCGCTATTGATTCAAGAAAAGCTCGCTTGCCCCGATGTCTCGGTAGAAATGAAAAAGGCGACCTCTTGAGGTCGCCTTTTTTCTTGCCCGAGCGTTTTACGCCGCCGCTTTGCGCAACGTCGCCATGAATGCCGCTGCGCCGATGAACAACCCGGCAAAGGTGCGGTTCATGCGTTTCTGCTGCTTGGGCGTGCGCAACAGGCGCAGCACCTTCGACGCCAGCCCGGTGTAGCCGGCCATGACAATCAGGTCGACGACCACCATGGTCACGCCGATCACCACATACTGAATCAGCAGCGGCGCATGGGGATTGATGAACTGCGGCAACACCGCAAGCATGAACACCAACGCCTTGGGGTTGCTGATGTTCACCAGAAAGCCGCGAAACACCAGGGCCAGTGGCTTGCCGATCGGCCGCACTGCAGCGTCATCGCTCATGTCCATGGGCAGCGCCCGCCATTGCTTGATCGCCAGATAAACCAGATAGGCAACGCCGAACCATTTGATCGCATGGAATGCTGTGGCCGAAGCGGTGAGCACAGCGCCAACCCCCGCGCCGACAATCGCGATCTGCACCGCCAGACCGATCTGCAGGCCCAGCGCGTTCCAATAACCGCGCCAGAACCCGTATTGCAGACCACTGGACATCGACGCGATGGCGCCCGCGCCCGGGGACAGGCTGATCACCCAGCAGGCGGCAAAAAATGCCAGCCATGTTTGAAGCTCCATCGCATACCTCGGCTGATGCTTGTGACAAGTCGTCAAAACTAATGCCGTTTGGGGCTAAAAGCAAAAGATCGCAGCCTTCGGCAGCTCCTACAGGGATCGTATTCCAAATGCAGGAGCTGCCGAAGACTGCGATCTTGCTGAAAAAGCTACTTCTCGAACCCGCTCGACGGCAACACATCGGTCCCGCGCCAACGCCGCACCGATCGCTGGAAGAACAGGCTGTTCGGCACCTGCACCATGGCGCTGCCGGTGCCGAGTTCTTCAGCCTCGACCAGCGTGGTGTAGAGCAGATTGATCGCGATCACCCGGCCTTTGACGCCAGGCTTGTCGGTGGTGTCGACCAGCTCGACCACGTCGCCGAGGCGGAACGGCCCGACGGTGAAGATCAGAATGGCGCAGAGCAGGTTCGACAGCACGCTCCACATGGCGAAGAACGCCACCGCCGCCACCGCGACAAATCCCGACAGCGCCGTCCACAGCACCGTGGCGGAGACGCCGAGGCGCTCGAGCACGAAGAGCAGCGCGCTGCCCATGATCAGCCAGCGCAACACGCCACGCAGCGGCATCAGCAACTGCGGTGGGAACGGATAGCGCTCACCGAGGCGAGTGAGGCCTTTGGCAACGAAACGCTGGGTCAGGTAACCGGCCAGCAGAATCAGCAGAATCTGCGCGGTGAACCACAACGGTTCGACCCACACCGCCGCAAAGGGCAGCTTGAAGGCTTCCATCAGGACAACGCCTCCAGCTCCGCCTGCATGCTTTCCAGGGTTTCCAGGGCTTCCATCCAGGCTTCTTCCAGCTCGGCTTCACGAACCTTCAATTTGGCCTGTTCGGCGAGCAGGTCACGCAATTCATTCTTGCGCGCCGGCTCGTAGATATCGCTGTCACCGAGGCTGGCATCGACCTTGGCCAGTTTCTCGTGCAGCTTGCCGAGTTCGGCTTCGAGCTTATCGGCCTCGCGCTTGTGTGGCGCCAGTTGCTGACGCAACGCTGCCGCCGCTTGGCGTTGCGCTTTCTTGTCGGTCTTGTCCGGGTTGACCGGCGTGTTGCTGACCGGCGCATTGCGCTGACGGTATTCCACCAGCCAACGTGCGTAGTCTTCGAGATCGCCATCGAACTCTTCGACTTTGCCGTCGGCAACCAGATAGAAGTTGTCGGTGGTGCTCTTGAGCAAGTGCCGATCGTGAGAGACCACCAGCACCGCGCCGCTGAATTCCTGCAGCGCCATGGTCAGCGCCAGACGCATTTCCAGGTCGAGGTGGTTGGTCGGTTCGTCGAGCAGCAACAGGTTCGGCCGCTCCCAGGCGATCAACGCGAGAGCCAGACGGGCCTTCTCGCCACCGGAGAAATTCAGCACCGGCTCATCGATGCGCGCTCCCCGGAAGTCGAAGCCGCCGAGGAAGTCGCGCAGGGTCTGCTCGCGCTCGCCCGGCGCCAAGCGCTGCAAGTGCAGCAACGGACTGGCCTTGGAGTCCAGCGAGTCGAGCTGATGCTGGGCGAAGTAGCCGACCACGGTGTTTTCACCACGGGTCAGGCGCCCGGCCAGCGGTTCGAGCTCGCCGGCGAGGTTCTTGATCAGCGTCGACTTACCCGCACCGTTCGGCCCAAGCAGGCCGATCCGCGCACCCGGGGTCAGTTGCAACTTGACCTTCTCGAGGATGGTCTTGTCGCCATAGCCCAGACGCGCATCAGACAGGTCGATCAGCGGGCTGGAGATTTTGGTCGACTCGCGGAAAACAAAGTCGAACGGCGAATCGACGTGGGCCGCCGACAATTCTTCCATGCGCTCCAGTGCCTTGATCCGGCTCTGCGCCTGACGGGCCTTGGTCGCTTGCGCCTTGAAGCGGGCGATGTAGCTTTCCATGTGCGCACGCTGCGCCTGCTGCTTCTCGTAGGCCTGTTGCTGCTGGGCCAGACGCTCGGCACGGGCGCGCTCGAACGCGGTGTAGCCGCCCCGGTAAAGGGTCAGTTTGCGTTGATCGACATGGGCGACGTGATCGACCACTTCGTCGAGGAAATCCCGGTCGTGGGAAATCAGCAGCAAGGTGCCCGGATAACTCTTCAGCCACTCTTCGAGCCAGATGATCGCGTCGAGATCCAAGTGGTTGGTCGGTTCGTCGAGCAGCAGCAGATCCGACGGACACATCAGTGCCTGCGCCAGATTCAGACGCATCCGCCAGCCACCGGAGAAATCTCCTACCTGACGGTCCATCTGCTCATTGGTGAAACCAAGACCGGCGAGCAGCTTGCGCGCCCGCGCATCGGCGGTGTAGCCGTCGGCGCTGTCGAGTTCGGCGTGCAGGCGCGCCAGTGCGGTGCCGTCATGGGCCTCTTCGGCGGCGGCAAGCTCGCGTTGCACCTCGCGCAGACGCAGGTCGCCATCGAGCACATAATCGACCGCCAGGCGTTCGAGGGTGTCGACCTCCTGGCGCATATGCGCGATGCGCCAGTCGGCCGGCAGCAGGCAGTCGCCCGAGTCCGGGTGCAACTCGCCGCGCAGCAGGGCGAACAGGCTGGATTTGCCGGCACCGTTGGCGCCGATGAGGCCGGCTTTGTGGCCGGCGTGCAGGGTCAGCTCGGCGTCTTCTAGCAGACGTTGCGGGCCACGCTGTAAAGTCAGGTTCTGAAGTCGGATCATAATGGCGGCGGAGTCTACCAGCTTCGCTCACAACTGGCGCGAGTAGCACGATGTCCTCTGACCTGTGGAGCTTTGCCCTTGATGTCTACGCCCGGCCGGGCGTGGAAGATGCCTGCCTGCAATTGCAAACGGCGGGCGCCAATGTCTGCCTGCTGCTCTGCGGTTTATGGCTGGAGCAGCGCGCGGTGGCCTGCGATGAACCGCGCATACGTCTGCTCAAGGCCTTGACCGCGCCGTGGGATATCGAAGTGGTGCAGCCGCTGCGGACCCTGCGCATGCAATGGAGAGCGCGGGCCGTCGACGATGCGGTGGTGGCCGGCATGCGCGAGCAGATCAAATCACTGGAGCTTGAAGCTGAGCGCACCTTGCTGTCACGGCTCGAAGGTGTGGCGCAGGAGTGGACGCGCAACGATGCAGGTTCGGTGACCTGGCTTGAGGGCTTGGCCGGCAATGCCGCCAGCCTGAACCGCGACGCGCTGCAAGTGCTGCGCGTCGCGGCAACCGGCACTTAGGAAGCGCTGGTCGGGGTGCTGCTGACGTTAGACGAAGCGGCTGGCGCTGGCGCAGTCGAAGGGGTCGAGTGATTGGCGGACGACGGTGCCGAGGCAGCTGGAGCAGCCGGGGTCGCCACAGGTGCAGGCTTGGCTGCTGGAGCGGCAGCCGGTTTGGTCGCGGCTGGCTTGGCAGCTGCGGGCTTTTTCAGCGCTGGTTTTGCGACTTGCTTGGCGGCCGGCTTTGCAGCAGCGGGTTTCGCAGCTGGCTTGGCGGCCGGTTTCGCAGCGGTTTTTGCCGCAGGTTTTGCTGCCGATGTTGCGGCTGGTTTGGCAGCCGGTTTTACCGCCACTTTCGCAGCAGGTTTGGCGGCGGCCGGCTTGGCCGCAGTCTTGGCAGCAG
This sequence comes from Pseudomonas triticicola, assembly GCF_019145375.1. NCBI lineage: Bacteria > Pseudomonadati > Pseudomonadota > Gammaproteobacteria > Pseudomonadales > Pseudomonadaceae > Pseudomonas > Pseudomonas triticicola. The sequence continues at coordinate 4,864,105 of NZ_JAHSTX010000001.1, read as the reverse complement.
GCTTCGCAGCGGCGGTCTTCGCAGCAGGTTTTGCTGCTGGTTTCGCTGCTGGTTTCGCTGCTGCTTTGGCAGCAGGTCTGGCGGCTGCGGTTTTCGCCGGTGCAGCTTTGCTCGCGGCCGGTTTTGCAGCGGCTTTGGCAGGGGTGGCTTTCACTGCTGGCTTGGCTGCAGCAGGTTTGGCTGCGGTGGTTTTAGCCGCCGGTTTTGCCGCGCTCGCCGCCGGCTTCTTCGCTGCAGTTTTCGCCGCTGGTTTGGCAGCCGCTTTCACTGGCGCCTTGGCCGCTGGTTTGGCGGCGGTTTTCGCAACAGCAGGTTTCGCCGCAGCGGTCTTCGCCGGGGCTTTGCTTGCAGCAGGCTTGGCAGCGACTTTCTTCGCTGGTGCTGCTGCCGGTTTGGCCGAACGCGACGACAGAACCTTGCCCACTGCTTCCTGAACGCGGCCGACACCCTGGGCCAGTTTCAGGCTTTCCTGGGCATCGCGCTTGAGTTGCAGAATGTAGCTGCGGGTTTCGGACTGACGATCTTTCAAAGCGTCCAGCAGGTCTTCGAGTTCTTTCACGGCAGCCTTGGCTTTGTTCTGTGCCTTGGCTTTGCCGGCGGTGGCGGCGTCCTGCAATTTGGTGCGCGATTTATGCAGTTTTTCCTGCGCCTTGCCGCGTTGCTTTTCCAGCTTGGCGAGCAGTTTTTCAGCATCAGCCAAGGCTTGCGAGCAAGCGTTTTCCAAATGCTCGAGCAGGCTGCCCGACAACTGTTGGAGTAAGTGCAACGGAGTATTTACAGGCTTCTTGGTGGCCGACATGGTTTACCTCCTGGCTGACGTGAGTGCGGCTCATACTAGACCTCTGCTGATACCGCCGCTAGGGCATGTTGACAGTATCTGCACCGTTGCGTTGCACCGAAGCCGAAATGTTCTGCGCGCGGGAAAAAGCAGTTCACCGATGCAGACGTTTGCACTGGCATAATCCCCCGCATCCCAGGTCGGAGAGTGCCCATGTCGCGCTACTTTATTTTGTCCCTCTGCGTGTTTTTTTCGACGGCGTATGCCGATGAAAAAAACACGGCGAACGATGCTCATGATCTGGCTTACAGCCTCGGTGCCAGCCTCGGCGAACGGCTGCGTCAGGAGGTGCCGCAGTTGCAGATCCAGGCGCTGATCGAAGGTCTGCAGCAGGCGTATCAGGGCAAGCCACTGGCGCTGAGTGAAGCGCGTATCGAACAGATTCTGGCCGACCACGAATCGCGCAACGCCGAGCAGGCTTCACGGCAGTCGAGCGATGCTGCGATGGAAAACGAGCAACGCTTTCTCAGTGCGGAAAAAGCCAAACCGGGGGTGAAGGAACTGGCCGATGGCATCCTCCTGACTGAACTGGTTCCAGGCTCCGGCGCCAAGGCCGGCCCGGACGGCAAAGTGCAGGTGCTGTATGTCGGCAAGCTGCCGGATGGCACCGTGTTCGATCAGAACACCCAGCCGCAATGGTTCAACCTCGACAGCGTGATCGCCGGTTGGCGCACCGCCTTGCAGAACATGCCGGTGGGGGCGAAATGGCGGCTGGTGATTCCATCGGATCAGGCCTATGGCGCCGACGGTGCCGGCGACCTGATCGCGCCGTTCACACCTCTGGTTTTCGAAGTGGAATTGCGTGGCGCGACGAGCTGATCAGGCATAAAAAAACGGTGCGCTTTCGGGCGCACCGTTTTTCATGAAGGACGTGGATCAGGCCTGAACCGGATCTTCTGCCTTGTGTGCCGTGTGCAGCACTTCGATCAGGCAATCTTCAAGTTCAAAGCGCTCGTGCAACAAGCCGCCCAACTCCTTGAATTTCTCCGCAACGCATTTGCCTTCGTCGCACAGGTCGTTGAACGCGAGCAGCTTCTCGGTAATGACGTCGATGCGCGGGTATATGGTCTCGGCGAGTTCCAGACCGCGCTTGTCGTTGAACGCCTTGGCTTCGCCAGTCAGCTGTTCATAGATTTCGAAGTGCCCCGCCGATACGTAATCGACCAGCACGCCGCAGAATTCCTGCAAAGGCTTGCGGCTCTCGGACAGCGACTCAGGCTGCGCACCGAGCTTGTCGTAGGCGCCGATCAGCTCTTCACGCTCCTGCAACCAGCGGTCGATCAGCAGATGAACCCCACCCCAACGTTCCTGAGCATTCTGACAACTTTCGAGCATGGCGATCTCTCTTCCCTTGTGGGTCATGCTGCTCTACACCCGCGCCCCTGTTCTGATTTGACTGGTGGACGATCGGGCAGAGCGTCATCGAGCAACATAAATCCAATGACACGTGCCGGCCAGATTATGCCCGCACGCCTATGGCTTCAAGGTACGCAGGAGATAAAGTTCATACAAGTGTTTAATCCCTGACCAGCAGGTGGTGCGACGCTTCGTCGCTGACCGGTCGTTGCAGAGCGCTCCAGATCAGACGCAACAACTGATAAACCGCAAGGATCGACACGCCGACAAAAAACAGCAGGCTCCATTCCGGGATGCTCAAATCGAACAGTGTCCAGGAGATGTCCGCACAATCAGCGCCGCCGTTGAACATCCGTTGCAAGGCGCAAATCCACGGCAGGTCGCTGAACAGTGATTCCACGGTTGGCGAGCATTTGACCAGTTGCAGCATCGAGTCACTCTGGATCAACACCTGCCGCCACGCAGCGGTGGTTCCCCCCAGACTGGCGCCGAGCGCAAACAGCCAGTACCACCATAAGCCAACACGCCGGGGGCCATGCACCGCCGCCACGCCGCAGCCAATGCACAGCAATGTGAGGAACAACCGCTGCACCAGGCACAGACTGCAAGGCGTCAGGCCGACCGCGTATTCGAGGTAATAGGAAGCTCCCAGAGCAAAGGCCCCCGCAATGAAAGCCATGAAGAACAAGGAGCGTGAGCAGGCCAACGACATGGCTTTTCCGTAACAGTAGAGACAGACGGTTACGGTAGAGGAAAGCGTGTCAGCCTTTCAAGGCAAGGGCCTGCCGACAGTTCACCGCAGGTGTAGGGAAAACCCGACAGGCTCGATAGGAAACGGTGAAGCGCTCTGTAGGACTTTGTCTCCAGAGCGCGAAGAAGGGGAATTTTCGGTCATCGAGGTTCACGAGGGAGCATCCTCCCCCGCCCTTCAGACCTTTGCCGCAACCGGTAAAGGTGCCGCCAGCAGACGCTCGTCCAGCAGCCCCAGACCTTCCTGGAACAACTGATTGCTGCGCTCGGTATCGCCAAGCTGTGCAAGCAGACGGGCCAACTCCGCACAGGTCTCCGGATTGCGCTGCACACGCAAACTGCTTTCCAGATAGTCGCGAGCCTTGCCCCACAGACTGGTTTGCAGACACAACCGCCCGAGGGTCAGCAGCAGACTCGGATCGGCGGGGTGCTCCTTGAGCCAGCCTTCGGCAATCTGCAACTGACGCGCAGGATCACTGCCACGAACCAGACCATAAAGCCGCGCCAGATGGCTGTCGTACTTGCGTTTGAGCGCTGTGCGCAGCACTTCTTCGGCTTCGACCTGAGCGCCCAACTGGCGCAGTTGCTCGGCATAGGCCAGTACCAAAGGTGCTTCCTGACGCTGCGCCGAAGTCAGCTGTTCCCACGCCCGCTTGAGCGATTGCAGACCCACCGTACCGTCTTCTTCGCGATGCGCTGCCAAGGACAGGTTCTCACCCCAGGCGCGCCGTTCGAGCTCGGCCAGTTCTGCCGGCGGCAGCACTTTGTCCTTGCGCAACTCAGGCAGCAAACGAATCACCGCCGACCATTCGCCACGTTGCTGATGCAGACGCTGCAATTGACGCAGTGTCTGAACGCTGCGCGGATGCCGTTCATGCATTGCCTGCAAGGTCACCAGCGCACCGTCGGTGTCGCCACGATCGGTCTGCAATTGTGCGTGACTCAGGGCGATCGCCAATTCGGCTTGCGGCTGACGCTCCAGCGCGCGTTCGAGCAAACGATCACTTTCTTCGTACTGACCCTGCTCGTTCGCCGCACGGGCGGCGCCGAGGTAATACAGCAGTGGCTGACGCTCGGCTTCCGCTGCGCGGGTCAAGTGCCGCTGCGCGCTGGCCCAGCGACCTTCAGCCAGATCCAGTTGTCCGTGTTCGATCGCCACTTGCACGCGGCGGCTGCGATTGCGTCGCGACCACGGATTGACCACGCCGGTGGAGGTCATCACCAGCTCGACCAGCACCTTGATGCCCCAGAACAGCAGCCACAGCACCGCGATCACCGCGAGTGTCGCCCACAGGCTCGATTCGTAGCGGAAGCTCTTGTACGCCACCAGCACGTAACCGGAATGCTCGGCAATCGCCAGGCCCAGCGCTGCCGTCGCGGCGATGACCAGAAACACGATTACATAGAGGCGCTTCATGGAGTCGCCTCCTGCGCAGCATTGGCGGCAGGCTTGGCGAACGGTTTCACCGATTCCTCGGCATTGACGTTACGTCGCTCCAGATATCCCTGCACCGCACTCAGGGTGCCGGCCAGATCCGGCGTCTTGACGGTGACCGGTTCCTTGCTCAGCTCGGCGACCTGTTCAAGCATGACTTTGCTTTGCGGATTGTCCGGGTTGAAATTGCCCTTGAGTACATCGCGTGCCTCGGCCAGCGCCTGGGTGTACACCGGCGCCTGACCGTTGAGCGCCGCCCACTGCGCCTGCTCCAGCGCCAGACTCAGGGCCAGGCGCACCTGGCTCAGGCTTTGCCCGGCCAGCAGCGGTTTGACGTTCTTGTCAGCGTTGAAATCGATGCGGATATAGCGCGACACCTTGTCCCACCATTGCGCCCAGCGACTGGCGCCATCGCCATCGCTGGTCAGGCCCAGCAGTGACTCGCCGCGATCCTTGTACTCCGGCGCCAGCTCGGTGAGGTCAATGACCTGATCGCGCAGCGCGCCGAGACGCAGGAACAGCCCGGTGCGATCCGGCTGTTCGGTGCTGCGCAGGGCGACCAGGGTTTTCGCCACTTGCTCGCGCGCGGCGAAGGAACCCGGATCGTTCTGTTCACGGAGAATCTCATCGGCGCCCTGCACCAGCGCCTGCGCACTGCTGATGTCCTGCAATGCCGAGAGACGCAGGCTGGCCAGACGCAGCAAGTGTTCGGCCTCGGCCAGACGCCAGTCCTTGCGGCTGGCGCCGAGGACGGTTTCCAGACGCTGATTGAGGCGCTGCTGATCGCCCTGCAATTGCGTCACCAGACGCTGGCGCTCGGCGAGCTCGTCAGCACCGGGCAACTGTGCAAGACGCTCGGTCAGACGCTGTTCGTTGAGCTTCAGACTCTGTGCCTGATCGTTCAATGCCTGCACCTGACTCGACTGTTGCTGCGTGTTGTTCTGCAGGTGGCGCACCTGCCAGACACCCCAGCCGCCGATGGCGACACCGGCGGCACCGAGCAGCAGGGCGACAATCGCCAGTCCATTGCCTCGGCGCGGCTCTTTGGCCGGTGGTGGAGTTTCAACCTGGGCATCGAGCGCAGGCTGGACGTCATCTTTTGGCAAGGCTGTTTCGCTCACGTATCCATCCTTTGCATTAGAAAACGGCACGGGATATTCCCGTAACGCCGTCAGCAAAGCCGCGGCACTCGCGCCGCGGCAATCCACAACTGTTTGAGCCCCGGCGGCACGTGCCAGCTCGGCGACCCTCGGGCTTGGAACAAACAACGGCAACTGCGCGATCTTCGGCCAGGCATCGCCGGCCATCTGCCGCAGGTGCTCGAAACCCTGTCCACTGCTGACCACCAGCCCGTTCAAGCGTTCCGCTTCGATCCGCCGTGGCAGCTCGTTTGACGGGTAGGCTGGCAGATCGCGGCGATACAACTCCAGATACTCGACACTAGCACCAAGCGCGCGCAGGCGCTCGGCGAGCAGTTCACGACCGCCCTCGCCGCGCAGGATCATCACCTGCGCGCCGGACTGGTCGAGCGCCTCGCGCAGACGCGGCAATTGCAGCAGGGCTTCACTGTCATCGCCGTCAGCCGGGAAGCTGACATCGAGCCCGTGTTCGCGAAGAATGCCTGCGGTCGCCGCACCGACGCTGAACCACGGCATGCTCAATGGCGCCGTGCCTTCGGACTTGAGCAGATCCACCGCAATCCGCGCCGCCGGTTTGCTGACCACAATCACTGCGCTACAGGCGGGCAATCGCGAAATCGCTTGGCGAATAGTGTCAGAGAGCGGCAGCGGAACAATGTCCAGAAGCGGCAGGCAACTGCTGAAAATCCCGTGCCCGGCCAACTGTTCGGCCAGCGCCGCGCAGTCGTCTGCCGGGCGAGTCAGCAGCAGGCGCCAGGCCGTCACTCGTGACCCGCCTCGCCGTACACCGCTTTGAGAATGTCATCGGCGCCTTGCTTGAGCAGGTCTTCAGCGACCTGCACACCCAAGGTTTCCGCGTCGGCACGCGGCGCCCGGGCTTCGGCGCTGAGCAGCTTGCCACCACTCGGCTCGCCGACCAGACCGCGCAACCACAACTGCTCGCCTTCAAGCACGGCGTAGCAGGCGATCGGCACTTGGCAGCCGCCGTTCAAATGTTTGTTGAGGGCGCGTTCGGCGTTCACCCGCGAAGCGGTATCGGCGTGATGCAAAGGCGCGAGCAAGGCGTGGATTTCGTGGTCGGCGCTGCGGCATTCGATGCCGACCGCGCCCTGGCCACCGGCCGGCAGGCTGTCATCAACACTGATCGCCGATGTGATGCGCTCTTCGAAACCCAGGCGGATCAGACCGGCCGCGGCGAGGATGATCGCGTCGTACTCGCCGGCGTCGAGTTTGGCCAGACGGGTGTTGACGTTGCCGCGCAGGAAACGGATCTGCAGATCGGGACGCCGCGCCAGCAATTGCGTCTGCCGACGCAGGCTCGAGGTGCCGACGATGGCCCCGGCAGGCAGCGCTTCAAGACTGGCGTAGGTGTTGGAAACGAATGCATCGCGCGGGTCTTCACGCTCGCAGATGCAGAACAGACCCAGGCCTTGCGGGAAGTCCATGGGCACGTCTTTCATCGAATGCACGGCGATATCGGCTTGGTTTTCAAGCAGCGCGGTTTCCAGTTCCTTGACGAACAGCCCCTTGCCGCCGATCTTCGACAGTGGCGAGTCGAGCAGCTTGTCGCCGCGACTGACCATGGGCACCAGCGTTACCAGCAGGCCCGGGTGGGCCGCCTCGAGACGGGCTTTGACGTATTCGGCCTGCCAGAGGGCCAGCGCACTTTTACGGGTGGCGATGCGGATTTCGCGAGGGGACATGGAACAATCCGTACTGAATAGATACGGCGGATAATAACAGCTCAGTCAATTTCGCTTTGACCTGAATCAGAACCGGCGCGGCCTCCCTGGCCTGCCATGCCGGATAAAAGAACACGAAAAGACCGGTGAGACCCGGGTCAAAGCCCCTGCATCATCTTGCGCACACCGGCAACATGCCGCCGGCTGACAATCAGCGCATCGCCATTGAGGCCTTTGAGGAACAACTGGAAATGTCCCAGTGGCGTGCGTTGCAATCGCTCGATGCGATCACGAGCGACCAGCGCGTTGCGGTGGATACGCACAAAGCGTTCGCCGAATTCGTCTTCAAGGGCTTTGAGGGGTTCGTCGAGCAGCACCTCGCCGGCTTCGTGACGCAGGGTCACGTACTTGTGGTCGGCGATGAAGTAGACCACCTGATCCAGCGGAATCAGCTCGATGCCTTTACGGGTCCGTGCGCTGATGTGGCTGCGTGGGCCGTTGCCACTTTCGGCAGCGGGACGGGTCAGGGCCGAGAGTTGCGCCCGGTTGGGACGTTCAGCCCGCTTCAGGGCTTCATTCAAGTGTTCGGTTCGCACAGGTTTCACCACATAGCCCACGGCGCTGGCCTGCAGGGCTTCCACGGCAAATTCATCGGGACTGGTGCAAAACACCACGGCCGGCGGGGTCTCTCGTTCGCACAGTCGGGCAGCAACCTGCAGGCCATCGAGGCCCGGCATGCGGATATCGAGCAGCACGATATCCGGCTTGTGGCTGTCGATCAGCGCTAACGCCTCCTCGCCATTCGTGGCACTGGGCTCCAGGACTGTGTAACCCTCGAGCTCGCTCACCATACGGCTTAGGCGCTCGCGAGCCAAGGGTTCGTCATCAACGATCAGGACATTCATATTGCGCTGGATTCCTGCGTGAGTCTCGCACAAGGATAGCGTAGACAGGTGTAGTGACCTCCGTCACCGCGATCCACGCTAAGACTAGCCCGAGCGCCAAAAAGTGCCGTACGTCGGCCAGCAATATTTGCCAGCGTCCGGGTCGTACCGCGCGGAGCCCAGTGTTTCCTGCGTTTCTCACGGTGGGTGACCGTTGTACAACTCACCCGCCCCCTCTTTCTTATAGCCAGTGGCCGGACCTTTGCATGATCCGCATTCGCACTGACCCTTATGTCCACTGTAGACGTTCGTCGGAACGATATTGCTCAATCAAAAAATATCCTTTTGTAAATTCCCTGCAGACCGCGCCGGACATGCCTGACACATCCGCGAAAAAACGTATCGACCGGTGTCAGCGACAGGATTGGCAACCCTGTTATTATCCGCGCCAGCGTTTCACGCCATTTCTTCAAGCCGATACGAGCGAATTCATGAGCACTGACAAGACCAATCAGTCCTGGGGCGGCCGCTTCAGTGAACCCGTCGACGCCTTCGTCGCCCGCTTCACCGCCTCCGTCACTTTCGACCAGCGCCTGTATCGCCACGACATCATGGGCTCGATCGCCCACGCCACCATGCTGGCCAAGGTCGGCGTGCTGACCGATGCCGAGCGCGACAGCATCATCGATGGCCTGAAGACCATTCAGGGCGAAATCGAGGCCGGCCAGTTCGACTGGCGCGTCGACCTCGAAGACGTGCACATGAACATCGAAGCGCGCCTGACCGACCGCATCGGCGTCACCGGTAAAAAGCTCCACACCGGGCGCAGCCGCAACGACCAGGTCGCCACCGATATCCGCCTGTGGCTGCGCGATGAAATCGACCTGATCCTCGCCGAGATCACCCGCCTGCAAAAAGGCCTGCTGGAGCAAGCCGAGCGTGAGGCCGCGAGCATCATGCCGGGCTTTACCCACTTGCAGACCGCGCAGCCAGTGACTTTCGGGCACCACATGCTGGCCTGGTTCGAAATGCTCAGCCGCGACTACGAGCGTCTGGTCGACTGCCGCAAGCGCACCAACCGCATGCCGCTGGGCAGCGCCGCGCTGGCCGGCACGACCTACCCGATCGACCGCGAATACACCGCGCAACTGCTCGGCTTCGACGCCGTCGGCGGCAACTCGCTGGACAACGTTTCCGATCGCGACTTCGCCATCGAATTCTGCTCGGCCGCGAGCATCGCGATGATGCACCTGTCGCGCTTCTCCGAAGAGCTGGTGCTGTGGACCAGCGCGCAGTTCCAGTTCATCGATCTGCCGGATCGCTTCTGCACCGGCAGCTCGATCATGCCGCAAAAGAAAAACCCCGACGTGCCTGAGTTGGTGCGCGGCAAGACCGGCCGCGTCTTCGGCGCGCTGATGGGCCTGCTGACCCTGATGAAAGGCCAGCCGCTGGCCTACAACAAGGACAACCAGGAAGACAAGGAACCGCTGTTCGACGCCGCCGACACCCTGCGCGACTCGCTGCGCGCGTTCGCCGACATGATCCCGGCGATCAAGCCGAAACACGCGATCATGCGTGAAGCGGCACTGCGCGGTTTCTCCACTGCGACTGACCTGGCGGATTATCTGGTGCGCCGTGGTCTGCCGTTCCGTGATTGCCACGAAATCGTGGGCCACGCAGTGAAATACGGCGTCGACAGCGGCAAGGATCTGGCGGAGATGAGCCTGGAAGAACTGCGTCAGTTCAGTGATCAGATCGAGCAGGACGTGTTTGCCGTGCTGACCCTCGAAGGCTCGGTGAATGCCCGCGACCATATCGGCGGGACTGCGCCGGCGCAGGTCAAGGCTGCGGTGGCGCGCGGTCAGGCCCTGATCGCCAGCCGCTAAAAGCCAAGAGCTTCGCGAGCAGGCTCGCTCCCACAGGGATTCTGGATGTTCACAAAATTTGTGTTCACCACCGGCCCAATGTGGGAGCGAGCCTGCTCGCGAAGGCTTCCTTCAGAGCGCTACAAAATTCACTTCTTGGCAGCAATCATCGCCAAAAACGCCGGCATCGCCGCGTCCTTGTCCGCCGCGATCTTCTGCACATGCGGATTCTGCTCAAGCCGCTCCAGCAAGGCTTTCGCCTGCGGCATCTCGGCCAGCAGATCAATCCCGAACAGCTTCTGCCCGACCGCACAGGCCAGCGGCACGCTGTAGAGGAAATACAAGTCGGCAATGCTCAGGCTGTCACCCGCCACATAAGGGGCGAACTTGCCATGACGGCCCAGCGCGGCGAAGCCCAGCAGCAGCTCGGTCCGGGTCTTCTCCTTGATAGCCTCCGGCAATGTCACACCGAAAAACGCCTCGCCATAGCAGGCACGCCCCGGCAACTCGATGTACAACTCGATCTCCTTGGCAATCGCCAATACCTGCGCGCGCTCGAACGGATCGCTGGGCAGGAGCGGCGTGCCCTTTTGTGCTTGTTCGAGGTATTCGAGGATGATCGCGGTTTCGTTGATATAACCGGCGTCGACGCCCAGTACCGGGACCTTGCCGCGCGGGCTGATCGCCAGTGACTCCGGGGTTTGCGCCGGGTAGAAGGTCACCTCTTCGAAGGGCAGGCCTTTTTCCAGCAGCGCCAGTTTGACCATGTTGTAGTAGTTGCTGACAGCAAATCCGTAGAGCTTGAACATCACAGAGCCTCCAGGCCGTGCGGGGTGGGCAGTGCCTGTTTATAGATCGCCGCGGCGTTTCCCGCCAGCAGCATCACGCCGCTGAATGCGGGTAAACTGGCGCCTTTCCCTGAGGAGCCTGCCATGAGCGAGCCGACAGATATCGTCAACGATGACGACGAAGAAGCATTCACCGAAGCGACGCTGATCGAAGCCATCGAGAACCAGATTGAAAGCGACAACCCGCCGGCGGCCAAGGCGACGTTGAACAAGCTGACTTTGGTCGGCATGGACCGTGAGGAGATCCTCAATCTGATGGCCCACGTGCTGGCTTTTGAAATTGACGCGATGCTCGATGAAGATCGCCCGTTCGACACCCAGTGGTACGAAGCAGCACTGCGCGCTTTGCCAGAGCTGCCACCGGAAAAGCAGTAACCACATCATTCCTGTGGGAGCGAGCAGGCTCGCTCCCACAGGGTTTGTTACGCATCCATCCAGCCATCTGCTGCCGCCCGACTACACTGGAATTCGCCTCAAGACAAAATCCCCTGATCCGAGCACTGGACATGCTGCACCAGCGGGTTCACCTTAGAGGCGCTGTCGTCCAATTCCTAGAAAGTCTGGAGTCCTTATGTCGCTTACCCCTGAGTTGGTTGCCGAACTGGAAGTCCTTGCACTCTTCAACCTGGACAGTTCCCAGGAAGGTCTGAAAATTCACCAGACCGCTGCCCCGAAACACATCGCTGCTGCCCAGCGCCTCTTTGAAAAAGAACTCACCGACCAGCCCGATGGCGGTTATCTGACCAGCCTCGGTCGCGATGCCGCGCAAAACGTGCAGACCGTACTGACGATTTTGAAAGAACAGGAAACCGCCTGATTTCTCTGACTTTGCCCACGGGAACTCCTGCCACGGGATTTCCGCGGGCCCGCCCGATCGCTGTCGATAAAAAACTGACGGCAAAAAACAAATTCAGCTTAAACGTCCTGCCGCGCAGCGGCTAAACTGCGGCCATTCCGAGACCCTCTACGTCCGAGCCTGCAAGCCGGTTTGAGCTGACATGACCCGCACCCACGAAATCCGCCCCGACCTGGACGAAGGCATCGACCGCAAGGTTCTCAGCCAACTGCGCGCACGTTTTCTCAAACTCAATGAAGGCCGCCTCGGCCGCGCCCTCGAAGGCTTGTCGACGCGCCAGCAAAGCGTGTTGACGCTGTTGCCGCTGTTCTTTCACGTCAATCATCCGTTGCTGCCCGGCTATGTCTCGGGCAGTACGCCGGCGGGTCTCTCGAATTATGAGCCGGACGCCAATGCGCTGACCGAGGCGCAGCGCCTGACTCGCTCGTTCTCTTACAGGCCGCGCCACGGCAGCAACCCGCCGCGACCGATCCACGGCCTGTTCCTGATGGGCAGCCTCGGCACGCTGGCCCAGGCCGATCAGAGCGATATGGACGTGTGGGTCTGCCATGGGCCGGATCTGAGCGAAAGCGAGCTCGCCGAGCTGAGCAAGAAGTGCCAAGTGCTGGAAGCCTGGGCTGCGAGCCAGGGTGCCGAAGCGCATTTCTTCCTGATCGACCCGGCGCGCTTTGTCAAAGGCGAACGCGATTCCAAGCTCAGTTCGGACAACTGCGGCAGCACCCAGCACTATCTGCTGCTCGACGAGTTTTATCGCACGGCGATCTGGCTGGCCGGGCGCACGCCGATCTGGTGGTTGGTGCCGGTCTATGAAGAAACGGCCTACGACGCTTACACCCACACCCTGCTGTCCAAACGCTTTATTCGCGCCGACGAAACCCTCGATCTCGGGCCGATGGCAACCATTCCGCCCGGAGAATTCATCGGCGCCGGGTTGTGGCAGTTGTTCAAAGGCATCGAGTCGCCCTATAAGTCGGTGCTCAAACTGCTGCTGACCGAGGTGTACGCCAGCGAACACCCGCAGGTGCAGTGCCTGAGCCTGCGCTTCAAGAAAGCCGTGTTCGCCAATCAGCTCGATCTCGATGAGCTGGACCCGTACATGGTCGTTTACCGGCGTATCGAGGAATACCTGATTGCCCGCAACGAACCGGAACGTCTTGAGCTGGTGCGCCGCGCGCTGTATCTGAAGGTCAACCGCAAGCTCACCGGCAACAGCCGCAGCCAGGGCTGGCAACGCACATTGCTTGAACGCCTGGCCGGCGAGTGGCACTGGGATCAGCGGCAACTGGCGTTGCTCGACAGCCGCAGTCAGTGGAAAGTCCGCCAGGTCAGCGCCGAGCGCCGCGCGCTGGTCAATGAACTCAACTACAGCTATCGCTTCCTGACCCAGTTCGCTCGCAGCGAACAGACTGTCAGCCTGATCAACAAGCGCGACCTCAATGTGCTCGGCCGTCGACTCTACGCGGCATTCGAGCGCAAGGCCGACAAGGTCGAGTTCATCAATCCGGGCATCGCCCCGGACCTGGCCGAAGACACCCTGACCCTGGTGCAGTCCCCGAACAAAAAAGAGCCGGGGCAGACCCAGTGGGGACTGTACAACGGCAGCCTGACGGCGCTGGAGTGGGAAAACTTTGCGCCGATCAAGCGCAGTCGCGAACTGCTTGAACTGCTGACCTGGTGCCACCGCAACGGCGTGATCGACAGCAGCACCCGCCTGGCCCTGCATCCGGGCACCAGCGACTTGAGCGAGTTCGAGCTGTTCAACCTGCTCGGCAGCCTGCAGCAGTGCATCGCTCTGCCCTTGCCCACCGTTGCCGAAGAGCCATTGCTGCGTGCTGCCGTACCCAGCGAAGTGCTGCTGCTGATCAACGTCGGCGTCGACCCGCTCAAGCATCATCGCGATCTGAACATCCTGATGACCACCGAGCGCACCGACTCGCTGAGCTATGCCGGCGTGCGCGAAAACCTGGTGCTGACCCTCGATCAGGTCACGCTCAACAGCTGGAACGAAGTGCTGGTCAATCGTTTCGACGGCCCGCATGCGCTGCTCGATTGCCTGCGCGATTACCTCAACAACCTGCCGCGCGGGCCTGTGCAGCCATCCCTGAAAGTACGCTGCTTCTGCCACAACCGCGCGCAGTTCATTGCCCGCCGCGTCGAGGAAATCGTCGACACCGCGCAGACCCTGTTGCTCAGCAATTTGAATCATCGCTACCTGATTCAAGTGCAGCAGCACTATCACGTGCTGGAGCTGGTGCCGGGTCAGGTCAACCATGTCGCCCTCGCCACTCTGCCGGCACTGCTCGACTATCTGGGCGAAGAACAACCGCGCTACAGCCCGCTGCACCTGGACCCGATGGCACTCGAAGATCACGACCTGGCGCTGATCCTGCCGATGGGTCAGCCGGAGTGCATTCAGGTGTTCTACCGCATCAGCGAGCAGCAGGCCGAGCTGTACGTGCTGGATGAATTCAATGCGCTGTGGCAGCAGCAACTGCCGTACCACGACGAGCAGAGTCTGCTGGTACCGCTGCAGCGTTTTCTGCAATCGATCCAGTACCGCCGTGAAGCGCAATTGCCGATGGACGGTGGCCCTGCGGGCAGCCCCGAGACTTTGTATTACCAGCTGTTGCCGTCAGGCCCGGGACGCGCGCGCAGGGTCGAAACCCGCTCGGCACCGCAGACCCCGGTGAACAAACCGTTCTATGACGTACAGGCAATCATCGGCAAAGCCGCACCCGGCGAAGTGCAGGTCACCCTGTATTGCAATCAGCGCGAATTCAGCGAGCTGGAGCATGGCGACCAGTTGTTCAGCGTGGTCGCCCGGGAGATCGTCGAGCAGCGCCGCGAGACCGAACGCTATCGCTGCTACATCACCGACCTCGATCTCTCGGGGCTGCTCGGTGACGGGCACAGTTCAAGCAATCTGTATCTGCGCTACAAGGCGGACCTGGAGCGCTCGTTGAATGAAGCGCTCGAACAGGTTTGAAGCGGGGATTTATTCGGGAAAGGCGCCACCGTTGACCGGTTGCGATTCCACTTCCAGCAAGGTCAGCTTCAGCGACTTGCCGCCCGGCGCCGGCCAGTCGATGTGCTGGCCGACCTTCAGGCCCAGCAGCGCACTGCCGACCGGCGCCAGAATGGAAATCTTGCCTTCATCGGCGTTGGCGTCCTTGGGATAGACCAGCGTCAGGTGGTAATCCTTGCCACTGCCTTCTTCGCGGCAATGCACGCGGGAATTCATGGTCACGACATCGGCGGGCACTTCATCGTGGCCGACCACGGTATCGGCGCGGTCCAGCTCGGTTTGCAGCGCAATCACGCCCGGCGCTGCCTGGTCTTTCTCGCTCAGGCTGTCGATCAGGCGCTCCAGACGTTGCACGTCCAGACGGGTAAGGGTGATGGAAGGTGCGGTCATGATCCAGGCAGACTCCTTTCTTCTGCACAAAAAAAGCAAAACCCCGCCAAAAAAGACGGGGTTTTCACCGTGCCTCGGTGGTTTGAGGCGTTCGCGGACACTATCACAGCTCAAAAAATATACAAGTCACCCACTTTTTGCCCGGGTGAAACCCTTGTGGCGAGGGGATTTATCCCCGTTCGGCTGCGCAGCAGCCGTATAGATTTTGGGGCCGCTACGCGACCCAACGGGGATAAATCCCCTCGCCACGATATCAACAGGCTTGGGATTTTCGTGCGGCAGCCTGCTGGCAAATCACCCGGCGCCGTTGATCATCCGCCGAACGCCATTCGCGAATATCTTCGACGTGACGCGCGCAGCCTAGACAGACTTTCTGTTCGTCCAATCGACATACGCCCGTGCACGGCGAAGGCACCGCCGGGCTGACGTTGCTGTAGAGCGGTTTCGGCGGGCGAACAGGCGCGGCATCAGTCACGAATCACAGACCTTCGAAATCGAATTCGGCGCCAGCCTGCTGTTTGACGATGCGCTCGAGCATTTCGCCCAATTGCTCTTCGCTCTTGTCGCACATCCAGCGCTCGCTTTCTTCGTCATAGTCGAAGTGGAAACCACCGGACACAGCGGCCAGCCACAGCTGACGCAATGGCTCCTGGCGGCTGAAGATCAGCTGCGAGCCGTTTTCGAACTTGACGGTCAAGACACCTGCCGAGCTTTCCAGATCGATGTCCAGATCGCTTTCGTCAAATATGTCTTCCAGTTTTTCCTGGGTTTCATCGACCAGATCGTGGAAACGGGCTTCGGACAAACTCATTGCGGCAACCTCAAAAATGTCTGATCAGGCTCAAGCGCCGAAAGATACGGACGCTGCCGGCCGATTGCAAAGATTAACGACCAAGCACCTGTCGGCCCATCCAACACCGCCCCCCGTGGGAGCGAGCCTGCTCGCGAAAGCGGTGTGTCAGGCAACGAGCCTGTTGAATTTGCCGACGCCTTCGCGAGCAGGCTCGCTCCCACAGGGATGATGCGCATCACAGGAGCCCCGCCGGACGGGAACCCCCTCGCATAGGCAAGCTGCCGGGTGGCCGGTATACTCCGGCGCAATTAACGCATTTTCAAGGATTTCGCCATGAAGCGCCTGATCTCTTCCCTTGCTGCGCTCGTCGCGGTTGCCTGCCTGGTTTCGGCCTGTGGTCAAAAAGGCCCGCTGTACCTGCCCGATGACGACCAGGACCCGGCCGAACAAGCCCAGTCTTCGCAGAAGCAGCCATCCAAGGCTCACAAGCACGACGTTTACTAAGGGATCGCCATGGACGCTTTTAACTACCGTGGCGGGGAGCTGTTCGCGGAAGGTGTGGCGCTGTCCGCCATCGCCGACCGCTTCGGCACGCCCACCTATGTCTACTCGCGCGCCCACATCGAAGCGCAGTATCTGGCCTACGCCGATGCGCTGGCCGGCATGCCGCATCTGGTCTGCTTCGCAGTCAAAGCCAACTCCAACCTCGGTGTACTGAATGTCCTGGCCCGTCTCGGCGCCGGTTTCGACATCGTTTCCCGTGGTGAGCTGGAACGTGTACTGGCCGCTGGTGGCAGCGCCGACAAGATCGTTTTCTCCGGCGTCGGCAAGACCCGTGACGACATGCGCCGCGCCCTCGAAGTCGGCGTGCACTGCTTCAACGTCGAATCCACCGACGAGCTCGAGCGCCTGCAAGTGGTCGCCGCCGAGCTGGGTGTTCGCGCCCCGGTTTCGCTGCGCGTGAACCCGGACGTCGATGCCGGCACCCACCCGTACATTTCCACCGGTCTGAAAGAGAACAAGTTCGGCATCGCCATTGCCGACGCCGAAGACGTGTACGTGCGCGCCGCGCATCTGCCGAACCTGGAAGTGGTCGGTGTCGACTGCCACATCGGTTCGCAACTGACCACCCTGCCGCCGTTCATTGATGCACTCGATCGCCTGCTGGATCTGGTCGACCGCCTCGGCGATTGCGGCATTCACCTGCGCCACATCGATCTCGGTGGCGGCCTGGGCGTGCGTTACCGCGATGAGGAGCCGCCGCTGGCTGCCGACTACATCAAAGCCGTGCGCGAGCGTCTCGACGGGCGTGATCTGGCGCTGGTGTTCGAACCGGGTCGCTTCATCGTTGCCAATGGCGGCGTGTTGCTGACGCAGGTCGAATACCTCAAGCACACCGAGCACAAGGATTTCGCCATCGTCGACGCGGCGATGAATGACCTGATCCGCCCGGCGCTGTATCAGGCGTGGATGGACGTCACCGCGGTGAAACCGCGCGACAGCGCTGCACGCAAGTACGACATCGTTGGCCCGATCTGCGAAACCGGCGACTTCCTCGCCAAGGACCGCGAGCTGGCGCTGGAAGAAGGCGACTTGCTGGCAGTGCATTCGGCCGGTGCCTACGGTTTTGTCATGAGCTCCAACTACAACACTCGCGGCCGTGCCGCTGAAGTGCTGGTGGATGGTGATCAGGTTTTTGAAGTGCGTCGCCGCGAAACCGTGGCCGAGCTGTTTGCCGGCGAAAGCCTGCTGCCGGAGTAACCCATGCTGCTGCGTTTTACCAAAATGCACGGCCTGGGCAACGACTTCATGGTCCTCGACCTGGTCAGCCAGCACGCGCACATTCAGCCCAAACACGCCAAGCAATGGGGCGACCGCCACACCGGTATCGGTTTTGACCAGTTGCTGATCGTCGAAGCGCCGAGCAACCCGGATGTGGATTTCCGCTACCGGATCTTCAACTCCGACGGCTCGGAAGTGGAGCAATGCGGCAACGGTGCGCGCTGCTTCGCCCGCTTCGTGCTCGACAAGCGTCTGACTGCCAAGCGGCAGATCCGGGTCGAGACCAAGGGCGGCATCATCGAGCTGGACGTGCGTAACGACGGCCAGATCGGCGTCAACATGGGCGCGCCGCGCCTGGTGCCGGCAGACATTCCATTCCAGGCACCCGCCCAGGCCACCAGTTATCAGCTGGATGTCGATGGCACCACGGTCGAACTGGCCGCCGTATCGATGGGCAATCCCCATGCGGTGATCCGCGTGGACGACATCAACAGCGCACCGGTGCATGAGTTAGGGCCGAAGATCGAACACCATCCACGCTTCCCGGCGCGGGTCAATGTCGGCTTCCTTCAGGTCATCGATCGCCACCGCGCACAATTGCGCGTGTGGGAACGCGGCGCCGGGGAAACCCAGGCCTGCGGCACCGGCGCCTGTGCGGCGGCGGTGGCAGCCATCAGTCAGGGGTGGATGGATTCGCCGCTGTTGATCGACCTGCCCGGCGGACGTCTGTCCATCGAGTGGGCCGGCCCGGGCGAACCGGTGTTGATGACCGGTCCGGCAGTGCGTGTATACGAAGGACAAGTGCGTCTTTGAGCGAGCAGAAATCATGACCGACAAGCCACAGGTACCCGCCCGACCAGTCGACGAATCAGCGTCCGAGAGCCTCGAGGCAGCCGCGGTTGCCGCCTACCTGGAGGCTCATCCGGACTTCTTCGTCGAGCACGAAGAGCTGCTGCCGTCGTTGCGCATCCCGCACCGACGCGGCGACACCGTGTCGCTGGTCGAGCGGCAAATGACCATCCTGCGCGACCGCAATATCGAGATGCGCCATCGCCTTTCGCATCTGATGGACGTGGCCCGCGACAACGATCGCCTGTTCGAAAAGACCCGCCGCCTGATTCTCGCGCTGATGGATGCATCGACCCTGGAAGACGTGGTCATCAGCGTTGAAGACAGCCTGCGTCAGGATTTCCAGGTGCCCTTCGTCAGCCTGATCCTGCTCGGCGACAACCCGGCCCCGGTCGGCCGCTGGGTAACCCACGCCGATGCGCAAACCGCGATTGGCGGCCTGCTCACCGAAGGCAAAAGCGTCAGCGGCAGCCTGCGTGAACATGAGCTGGACTTCCTCTTCGGCGAAGAACAGCGCCAGCAGATCGGCTCGACCGCCGTGGTTGCCGTCAGTCATCAGGGCATTCACGGCATTCTGGCCATCGCCAGCCGCGACCCGCAGCACTACAAGAGCTCGGTCGGCACGCTGTTCCTCAGTTACATCGCCGAGGTCATGGGCCGCGTGCTGCCACGGGTCAACAGCTCGCTGCGCTCGGTACGCTGACCATGGAACGACAACTGGACGCTTACTGCGAACATCTGCGCAGTGAGCGACAGGTGTCGCCGCACACCCTGTCGGCGTATCGCCGCGACCTCGATAAAGTCCTCGGCTGGTGCGTCAAGCAGAACATCGGCAGCTGGGCCGCGCTGGACATCCAGCGCCTGCGCAGCCTGATTGCCCGATTGCATGCGCAAGGCCAGTCCTCGCGCAGCCTCGCCCGCCTGCTCTCGGCAGTGCGCGGGCTCTATCACTACTTGAATCGCGAAGGCCTGTGCGACCACGACCCGGCCACCGGCCTGGCCCCGCCGAAAGGCGAACGGCGCCTGCCGAAAACCCTTGATACCGACCGCGCATTGCAGCTGCTGGAAGGTGCGGTCGAGGACGATTTTCTCGCCCGGCGCGATCAGGCGATTCTCGAGCTGTTCTATTCCTCTGGCCTGCGCCTGTCCGAGCTGACCGGGCTCAATCTCGATCAACTCGACCTCGCCGACGGCATGGTTCAGGTGCTCGGCAAGGGCAGCAAGACCCGGCTGTTGCCGGTTGGCACCAAGGCCCGCGAAGCCCTGGAACACTGGTTGCCGCTTCGCGCCATGACCAACCCGGCGGACGATGCGGTTTTTGTCAGCCAGCAAGGTCGGCGTCTCGGCCCCCGGGCGATTCAGGTGCGGGTCAAACTGGCTGGCGAGCGCGAGCTGGGGCAGAACCTGCATCCGCACATGCTGCGGCACTCCTTCGCCAGCCATTTGCTCGAGTCCTCGCAGGATCTGCGCGCGGTGCAGGAATTGCTCGGTCACTCTGATATCAAAACCACACAGATCTATACCCACCTCGACTTCCAGCATCTGGCGGCGGTCTACGACAGCGCCCATCCCCGGGCCAAACGCATGAAAGGCGATGATTCATGAGCATTCAGTTGATCACCTTCGACCTCGACGACACCCTGTGGGACACCGCTCCAGTGATCGCCAGCGCCGAAACCGTGTTGCGCGAATGGCTGAGCGAGCATGCGTCGAACCTGGGCGCGGTGCCGGTGGAGCATTTGTGGTCGATTCGCGAGCGAGTGCTGACGGCCGAACCGGGCCTCAAACACCGCATCAGCGCGCTGCGCCGACGTGTGCTGTTCCATGCGCTGGAGGAAGCCGGGTACGCCCACGGCGAAGCGTGGGAGCTGGCTGACAAGGCTTTTGAAGTGTTCCTGCATGCGCGGCATCAGATCGAAGTGTTTCCCGAAGTCGAGCCGCTGCTGGAGCTGCTCGCCAATCACTATGCCCTCGGCGTGGTCACCAATGGCAATGCCGACGTGCGTCGGCTGGGGCTGGCGGATTACTTCAAGTTCGCCTTGTGCGCCGAAGACATCGGCATCGCCAAACCGGATGCGCGGCTGTTTCATGAAGCGTTGCAGCGCGGCGGTGTAAGCCCCGCAGCGGCGGTGCATGTCGGCGATCATCCTGGCGATGACATTGCCGGCGCTCAGCAGGCAGGCTTGCGCGCGGTGTGGTTCAACCCGACGAGCAAGATCTGGGAAGCGGAGCGCTTGCCGGATGCGGAGATTCGCAGCCTGACCGAATTGCCCGCCGTGCTCTCCCGCTGGAATGCCTCCTCGAACTGATCTACAGCCCTGTGGGAGCGAGCCTGCTCGCGAATGCGGTGTGTCATCCAACATGTATGTCGGCTGACATGCCCCCTTCGCGAGCAGGCTCGCTCCCACAGGGGACTGCATTTGTTTTCAACTGATTGATTTCAGGCATAAAAAAGCCCGCAGCGACGGCGGGCTTTTTCAGCAAGCGAGCGACGCGCCTCAGATAGGGCGGCTGCCGTACTTGTTATCCGGCTTCTTGGGCGGATCGGCGACCACGTTGGCCTCCACTTCCTGCACCTTGCCGCCGCGCGCAAGGAATTCTTCCATGGCCTTGGCCAGGGCGTCACGCTCCTTGTTCTTGGCTTCGATGCTCGGCAACTCGTCGACCGAGACCGCAGCCTTGGCTTTGCCTTTGGCAGCCGGGGCCGGCGTGTCGTCACCGCCATCGTCTTCGGCAACGTCTTCCGCTGCCGCTTCCAGGCCTTCCTCGGCCTCGTCTTCGTCGCCTACTTCGAGGTCGTCGTTTTCCAGATCATCGTCGCTCATGTTCTACCTCATGACTTGCCAAAAGCAGATTAGTTATAGACCAGCTTTGGCGGCTGTCGAAGCCGCCGTTGAAAAATCTTCTGCCGCTGCCCGGCAGCGGCTCATGCCTGTTCACCGTGCAAGGTGGCGAGGACTTTACGGGCACCGCCATGATCACGGTGCTCGCCCAGATAAATCCCTTGCCAGGTACCCAGGGCCAGCCGCCCTGCCGCAACCGGCAGACTGACCTGGCAACCAAGCACGCTGGCCTTGAAGTGCGCCGGGAGATCATCCGGGCCTTCGTCGTTGTGCTCGTAGCCGTCTGTTCCTTGTGGGATCAGACGATTGAAAAATCGTTCGAAGTCGCGACGAACTGCCGGATCGGCGTTCTCGTTGATGGTCAACGATGCCGACGTGTGCTGCAGCCACAAATGCAACAGACCGACCCGACAGGTCTTGAGTTCAGGCAAGCCTGCGAGCAACTCGTCCGTCACCAGATGAAAGCCCCGGGGCCTTGCCCGCAGGGTTATCAGAGTCTGTTGCCACATACAGTTCTCCGCTCGTTCGGGGCGCATTCTAGCGTGCTCTGAAAAAAAACAAAGGCCCTAATATTCCTGCAGCGATGTAAGCGATTGCCCGCAGAAAAAGCCTCGTCGTAAAGACGACCAAAGCCGTAAGAAAAATCCTTTCAGCCGCTCCCTGAATGACAAATCCCGGACAAAAAAATGCCCGGCGAACCGGGCAGTTTTTTTATCGCGCGTACTTACAGGTTGTAGCCGCGCTCGTTGTGTTGTGCCAGATCGAGGCCGACCGACTCTTCTTCCTCGGTTACGCGCAGACCCATGACGGCGTCCAGCACCTTGAGGATGATGAAGGTGACGATCGCGGTGTAGATCACCGTGAAGCCGACGCCTTTGATCTGGATCCAGACCTGCGCGCCAATGTCAGTCACGGTGCCGAAGCCACCCAGTGCCGGTGCGGCAAACACACCGGTGAGGATCGCGCCGAGGATACCGCCGATGCCGTGCACGCCGAAGGCATCCAGGGAGTCGTCATAGCCGAGTTTGCGTTTCAGGGTGGTGGCGCAGAAGAAGCACACCACGCCTGCGGCCAGACCGATCACCAGTGCACCCATCGGGCCCACGGTGCCAGCGGCCGGAGTGATCGCGACCAGACCGGCGACCACACCCGAAGCGATGCCCAGTGCGCTTGGCTTGCCGTGGGTGACCCACTCGGCAAACATCCAGCCCAGTGCCGCAGCGGCCGTGGCGATCTGGGTAACCAGCATGGCCATACCGGCAGTGCCGTTGGCAGCGGCAGCGGAACCGGCGTTGAAGCCGAACCAGCCGACCCACAGCATCGCCGCGCCCATCAGCGTGTAGCCGAGGTTGTGCGGAGCCATTGGTGTGGTCGGGAAGCCTTTGCGCTTGCCCAGTACCAGGCACGCGACCAGACCGGCGATACCGGCGTTGATGTGCACCACGGTGCCGCCAGCGAAGTCGAGCACGCCCCAGTCCCACATCAGGCCGCCGTTACCGGACCAGACCATGTGCGCGATCGGTGCATAAACCAGAGTGAACCAGATGCCCATGAAGATCAGCATCGCGGAGAACTTCATGCGCTCGGCGAACGCACCGACGATCAGCGCCGGGGTGATGATCGCGAAGGTCATCTGGAAGGTGATGAACACCGCCTCAGGGAACAGCGCCGCCGGACCGGTGATGCTCGAAGGCGTGACACCGGCGAGGAACGCCTTGCCCATGCCGCCGAAGAACGAATTGAAGTTGACGACGCCCTGCTCCATGCCGGTGGTGTCGAACGCAATGCTGTAGCCATAAATGACCCACAGGATGCTGATCAGACCGGTAATGGCGAAGCACTGCATCAGCACGGAAAGAATGTTTTTCGAGCGAACCATACCGCCGTAGAACAGCGCCAGCCCGGGGATGGTCATGAACAGCACGAGCGCTGTCGAGGTGAGCATCCAGGCGGTGTCGCCGGAATTGAGGACTGGCGCTGCCACTTCGTCTGCCGCCATGGCGATGCCGGGCATTACGATGGACAACAGGGCGCCTAGCCCTGCGAATTTACGCAGAGTCATATTGTTTTCTCCTGGGGCGTTGGGTTTGTGGCGGCGCTTAGATCGCGTCGGTATCGGTTTCGCCGGTACGGATGCGGATCGCCTGTTCCAGATTGACCACGAAGATCTTGCCGTCACCGATCTTGCCGGTGTTGGCCGCTTTGGTTATCGCCTCGATAACCCGATCCAGATCCTTGTCGTCGATGGCCACGTCGATTTTCACCTTGGGCAGAAAATCGACCACATATTCCGCGCCGCGATACAGCTCGGTGTGACCCTTCTGCCGGCCGAAGCCTTTGACTTCAGTAACGGTAATGCCCTGCACGCCGATTTCGGACAGCGACTCGCGCACGTCGTCCAACTTGAACGGCTTGATGATGGCAGTGACTAGCTTCATGAAACTCTCTCCCGAATTGGTGGACTTGCCCCAGGAAAACAAACCCGTCTCAAGTCTAAGCGCAGTGCCTGGCTTTGTAACGCATCGTTGACGCCAGCTAACCGCATCAGACGAAACTCCCCGCTTCGTCTGCCGCACTGCATTCGTCACAGCGACTGCATCAGTGCATGGGTCGAGGGTGACTAAGCAGAAACCTTGCCAGCTCGGCAAAAACCCTGCATTTCAATCTCTTGGCCCCTGTTGCACGCGCTCGGGCAGAAAAGCTTTTGCCGATACGCACAACAACGGTGCGCCACCGTCCGTCCCCCTGCGCGAAAAGCGTGCATCCGTGCAACGGGATTGACTATAGACACTGCGTGATACACTGCCGGCCATTGTTTCCAGGACATTCCCCATGCTCGCGCCCAAAGACTTCCTCGACGCCCTGAGCGGCACCGCCTCCCGCCTGTTCAGCGGCGACACGCCACTGCCGAAAGCCGAAATCGAAAGCCAGTTCAAAATGCTGCTGCAAAGTGCCTTCAGCAAACTCGATCTGGTCAGCCGGGAAGAGTTTGATAGTCAGATGGTGGTGTTGGCTCGCACGCGCGCCCGCCTCGAAAGCCTCGAAGCCAAAGTCGCCGAGATGGAAGCGAAGCTGACACCGCCCGCTGAATAATTCGCGTCCCCTGTAGGAGCTGCCGAAGGCTGCGATTTTTTGATCTATAGCCCTTCGACCATCCCGGCAACGTCCTACAACCTTAAATAACCGCCGTCCGATTGCGCCAAAAAGCCCAGGTTTCTAAGCTCATCTGATGCTGAATGTTCAGCAGCGGGTTTGGCGACCCGGGCAGGGCCATGGTGGAAAAGGGCTTCGCGGATGCTGCAATCGCTATAAGCCCGCATGCCGGAGCTGGGCCCTGCGCAAATCGTAAGTCGATTGGAGATTCATCCAGAACTCAGGCGTAGTGTTGAGATGAGTGGCAAGGCTGATTGCCAGATCGGCGCAGATCCTGAGCTGGCATTTCACAAGCTTTTCGATCTCACTTTCGGGCCAGTTCGTGGGCATGGCCAGATCCATGACAGTCATGCCCAACGGCTCCATGAACTCCTTATTCAGAACCTCGCCCGGATGAATCGGGCGCATACCATTGCGGTTCATTTTTCGCCTCCAGAGGCTGCGTTGAGTGACCAAACTGGAGCATCCGACTCCGCGATACCAGACCGTTGAAACCTTTCGCCGGCGTCCTACATCTATTAGGGCATAGTCCTACAAACATCAGCATCTTCGCCCAGTTACGCAGCCCTTACGCATGTCATTACATTGGCAAACGAAATACGCCCATCAAGATGGAGGTATCTGAAGGATAAGAAGAGGAAGGAAAAGCTATTTCAGATTGTTGATTTGCACCTCGAAGCACTCCGTTTGGCTGGAAATATGTCAGCCAACCAACGGCGATTTATTGAAGTTGCTGTTACATGTGGGCCAGCGCTTGAGCCAAGCGGCGCGCTGGCCGGTAGAAGCCCAATAAGATCGAATCAAGCATCCCGGCACGTGAGGTGTTTATGAAGCAGAAGAAACAGAAAACCCAACCGGCACGGGTTTCCAAACCAGGTACCGGGGCACTCGGTTTGCCGGACAGAGTTTCAGCCAGCCAGCGGCATTTTCTGAAAGTAGCCGCGACCTATGGCAAGGAAATGGAGCCCGATGGTTGGCTCGCCGGTGGTGGAACCTGAGTACCGCAAAAATGACCGCCTGACAGGCGGTTTTTTTATGCCTGAGGATTAGTGCCTTCAGCAACATCCAGTGAAAGTTCGCCCTTAAAACTGTCCGACCAACGCTCTCTCCCCAGACTACCCTTCAAAAACCCGCAGGAAGCGGCTCCCCGATTCAGCTCAAGGAACGACCATGTCCCTCTCCATTGTCCACAGTCGCGCCCAGATTGGCGTGGAAGCCCCCGCTGTCACCGTCGAAGTCCATCTGGCCAACGGTCTGCCGTCGCTGACCATGGTCGGCCTGCCCGAGGCGGCGGTGAAGGAGAGCAAGGACCGGGTGCGCAGTGCGATCATCAATTCCGGGCTGCAATTTCCGGCGCGGCGGATCACCTTGAATCTGGCGCCGGCAGACCTGCCCAAGGATGGCGGGCGCTTCGATCTGGCAATTGCCTTGGGGATTTTGTCGGCCAGCGTGCAGGTGCCGTGTCTGACGCTGGACGAGGTGGAATGTCTGGGTGAGTTGGCATTGTCCGGTGCCGTGCGACCAGTGCGTGGCGTGCTGCCGGCGGCACTGGCGGCGCGCAAGGCCGGGCGGGCGTTGGTGGTGCCTCGAGCGAATGCCGAGGAGGCGTGTCTGGCGTCGGGGTTGAAGGTGTTTGCGGTCGATCATTTGCTGGAAGCGGTGGCGCATTTCAATGGGCATACGCCGGTGGAGCCTTACGTTTCCGACGGTTTGATGCACGCTGCCAAGCCCTATCCCGACCTCAACGAGGTGCAGGGGCAGACAGCCGCCAAACGCGCACTGCTGATTGCCGCAGCAGGCGCGCACAATTTGTTGTTCAGCGGGCCACCGGGGACGGGCAAGACATTACTGGCCAGTCGTCTGCCGGGGCTGCTGCCACCGCTTTCCGAATGTGAGGCGCTGGAAGTGGCAGCGATTCAATCGGTCGCCAGTGGGGTGCCTCTGACTCACTGGCCGCAACGCCCCTTCCGCCAACCGCACCATTCCGCTTCCGGGCCGGCGCTGGTCGGTGGCAGCTCGAAACCGCAACCCGGCGAAATCACCCTCGCCCACCATGGCGTACTGTTTCTCGATGAGTTGCCGGAGTTTGATCGCAAGGTTCTGGAAGTGCTGCGCGAGCCGTTGGAGTCCGGGCATATCGTCATCGCTCGGGCCAAGGATCGCGTGCGTTTCCCCGCACGGTTTCAATTGGTGGCAGCGATGAATCCGTGTCCCTGTGGATATCTTGGCGAACCCAGCGGCAAATGCTCGTGCACACCGGACATGGTCCAGCGCTATCGCAACAAGCTGTCAGGGCCGCTGCTGGATCGGATTGATCTGCACCTGACCGTCGCGCGGGAGGCAACCGCCTTGAATCCGGCAGCCAAGCCCGGCGAAAACAGCGCCAGCGCTGCGGCGTTGGTGGCCGAAGCGCGGGAGCGTCAGCAGAAACGTCAGGGCTGTGCCAATGCGTTTCTCGATCTGCCGGGGCTCAAGCGTCACTGCAAGTTATCCACAGCTGACGAGATATGGCTGGAGGCGGCCTGCGAGCGACTGATCCTGTCGCTGCGCTCGGCGCATCGCCTGCTCAAGGTCGCGCGCACGCTGGCGGATCTTGAACAGGCCGATGCGATTACCCGCGAGCATCTGGCCGAGGCACTGCAATACCGGCCGGCGACACCTTAATGCTCAGTCAGATCAACCAGCGGTGCCTGACGCACTTCAGCATCGCGTCCGGCCTGAATATCAGTCACGCGCTTCAAGGCCTTATCCACTGCAGCTTTATCGGCCAGCAGGCTGTAGCTGATCTGGAACTGTTTATGTTCTTTTGGGGCAATGGTCGGCACCAGATTCAACGGCCGCTGATAGCGACGGTTGTAGGAAAAACTGGTTCCCGGCTCCAGCCCGGTGACGTAGCCCTGCCCTTGGGTATCGGTGTTTTTCCACAGCGAAAACACTGGCAGCTGCTGAGTATTGAAGCCAACGGATACGCCGAGGCTACCGGCCTTGTTGTGCAGCACGGTGAGGGTGTCACCCTTGGCGTCCGCATACGGCACGACGTTGTAGACAGTTTCGTCGTAGTCCTTGGTTGGCCCGCGATAGGTCTGCCAGTCGGGCAGATCTCCCTTGGCCTTGTCGTTGAACGGCGAAACCTGCTTCACCGGCGCAGCGAATTTTGCTCCTTGCTCAAGAAACGGCGTGCTGAAGTTGCTGTGATACAGCGCCTGATATTCCTTCGCATAGTCGCCGTTGTTGGTCAGGGTGTCGTTGAGGGCGAAGCTGGCGCTGCCCGGTTCGGTGACAAGTTCGGTCGCTACCGAGAAATCGACTTTCTTGAATGCCTGCTCTTTCAGCTCGCCACGCAGCGTGATGGCATACGGCGGCTTTTCATCGATGTGCAGGGTGACAGTGCTGGCCGGGATGTTGGCGGCGCGACCGTGCAAGGTCAGCAATTCGCCGTTGTCCATGCCGGGATGGCCAACCCACTCGTAACCGCAACGGGTGACCAGTTCGTTGAAACCTTCGAGCCAACCCAGGCCACCGCGACCGTTGAGTTCGATGAACGCCGGGTTGACCACGTCCTTGACCGGCGAATCCCAGCCCATGCGCACGTCGCCCACCGAAGCTTGCAATACGTTCATGCCACGGGTCGGCACGACCGACAGCTTCATCGTGCCGTTATCGATATCGACAATGCTGACGCCCTCCTGACGACCGCCATGCAGAGTACGCAGGGTCACGGAGAACGGTTTGGCGGTTTTTACACCAAGTTGCTCACTGGTGATCGTCCAGTTTTTCGCCGGAGTGTTGGCGTCGAGCAGGACATAGTCCCAAGCCATGGCGTGAGAAGCGGCAGAGAATGCGCCGAGGGCGACGAGGAGTTTGAGCGGGGTCATGGCAGCAGCCTTTATTGGAGTTGTGCCATTTTTATAGCGCTGCGGAAACGTTTCAGCAAGTGCAAAAACCGGTTTGTGCCGGAGCATTCGCGAGCAAGCTCGCTCCAACATGGATTTCGGGCAGTCACAACATTTGTGAATCACACCAAAAACCGTGGGAGCGAGCCTGCTCGCGATAGCTGTTTCAGAGACGCATCAACGGAAGCGATCAACCTCGGAACGCAGATCCGCCGCCAGCTTCTCCAGCTCTTTCGCGGTGACAGCCAGGTTCGACACAACCTCGCGCTGTTCGCTGTTGGCCAAGGCGATGCTCTGCAAGTTGCTGCTCAGCAACGTTGCAGTGCTGCTTTGTTCCTGAGTGGCGGTGGTGATCGCGGCGAACTGCTGGCCTGCCGAACGGCTCTGCTCATCGATCCGCGCCAGCGCCGAGGCGACATTGGCGTTGCGCGACAGGCCTTCCTGCATCAGCACATTGCCCTGTTCCATGGTGCTGATCGCGTTGCCGGTTTCCTGTTGGATGCTGTGGATCATGCTGGAGATTTCATCGGTCGCCTGGCGGGTACGCGAGGCGAGGCTGCGCACTTCGTCCGCGACCACGGCAAAACCGCGCCCCTGCTCACCAGCACGGGCAGCTTCGATTGCTGCGTTAAGTGCCAGAAGGTTGGTCTGCTCGGCGATGGAGGTGATCACACCCACGATGCCGCCGATTTCCTGCGAGCGCTGCCCCAGCGTGTTGATCACGCTGGCGGTGCTGTTCAGCGCGCCAGCGATCTGCTCCAGCGACGACGACGCCTCTTCCATCGAGCTGCGGCCGATCTGGGTCTGCTGAGCGTTTTCCTGCGCCAGGCGCTGGGTCGCGCCCATGTTGTCGGCAATGTTCAGCGAGGTGGCGCTGAACTCTTCCACGGCGCCGGCCATGCTGGTGATTTCGCCCGACTGCTGCTCCATGCCTTCATACGCACCGCCGGACAAACCGGACAGCGCCTGCGCACGGCTGTTGACCTCTTCCGAAGCGCGGCGGATGTGCTCGACCATGGTCGACAGCGCCTGGCTCATCTGGTTGAACGCGCGGGACAGCTGACCGATTTCATCGTGGCTCGATACGTTCAGCCGCACACTCAGATCACCAGCACCCAAAGCCTCGGCCTGACGCACCAGATCGCCCAGCGGCGCGAGTTTGCTGCGCAGCAGCCAGACCACGGAACCGACCGCGAGCAACATCGCCAGCAGGCTGCCGATCGCCAGTTGCGTACCGACGCTCCAGGTCACCGCGCGGATCTCGGCTTTCGGCATGCTCGCCACCACCGACCACGGGCCACCTTCGAACGGCACGGCGATGCTGTAGAAGTCCTCACCCTTGTCGCTCCAGAACTCACCCTTGCCCGGGGTTTTCACCAGGTTGTTGATGGTCGGGGCGGCTTGATCCAGGTTTTCGACGCCGGCAATCGGCACCAGCCATTTGTTCTGCTCGTCGAGCAGCGCCAGCGAGCCGGTCTTGCCAATGCGGAAGCGCTTGAGATTGGCGAACTGCGCGTTCTGCGCGTCGGTGTAGTCGAAGCCGACGTACAGCACGGCGATGATCTTGCCGCCCGCATCGCGCACCGGGGTGTACTGCGACATGTAGTAGCGCTCGAAGAGCAACGAGCGGCCGACATAACTCTGCCCCGCCATCAACTTCGCGTACGCCGGGTTGGCATGATCGAGCACGGTGCCGATGGCACGGGTGCCGTCCTGCTTGCTGACGTTGGTGCTGACGCGGATGAAGTCTTCGCCGCTGCGCACGAATACCGTGGCCACACCAGCGGTCATCTGCTTGAACTCGTCAACTTCCTTGAAGTTGTTGTTCAGCACCTCGTTGCCCAGATGCAGGCCCGGAGTCTGCACGCCGGCCACGGTCACTGGCTGATCGGGGTGCACACTCAAACCACTGCCGAAGCGCTTTTCGAACAGCCCGCTCAGGCGCAGGGTGCTTTCGCGCAGCGTACCGTGGAAGGTACTCAGCTGATCGGCCAGCAGCCGGGCCTCACTGGCCAGATGCTCTTCACGGGTGGCGAGGTTGGCGGAATCCAGCGAACGCAAGGCGAACACCGTACTGCCGCTGATGACTATCGCCAGTATCACAGCAAGGGCAAGGCCCAGCTGCGAGGCGATCCGAGCACGAGGTTGAGACATGAACAGCTCCTGGCCGAGCCACCGAATCCTCCTTGATCGCGGTAATTGCCCGGAAAATATTCTAATAATGGGGGTAGCGCGGAACCGGCACGACGGTTCCACATGCTCGTAGTCGGCGGTAAAACCGAATACTTGAGCGGATTGCGTGGGTATGGCGCAGTAGTGGCATTGTGCCGGCTCGAACGTTTCAGCTCAAGCGCTCTACCGCCGGCAATTGCATGGCACGGACTTCGCCTTGGAGAAAATCGCTGAGGCGGCGCAAACGTTCACCTCCCGGACGCGGTTTCGGCCACACCAGGTAATAATTCAGGCCACTGGCGACGGCGGTCGGCCACGGCAGGCTCAAGCGTCCTTGCGCAATATCTTCGGCAACCATCAACAGATCACCCATCGAAACGCCGTAGCCACGCGCCGCGGCGATCATGCCCAGCTCCAGCGTATCGAACACTTGCCCGCGCTTGAGCGAAACCTGCTCGGACAGACCCATGCGCTCCAGCCAACTGCGCCAATCGCGGCGATCCGGGGTTGGGTGCAGCAGTTCAGCAGCCGCCAGACGCGCTACGTCCCAAGGTTTGTCATTGAGCAGGTTCGGCGCTCCGACCGGAATCAATTCCTCGGGAAACAGCAGGCTCGCTTCCCAGTCCGGCGGGAAATGCCCGTCACTGAGCAACACCGCGCAATCGAACGGTTCATTGTTGAAGTCCACCGAATCGATATCCATCCATGCGCTGGTCAGTTGCACCTCATTGCCCGGCTGCAAATGGCGGAAGCGACTCAACCGCGCCAGCAGCCAACGCATGGTCAGGGTCGATGGCGCTTTCATGCGCAGGATGTCGTCCTCGGCGCGCAAGGTATTGCAGGCGCGCTCAAGGGCGGCGAAGCCTTCGCGGATACCGGGTAACAGCAGCCGCGCCGATTCGGTCAGTTGCAGGTTGCGCCCGCTGCGATGAAACAGCCGGCAGGCGAAGTGTTCTTCAAGAGTGCGCATGTGCCGACTGACCGCGCTCTGGGTGATCGACAGTTCTTCCGCCGCGCGGGTAAACGAGCTGTGTCGCGCTGCAGCTTCGAATGCGCGCAGGGCATACAACGGCGGAAGGCGTCGGGACATACACAAAGCTCCAATAGCGGGGATACAGCCAATTCGGCAGGACGATTCAAGATGAGTATTAATCATGCCACCCATCCTTTTTATCCCTTTGTGCAAAGCCTGCCAAGCGCCGAGAATCGACGCTCTTCTGCTTCCTCTGATATTTGGGTGGTGATGACCATGCAGCATCCTGTGCGTACCGAACTCTGGGCCATTCTGCGGCTGGCGGGGCCGCTGATTGCTTCGCAGTTGGCGCACATGCTGATGGTGCTGACCGACACCCTGATGATGGCGCGCCTCAGCCCCGAAGCGCTGGCCGGTGGCGGCCTCGGTGCCGCGAGCTACTCGTTCGTGTCGATTTTCTGCATCGGCGTGATTGCAGCGGTCGGCACATTGGTGGCAATCCGTCAGGGTGCCGGCGACATCATCGGTGCCGCACGCCTGACCCAGGCCGGACTGTGGCTGGCCTGGCTGATGGCCCTCGGCGCCGGGCTGTTGTTGTGGAACCTCAAACCCGTGTTGCTGCTGTTCGGCCAAACCGAAACCAACGTCAACGCCGCCGGGCAATTTCTCATCGCCCTGCCCTTCGCCCTGCCCGGTTACCTGAGCTTCATGGCCCTGCGCGGTTTTACCAGTGCGATTGGCCGGGCGACGCCAGTGATGGTCATCAGCCTCGCCGGTACGGTGGCCAACTTCCTGCTCAACTACGCGCTGATCACCGGCATGTTCGGCCTGCCGAAACTGGGCCTGACCGGTATCGGCCTGGTCACGGCGATTGTCGCCAACTGCATGGCACTGGCGCTGGCCTGGCATATCCGCCGGCATCCGGCGTATGACGCTTATCCGTTGCGCGCCGGCCTGGGGCGGCCGAACCGGCAATACCTGAAAGAGTTGTGGCGCCTGGGTCTGCCGATTGGCGGCACCTATGCGGTAGAGGTCGGGTTGTTCGCTTTCGCTGCGCTGTGCATGGGCACCATGGGCAGCACGCAAATGGGTGCGCATCAGATCGCCCTGCAGATCGTTTCGGTGGCGTTCATGGTCCCGGCCGGGATGTCCTATGCCATCACCATGCGCGTCGGCCAGCACTATGGCGCCGGGCAACTGGTCGATGCGCGCATGTCCGGGCGTGTCGGCATCGCCTTCGGCGCCGTGGTGATGCTCGGCTTTGCCTTGGTGTTCTGGCTGTGGCCCAACCAGTTGGTCGGCCTGTTCCTTGACCACAACGATCCGGCGTTTGCCGAAGTGATCCGTCTGGCGGTGAGCCTGTTGGCAGTAGCGGCGTGGTTCGAGCTGTTCGACGGCACGCAGACGATTGCCATGGGCTGTATTCGCGGGCTCAAGGATGCCAAGACTACGTTTCTCGTGGGGCTGGCTTGCTATTGGCTGATTGGCGCGCCAGCGGCGTGGTGGATGGCTTTCCATCTCAATTGGGGGCCGACGGGTGTCTGGTGGGGTCTGGCGCTGGGCCTGGCGTGCGCGGCGGTGAGCCTGACGCTGGCATTCGAGTGGAAGATGCAGCGGATGATTCGGCGCGAGCCAGTTGCAGAGAGGTTCGAGGCCATCGGCGCGGATTAAGATCAAAAGATCGCAGCCTTCGGCGGCTCCTACAAGGGAACACATTCCAAGGTAGGAGCTGCCGAAGGCTGCGATCTTTTAAATGGCTTCCACCGAAGCCTGCTGACTGGCTCCAAAGGTCAGATATTCCACCAACTCATCCAACGGCAGCGGTCGGCTGATCAGGTAACCCTGCACCTGATCGCAGCCGAACCCGCGCAGCAACTCCAGTTGCTCCGGCGTCTCGACCCCTTCGGCAACTACTTCCAGGTGCAGGTTGTGCGCAAGGTTGATCATCGCGTGCACCAGTTTGCGGTTCTCTTCGCGCTGTTCCATGCCGCCGACAAAACTCTTGTCGATCTTCAGCAAGGTGATGGGCAGGCTGTTGAGGTGCACGAATGATGAAAACCCGGTGCCGAAATCGTCCAGCGAGAAGCGCACGCCGAGGCGGCCGAGGGCGTCCATGGTCTGTTTGACCAGATCGCTGCGCCGCATCACTGCGGTTTCGGTCAGTTCGAATTCCAGCCACTGCGCCTCGACGCCGCGTTCGGCAATCAGGCGGCTGAGCGTCGGCAGCAACTGGCTGTCCTGAAACTGGCGGAACGACAGGTTGATCGCCATGTGCAGCGCCGGCAGCCCCTGCTCGCGCAAGGCCTGCATATCGCGCAAGGCGCGGGAAATCACCCAGTAGCCCAATGGCACGATCAGACCACTTTGTTCGGCCAGCGGTACAAATTCGCTTGGTGGCAACAGACCGCGCTCACCATGACGCCAGCGCACCAGCGCTTCGAGCCCGACAATCTGGCCATCGTCGAGATTCAGGCGTGGCTGGTAATGCAGCTCCAGCTCATCGCGGCGCAGGGCTCGGCGCAGTTCGCTTTCGAGATCGGCCATGCTGCGCGCGTTGCGATTGATGCGTTCGTTGAAGATATGAAAGGTGCAGCCCTGCGTGCTCTTGGCCTGCTGCATGGCGATATGGGCGTGCCACATCAAAGGATCGGCACCGCCATTGGCGCGAGCGTGGGCGATGCCAAGGCTGGAGCCGATCAGCAGGCTCTCGCCGTCGACCCAATAAGGTTCGGCCAACGCCTCGGTGATGCGTTCGGCCATCCACTCGGCGCGTTGCGGTGCACGGCGGGTGTCGATCAGCAGGGCGAACTCATCGCTGCCCAGCCGTGCCAGTTGATCGCCGGCCTCCAGCTGACTTTTCAGCCGCGCGACCACTTGCAGGATCAAGCGATCGCCGGCCTGATGACCAAGGGCATCGTTGGCATGGCGGAAGTTGTCGAGATCGAGATGGCCGAGGGCGAGGGCGAGACCGCGACCGTCACCTTCGGCAAGGCGCGCGGTGAGCAGGGTCTGGAAGCCCTGACGGTTGGCGATACCGGTCAGCGGGTCTTGTTCGGCGAGGCGCTGAAGAGTGTTTTCCAGCACGCCGCGCTCGCGCACATGGCGCAGGCAACGCTGGAGCATGCCGGCGTCGAGGGCGTCGAACACCAGCCAGTCGCTGACACCGACCGGCGCGGTGGCCGGCTCGTGCTCCAGCAGCAGAACGGTCGGCAGGCTGCAGCGCCCGGGCGGCGGTTGCAACGCTGGCAGGGTCAGCAGTACCGCGTGGCGGTTGTCCTCGAACAGGCGGCTGACCGAATCCCAGTTCGGCGCGCTGATCAGCACCGCCGCGCTCCCCATCGGAGCCAGACACTCACGCAACAACGCTGTCCACGCCGGCTCTTCGGCCAGTAGCAGCAAACGCAAGGGTTCGACAGGCGTAGACAAGCTGACTCCCTAGACTCTGCAATGATGTAGGCGGGGCATTATGCCGGTGTGCTGAACAATGACCAATGCGTTGTCTGATGACAACGGCATCGAAACGTTATTTTGTGTCACGAATGAGAACATTAGCCGCAAAATCCCCGCGTATCCTGCGTGAAAGTAACAAAAGCGGCAAATCTGAATCGCGTGCTGCGTCACAAGTCGGACAGAGCAGCAGAAATCGCTGAGCCTGTTAAAATGCCGGCCCATTTCGTCAACGACTCCCGAATTTTCGTATGTCCCGACTCAATCCCCGGCAGCAAGAAGCCGTGAACTACGTCGGCGGCCCTCTATTGGTGCTCGCCGGTGCTGGCTCCGGCAAGACCAGCGTGATCACGCGCAAGATCGCGCACCTGATCCAGAACTGCGGCATCCGCGCCCAGTACATCGTCGCCATGACTTTTACCAACAAGGCTGCGCGCGAGATGAAGGAGCGGGTCGGCACCCTGCTGCGTGCCGGCGAAGGGCGTGGCCTGACCGTCTGCACCTTCCACAACCTGGGCCTGAACATCATCCGCAAGGAGCATGCGCGGCTGGGCTACAAACCCGGTTTCTCGATCTTCGACGAGACCGACGTCAAAGCCCTGATGACCGACATCATGCAGAAGGAATACGCAGGCGACGACGGCGTCGACGAGATCAAGAACATGATCGGCGCCTGGAAAAACGACCTGATCCTGCCCGCCCAGGCCTTGGAAAACGCGCGCAATCCCAAGGAGCAGACCGCTGCCATCGTCTACACCCACTATCAGCGCACGCTCAAGGCGTTCAACGCGGTGGACTTCGATGACCTGATCCTGCTGCCGGTAAAGCTCTTCGAAGAACACGCCGACATTCTCGAAAAGTGGCAGAACAAGGTGCGCTACCTGCTGGTCGACGAATACCAGGACACCAACGCCAGCCAGTACCTGCTGGTGAAAATGCTCATCGGCAAGCGCAACCAGTTCACCGTGGTGGGCGACGACGACCAGTCGATCTACGCCTGGCGTGGCGCGCGCCCGGAAAACCTGATGCTGCTTAAGGACGACTACCCGTCCCTGAAAGTGGTAATGCTCGAGCAGAACTACCGCTCCACCAGCCGCATCCTGCGCTGCGCCAACGTACTGATCTCGAACAACCCGCACGAATTCGAAAAACAGTTGTGGAGCGAGATGGGCCACGGCGACGAGATCCGCGTGATCCGCTGCCGCAACGAGGACGCCGAAGCCGAGCGCGTGGCCATGGAAATCCTCAGCCTGCACTTGCGCACCGACCGCCCGTACAGCGATTTCGCCATTCTTTATCGCGGTAACTACCAGGCCAAGTTGATCGAATTGAAGCTGCAACACCATCAGGTGCCGTATCGCCTGAGCGGCGGCAACAGCTTCTTCGGTCGCCAGGAAGTGAAGGACCTGATGGCCTACTTCCGCCTGATCGTCAACCCGGATGACGACAACGCCTTCCTGCGCGTGATCAACGTGCCGCGTCGCGAGATCGGCTCGACCACCCTGGAAAAGCTCGGCAACTACGCCACCGAGCGCAAGATCTCGATGTACGCCGCCACCGACGAAATTGGCCTCGGCGAACATCTCGACAGCCGCTTTACTGATCGCCTGGCGCGCTTCAAGCGCTTCATGGACAAGGTCCGCGAGCAGTGCGCCGGCGAAGATCCGATCTCGGCGCTGCGCAGCATGGTCATGGACATCGACTACGAGAACTGGCTGCGTACCAACAGCTCCAGCGACAAGGCTGCCGACTACCGCATGGGCAACGTCTGGTTCCTGATCGAGGCGTTGAAAAACACCCTCGAGAAAGACGAAGACGGCGAAATGACCGTCGAAGACGCCATCGGCAAACTGGTGCTGCGTGACATGCTTGAGCGCCAGCAGGAAGAAGAGGACGGTGCCGAAGGTGTGCAGATGATGACGCTGCATGCGTCCAAAGGGCTGGAATTTCCCTACGTGTTCATCATGGGCATGGAAGAGGAAATCCTCCCGCACCGTTCCAGCATCGAAGCCGACACCATCGAAGAAGAACGCCGCCTGGCCTACGTGGGCATCACCCGCGCCCGCCAGACCCTGGCCTTCACCTTCGCAGCCAAGCGCAAGCAGTACGGTGAAATCATCGACTGCGCGCCGAGCCGCTTCCTCGATGAACTGCCACCGGACGATCTGGCCTGGGAAGGCAACGACGACACCCCGACTGAAGTCAAAGCCGTGCGTGGCAATAGCGCATTGGCTGACATACGCGCGATGTTAAAGCGCTAGAATCGACTACTTTTTAATCTACCTTCGGCGCCCATCGCGCCAACAGAGGAAGCTGTTGTGGAAGCACTGCACAAAAAAATCCGCGAAGAAGGCATCGTGCTTTCCGATCAGGTCCTGAAAGTCGACGCTTTCCTGAACCACCAGATCGACCCGGCCCTGATGAAGCTGATCGGTGACGAATTCGCCGCACTGTTCAAGGACTCGGGGATCACCAAGATCGTCACCATCGAAGCTTCGGGCATCGCCCCGGCGATCATGACCGGTCTGAACCTCGGCGTGCCGGTGATCTTCGCCCGCAAGCAACAGTCACTGACCCTGACTGAGAACCTGCTTTCGGCGACCGTCTACTCGTTCACCAAGAAGACCGAAAGCACCGTGGCCATCTCCCCGCGCCACCTGACCAGCAGCGACCGCGTGCTGATCATCGACGATTTCCTGGCCAACGGTAAGGCCTCGCAAGCGCTGATCTCGATCATCAAACAGGCCGGCGCCACCGTTGCCGGTCTGGGCATCGTCATCGAAAAGTCGTTCCAGGGCGGCCGCGCCGAACTGGACTCGCAGGGCTACCGCGTCGAGTCGCTGGCTCGCGTGCAATCGCTGAAGGATGGCGTCGTCACCTTCATCGAGTAACCAGCGGCACCAAGTTATCCCCTGTGGGAGCGAGCCTGCTCGCGAATGCACTGTGTCAGTCACCCAGTTGAGTGAATGACACACCGCTTTCGCGAGCAGGCTCGCTCCCACAGTGGGTTCTGGGGGTGGTCAGTTATTGCGCGGTAGCTTTCAGGCCTGTGAGCAGCAGGCGTTGGAAAAGGTCCTCCTTCAGGCCCTCCGGATTCGTCAGCTGCATCCGCTCAAGATGTTCCGGGAACGCCGAGGCCTCCGGCGCATCCAGCGCTGCCTTGCCCAAGTCGAGAATCTCGGTCAGCTTGAACTTGCTCTTCAGCCAGTTCAGCGCCCGCAGCAGATCCCGTTCGATGGCGGTGAAATCACAGCCCAGCGGATACTCCGGAAACAGGTTCGGATGCCGCGCGGCAATCGCCTGCAAGCGTTGCGGTGTGTTGTCGGCAAACCGTGGATCGAGACGGAAGTCCTTCGGCAGCTTGCCGACTTTCTGCGCCTGTTCGATCAGCCCTGGCTGGAACCGCGAGTCGCTGATATTGAGCAACGCTTCGATCACCGCCGCGTCGGATTTACCGCGCAGATCAGCGATGCCGTACTCGGTGACGACGATGTCGCGCAAGTGCCGCGGGATCGTGCAGTGGCCGTAGTCCCAGACGATATTGGAGCTGACCTCGCCGCCGGACTCACGCCAGCTGCGCAGGATCAACATCGATCGCGCGCCCTCCAGCGCGTGGCCCTGAGCAACAAAGTTGTACTGGCCGCCAACCCCGCTGAGCACGCGTCCGTCTGCCAATTGATCAGCCACGCCAGCGCCGAGCAGAGTCATGGTGAACACGGTGTTGATGAAGCGCGCATCGATGCGCTGCAAGCGCTTGAGCTCTTCCTGGCCGTACAGCTCGTTGATGTAGCTGATGCGGGTCATGCTGAATTCAAGCAGCTTGCTTTGCGGCAACTCGCGCAGCCGCTCATAGAAACTGCGCGGGCCAAGGAAGAAGCCGCCGTGCACCGAGATACCGTCGGGCTGCGCGGCTTCGTCGAGGGTACCGGCATTGGCCTGCTCCTGGGTCGGCACATCCGGATAGACCTTGCGCCGAATGATCCCGGCATCCGCCAATACCAACAGCCCGTTGACGAACATCTCGCTGCAACCGTAAAGGCCTTTGGCAAATGGCGCGGTGCCGCCCTCGCGCTGGATCAACTGCGCCCATTGGCTGAGGTTGATGTCATCGAGCACCGCCTGATAACCGGCGTTATCGGCCTGCCGCGCGAGTAGCGCAGCAGTCAACGCATCCCCCATCGAGCCGATACCAATTTGCAATGTGCCGCCATCGCGCACCAGCGTACTGGCGTGCAAGCCAATGAAATGATCCTGAAAGCCCACGGGCATGTTCGGCGTGGAAAACAGCGTGCTGCTGTCCTTTTCGTCGATCAGCAAATCAAACGTGTCGATATCGACTTCCGCATCGCCGGGCATGTACGGCAGATCCGTATGCACCTGGCCGACCACCACAATGGTCTCCCCCGCTTCGCGACGCTTGGCGATCATCGGCAACAGGTCGAGGGTGATGTCCGGGTTGCAGCTCAGGCTTAAGCGATCAGGGTGTTCGCTGCTGCTGGCGAGCAATTGCGCCACCAGGTTCAGACCCGCTGCGTTGATGTCGCGGGCGGCATGGCTGTAATTGCTGCTGACGTAATCCTGCTGCGCCGGCGCGCTGTTGAGCAGACTACCGGGTTGCATGAAGAACTGCTGGATGCGGATGTTGGCGGGCAGGCTGTCGCGCTGCAGATCGGCGAGGAAATCGAACTCCGGATAATCACCAAACACCCGCTCGACAAAGGGCTCGATAAAGCGCTTCTGCAAGCCATCGCCCAGATTCGGCCGACCAAGGCACAGCGCGGTATAGATCGTCAGCTGCCGCTCGGGCAGCTCCTTGATGCGCCGGTACAGCGCGTTGACGAAGTGATTCGGCTTGCCCAGCCCAAGCGGCAGGCCCATGTGGATGTGCGCAGGCAAACGCGCCAGCACATCGTCCACCGCCTGTTCGATCGAACACAACTGCACCATCTGAAGCCTCCCGCCCGTTCTGTTGATAGGGGTAGACCGAGATTGCCGGGGAATTACTTCCGAGGGAAGGTGATTGGTGCGAAAAAATGGCCAAAGTTTCGACATAGGGCGAATCGCCTCTGTTGAGTCAGCAAGACGAACTGCCTCACAAGCGCACAGCTTTTTTCCTACATCACCTGTAATTCAATCACGCGCAACTACCAGACGCGTCTCAATTGTACTTATTTCATACATAGCTAGCATTGGACGCAAGATTCAAACGCTTTGCAAAAAAGGACCTCTCGCTTCGGAAGCGCT
Source organism: Pseudomonas triticicola (assembly GCF_019145375.1). Lineage (NCBI taxonomy): Bacteria > Pseudomonadati > Pseudomonadota > Gammaproteobacteria > Pseudomonadales > Pseudomonadaceae > Pseudomonas > Pseudomonas triticicola. The sequence goes on along the minus strand of NZ_JAHSTX010000001.1, from coordinate 4,823,888 downwards.
GACCTCTAATGAAAAGCAACCTGATACTCTGCTGCTTTGGTGTAGGCATTGCGATTTTAACGAGCGCATCCCCCTATTTAATTGGCGCCTCAATCAATCTGTATCTGGCAAGCGACAGCTTTTATTTGTACGCGCTCGCGGGCGCTTCGTTCCTCCTCATCGCCACGCCCCCATTAAAGCTGGCAGCCAACATCTATCTACAAAAAACCGCGTCCAAAACAAGATTTATTCTGAAGAAGGCAATCCTGAATCACCTACTAGACAGAAGCTTCGAGCATACGCAAAAGCCAGGCGAGCGGATCGAACTCATCGATGGCGACGTTGATGGCTCGATATATTTGTATCACTCAATTTATCTGGATTTATCGCTGAACTGCAGCATCATTATCGCTGCGCTCCTGGTGACTGCCCACTATCATCCACTTCTGGCACTCGCACCACTTACCGGCCTTGTTTATGCTATTGCGGCATACCTTATAACTCGAAAAAATAGCAATTCACTGTTTGATGAGTACGTTCAAGAAAACACCTTAACAATAGGCGCCCTCTGTGAACTTTTAGTTAATGCAAAGCCATACACCAACAGGACCAAGGCCGATATAAAAAATATCGAACGCCTCGCTTTTCGCTCAAGCCTCAAAGCCACAACATTCGAATCAATGTCAGGTACATGTTATCCGATAGCGATAGTGGTCTTATTATTGCTATCGGCTCATCTGCTAAGCGTTGGCGAAGCGACTATAGGCTCAATTTTTGCCTCAGCCATCTATCTTGAACGCGTTCTGAGCCCCACGATGTCACTGATATCTATCTACTACTCGAGCAGAGAGGCATCTTATAGACGTAGTCGAATTCGTAGCTACGAACTGCAGCACGAGGGGCATTGAACTATGCTTATATGCTTGCGAAATAACCTGACCGTTTTTCTGCTTTCGGTTATTTGCCTTACCGTAGCAAGTATATGTCAATTGTTAATACCATCAGTCGTCGCAAAGAGCCTGTCGGCTCTTACTACTGGCTCCATTAACGCTGAATTTTATTTCACTCTTATCGCTGTTTTTCTAACCAAGCTATCAAGCCAAGCTCTGGGCAATTCCTTGGCAACGCTCATGGAAGCAAGATCCCGCTTTCTACTTATCAACTTCATTGTGCATGATAAACGCCCCTCTCCATTATGTTCTCGGGTGAAATTGATAAAAGAAGACGCGGAAAAAATTGCTTCCGTCATTCATGACACAATCCATCTCATGGGCTCTTGCATTTTGACGGTTTCCGCAGCCTATATTCTGCTCCGGGAAAACATCTATTTCTTCCTGCCCATCGCTTTAATTATTGTGTTGACGTGCGTGCAGTTGAGATTTGCCAAGCCTGTAATTCAGCGGCTATATGCAGCGGAAATGTCGAAGGAGGATTTTTACAAGGAGTCGCTTATCAGCGCTTTCAACGCTTCCAGCGATGGCAAGCAAAGTAAAATGCAACTCATTAGAAGCTATGGATATTTGAAGGACACGGTAAGAGCACGCTACAAGTATCTGAAAGCAAGCGCCATACAATCCTTCTGGCCGGAAATGGCTATATCGGCGGGGACGGTATCGGTTATTTTCTTCAGCGCCGCTGCCACGCCGGAATTATTTGGCGAGCGTCTTATTGCCTGTCTCGGTTATATCGGAATTTTTACCATGGCCAGCACGGGTTCGATAAGACTCGGCATCACGATGATTGGCGTGAAGGTATCCGTCGATAGAATCTTCAGAGGGCATCGATATGAATGATCTGTTTATCCAGCAAATACGCCTGAAGCCAGACGTGACGGTGGGTGACCGGCTGCAAAACCTCTTCCCCCTTGAACTGCGCAACTCGATAACGGTTTTTATTGGCGAAAATGGTGCTGGGAAATCCACATTACTTGAAGCTATTGCCATCAAGGCAGGCTGCAATCCAGAGGGCGGTGGGAAAAATTTCAATTTCTCGACTGAGAAAACTCATTCAAAACTGTACGAAAGCCTGACGCTCTCAAAAGGCTACCGAAGGGAGAAGGACGTTTTTTTCTACAGGGCAGAAACCTTCTACAACTTGAATACTGCAATTCGCAAGCTTGATGCAGAGGCGAGCTTTGATCCCGAAATAAAGAGCTACTACGGCGGCGTGGATATGCATTGCCTGTCGCACGGTGAAGCCATGGAGGCGTTGTTTCAACATCGATTCAAAGCCCAAGGTCTGTATGTGCTCGACGAGCCGGAAGCATCGTTATCCCCGTTGAGGCAATTGGTTTTTATCAACCGGATAATGGAGCTGTCGCGCGGCGGCGCGCAGTTCATCATCGCTACTCACTCTCCCCTCATCATGTCGATCCCGGGATGTGATCTCAGGCAGATATCGGGAGGGCGCTGCGAGCAAATAGCGCCTGAAGATACCGATGCTTACGCCGTGTACAAAGCGGTGCTCAATTCTGCCGGCGCCTACATCACGAAAAACATGCAGTGAGATTGCAGGCACAAAAAAACCGTCCGAAGACGGTTTTTTTCAAAGACGCCGCTGATTACAGACCGGACATCTCTTTGATCGCACCCTTGAGCTCTTCATCGGTGCAATCGGCGCAGGTGCCTTTTGGCGGCATGGCGTTGATGCCGGTGATAGCTTTGGCGAGGATGCCGTCCAGACCACCCTGATGGTCAGCGCGCTCCTTCCAGGCTGCAGTGTCCTTGATTTTCGGCGCGCCCAACAGGCCGGTACCGTGACAAGCGTTGCAGTGCTTGGCAATCACCTCGTCCGGGGTTCTCGCCCCGCCACCGCCGCCAGCCGTCGCGGCCACTTCCATACCCTTGCATTCCTGCCCTTGAACACACACCTGGCCGACGGGCTCGAGGCGTTTGGCGATGTCGTCATTTGTCGCAGCTTGAGCGCTGACAGCCCAGAGGGCCAGTACGGTTGCTGGTGCAGCCAGCATTTTCATAATTAGGTTCACGCGTTCACCCTCAATGGTGGCTATTCACGCCTGCGGCCACGGTTCGCAGGCGGGCGCAAGTATAGCGGGTAGGCCGCTGTACTGAAACAACCCCATGGTTAGAGGGGTCTTGTTGCCCATCGGTAAATCGGTTCGGGGGCCTTTGCCATATCGGCCTGGCGCCTTCTGCTTAAAAATTCGCCGGCGTGGCTGCGCTGATTAGTCGCGCCGGCACGTCGAACGGGTTACGGAAACGATGCGGCTTGGTACTTTCAAAATAGTAGCTGTCGCCGGCTTCGAGGATAAAAGTTTCCAGCCCTACCACCAGTTCGAGGCGGCCTTCCACCAGAATTCCGGTTTCCTCGCCCTCGTGGGTGAGCATTTCTTCGCCGGTGTCGGCGCCCGGCGGGTAGATTTCGTTGAGGAAGGCGATGGCGCGGCTCGGGTGGGCGCGGCCGACCAGTTTCATGGTCACGGCGCCGTCGGAGATGTCGATCAGCTCATTGGCCTTGTAGACGATCTGGGTCGGTTGGTCCTGCAGGATCTCTTCGGAAAAGAACTCGACCATCGACATGGGAATGCCGCCGAGCACCTTTCTCAGCGAACTGATCGAAGGGCTGACGCTGTTCTTTTCGATCATCGAAATGGTGCTGTTGGTGACGCCCGCGCGTTTGGCGAGTTCACGCTGGGAAAGCCCTTTGAGCTTGCGGATCGATTGCAGTCGTTCACCGACGTCCAAGGCGGGAGCCTCCTGATGTTGTAAGAATATTGAGCGTTATCATGGCGACAGCGTTCAGTATTTACAACAGCTGGCCCCCGCAGCGGCGTCAACCCTCGGAATAGAGCCTTGGCACCCGTTTCAGGTTGCAGAAGATCTGATACGGGATGGTATCGGCCCACTTTGCCACGTCGCTGGCGAGGATGTTTTTACCCCACAGCTCGACAGTTGAACCAAGCCCCGCTTCCGCTACGTCGGTCAGATCGATGCAGAGCATGTCCATCGACACGCGCCCCAGCAGGCGGCTGGGTTTGCCCGCCACCAGCACGGGTGTGCCGGTCGGTGCCTGGCGCGGGTAACCGTCGGCGTAACCCATAGCGACCACGCCGATGCGCATCGGCTTGTCGGTGATGAATCTGGCGCCATAGCCGATCGGTTCGCCGGCCGGCAATTCACGCACACTGATGACTTTCGATTCCAGAGTCATCACCGGTTGCAGGCGTTCAGCGACGGCGTTGGCTTCTTCGAACGGCGTTGCGCCGTAGAGCATGATGCCCGGGCGTACCCAATCGCTTTGGATTTCTGGCCATCCGAGCACCGCTGGCGAGTTGCGCAAGCTGACTTCCGCCGCCAGCCCCTGACGCGCCGCTTCGAACACCGCGACCTGCTCGGCGCTGCTCTGCGCGTGCAGTTCATCAGCGCGGGCGAAATGGCTCATCAACACGATTTTTGCCACTTTGCCGCTGGCCAGCAGACGCTGATAGGCCGCTGGATAATCTTTCGGATGCAGGCCGACGCGGTGCATGCCGGAATCGAGCTTGAGCCATACCGTGATCGGTTTGCTCAGGACTGCCTGCTCGATCGCTTCGAGCTGCCACAGCGAATGCACCACGCACCAGAAATCATGCTCGACGATCAACGCCAGCTCATCAGCTTCGAAGAAGCCTTCCAGCAGCAATACCGGCGCGCGAATCCCGGCGGAACGCAGCTCCAATGCTTCTTCAATGCAGGCCACCGCAAACCCGTCAGCCTCGGCTTCCAGCGCCTGGGCGCAACGTACCGCGCCATGGCCATAGGCGTCCGCCTTGATCACCGCGAGCGCCTTGGCGCCGGTGACTTCGCGGGCAATTCGGTAGTTGTGGCGCAGGGCTTGAAGGTCGATCAGAGCACGGGCAGGACGCATGGCGGCAGACTTCTGGGCGGTCATGGGAAGAAAAACCGGCGCTGACTGACGACGTGAACCGCCAACAGCACCGGGAGAGGGATCTTGGGAACGTTATGGCAGCGCGGCGACGATGGAGATCTCCACCAGAATGCTCGGCTTGGCCATCTTCGCTTCGACGGTGGCGCGGGCCGGCGCGGCGCCTTTTGGCAGCCACTGGTCCCACACCGCGTTCATCCCGGCGAAGTGCGCTTCGATGTCGTTCAAATAGATCGTTGCCGACAACAGATGCTGTTTGTCCGTCCCGGCCAGATCGAGCAGACGTTCGATATTGGCGAGCACGTCGCGGGTCTGCTGTTCAATTCCGGCGTCGAAGTCGTCGCCGACCTGCCCGGCCAGATACACGATGCCGTTGTGGCTGACGATCTGACTCATGCGCTCATTGGTGAGCTGGCGCTGGATTGACATGTTTTGCGGACTCCTGGGTCTGGTTGCCGTAACGGGAAATATCGAGGCCTTCGGCGCTGATCTGCGGCTTTTTCTTCGCCATAAGGTCGGCGAGCAAACGGCCGGAACCGCAGGCCATGGTCCAGCCGAGCGTACCGTGACCGGTGTTGAGGAACAGATTCTTGAACGGCGTGGCGCCAACGATCGGCGTGCCGTCAGGCGTGGTCGGACGCAGGCCGGTCCAGAAACTCGCCTCGGCCAGATTGCCGCCCTGAGGATAAAGGTCGTTGACGATCATCTCCAGGGTTTCGCGCCGACGCGGGTTAAGCGACAGGTCAAAACCGGCGATCTCGGCCATGCCGCCGACGCGGATGCGGTTGTCGAAGCGGGTGATCGCGACCTTGTAGGTCTCGTCGAGAATGGTCGAGGTCGGCGCCATGTCCGGGTTGGTGATCGGCACGGTCAGCGAGTAGCCCTTGAGCGGATACACCGGGGCCTTGATGCCCAACGGCTTGAGCAGTTGCGGCGAGTAGCTGCCGAGCGCCAGCACGTAGCGATCAGCGGTTTCCAGCTTGCCGTCGATCCACACACCGTTGATGCGATCCCCGGCGTAGTCGAGTTTTTGGATGTCCTGGCCGAAACGGAATTCCACGCCGAGCTTGCGCGCCATTTCGGCGAGACGGGTGGTGAACATCTGGCAGTCGCCGGTCTGGTCATTGGGCAGACGCAGCGCGCCAGCGAGAATGTCAGTCACGCCTGCCAGCGCCGGTTCGACGCGGGCGATGCCGGCGCGGTCGAGGACTTCAAACGGCACACCGGATTCTTTCAGCACGGCGATGTCTTTGGCGGCGTTATCCAGTTGCGCCTGAGTGCGGAACAACTGCGTGGTGCCGAGGCTGCGGCCTTCGTAAGCGATACCGGTTTCAGTGCGCAATTCATCGAGGCAGTCGCGGCTGTACTCGGACAGACGCACCATGCGCTCCTTGTTCACCGCGTAACGGCTGGCGGTGCAGTTGCGCAGCATCTGCGCCATCCACAGGTATTGGTCGATGTCGGCAGTGGCTTTGATCGCCAGCGGCGCGTGGCGTTGCAGCAGCCACTTGATGGCCTTGAGCGGCACGCCCGGCGCGGCCCACGGCGAGGCGTAACCCGGCGAGACCTGGCCGGCGTTGGCGAAACTGGTCTCCATGGCTGCAGCAGGCTGCCGGTCGACCACCACCACTTCAAACCCGGCACGGGCCAGATAGTAAGCACTGGCGGTACCGATGACGCCGCTACCCAAGACCATGACGCGCATTTTCAATCCCTCATCGCGGCTTTTCGCCGAACTGTTTGTTAGAGCAATGATGGGCGCAGTGTAAAAAAGAAATGCCAGTGCTTTTCACTATATAAGCGCCTATATTTGGCGACAATTCTCGGCAAAAACCCTTTTCACGGAGGCGCATCCCCTATGCGTACCAACACTCAGACCAAACGTGAGCTGGACAAGATCGACCGCAATATCCTGCGCATCCTCCAGGCGGACGGGCGGATTTCCTTCACCGAACTCGGGGAAAAGGTCGGCCTCTCGACCACGCCGTGCACCGAGCGCGTGCGGCGTCTGGAGCGCGAGGGGATCATCATGGGCTACAACGCCCGGCTCAATCCGCAGCACTTGAAGGGTAGCCTGCTGGTGTTCGTCGAGATCAGTCTCGACTACAAATCCGGCGACACATTCGAAGAATTCAGACGCGCGGTGCTGAAGCTGCCGCATGTGCTGGAGTGCCATTTGGTGTCAGGGGATTTCGACTATCTGGTGAAGGCGCGGATTTCCGAGATGGCCTCGTATCGCAAACTGCTCGGCGACATTCTGTTGAAGCTGCCGCATGTGCGTGAATCGAAAAGCTATATCGTCATGGAAGAGGTGAAAGAGAGCCTGTGCCTGCCGATTCCGGACTGAAATCGGCGGCGTCCCCTTCGCGAGCAGGCTCGCTCCCACATTTGAAATGCAATCTCCTGTGGGAGCGAGCCTGCTCGCGAAGAAGTCGACTCGGTCTGAACTGAACGCAACGGCTAAACCAACACCTGCCGATTCGCCGCCATGTACTGGAAAATCTGCTTCTCTACCCGCGGATGAATCAGCTCCACCGGCCGCCGCTCGTTCGGACATGGCAGGGTCTTGGTCGTACCAAACAGCCGACAGATCAGCGGTCGCTCTTCATACACCGTGCAGCCATTCGGCCCCAGATGCACACAGTTGAGTTCTTCCAGCGCGGCATCCTGCTCGGCGCGGGTCTTGCGCGGCAGCCGGGCCATTTCCTCGGGCGAAGTGGTCACCGGCCCGCAGCAGTCGTGGCAGCCCGGCACGCAGTCGAACGTGGGAATCTGCTGACGCAGGGTGCGGATTTTCTGGCTGTTGCAGCTCATCGAAACGGTGACCAAAGTGGCGGGCTGATGATTGTGCCGCAAAAGCCCGGGTCCAGACACCGCAGGCCGACCGATGTTGCCCACGTTCGGGCGTGCGGCTTATGCTCCGTCAAATTTTCTCGACACTCAGCCGTTGGATGATGCCCATGACCGCCCGCGCCCCGATCACCGCGAGCCAACCCCACGTTGCCTCCTATTACGCCGCCAGCAGCCTGCCGCAGCCTGACCATCCCGTGCTGCAAGGCGAGGTGGTGGCGGATGTCTGCGTGGTCGGCGGTGGCTTTTCCGGGCTGAACACGGCGCTGGAACTCGCCGAACGCGGTTTCAGCGTGGTGTTGCTGGAAGCGCACCGGATCGGTTGGGGCGCCAGCGGTCGCAACGGCGGGCAGTTGATTCGCGGTGTCGGTCACGGCCTTGATCAGTTCGCCAATGTCATCGGTGCCGAGGGCGTGCGCGAGATGAAACTCATGGGCCTGGAAGCGGTGGAGATTGTCCGCCGGCGCGTCGAGCGTTTCGGCATTGCCTGCGACCTGACCTGGGGCTACTGCGACCTCGCCAACAAACCTGCTGATCTCGATGGTTTTGCCGAAGACGCCGAAGAACTGCGCAGCCTCGGTTACCGCTACGAAACCCGCCTGTTACAAGCCAGTGAAATGCACACGGTGGTCGGCTCCAAGCGCTATGTCGGCGGCTTGATCGACATGGGCTCCGGGCATCTGCATCCGCTGAATCTGGCGCTGGGCGAAGCGGCAGCGGCGCAGCAACTGGGCGTGCGGTTGTTCGAGCGTTCGGCAGTGACGCGCATCGATTACGGCCCCGAAGTGAAGGTGCACACCGCGCAAGGCTCGGTGCGGGCGAAGACGCTGGTGCTGGGCTGTAATGCCTATCTCAATGACCTCAACCCGCAACTGAGCGGCAAGGTCCTGCCCGCCGGCAGCTACATCATCGCCACCGAACCGCTGAGCGAAGAGCAGGCGCACAACCTGCTGCCGCAGAACATGGCGGTCTGCGACCAGCGGGTAGCGCTGGATTACTACCGGCTCTCGGCGGATCGACGTTTGCTGTTCGGCGGCGCGTGTCATTACTCGGGACGCGATCCGAAAGACATCGGCGCCTATATGCAGCCGAAGATGCTTGAAGTGTTCCCGCAACTGGCCGGGGTGAAAATCGATTATCAGTGGGGCGGAATGATCGGCATCGGTGCCAACCGCCTGCCGCAGATTAGCCGGCTCGCCGAGCAGCCGAACGTGTATTACGCCCAGGCCTATTCAGGGCATGGGGTGAATGCCACGCACCTGGCCGGCAAGCTGCTTGCCGAAGCAATCAGCGGGCAGCACAGCGGCGGCTTTGATCTGTTCGCCAAGGTGCCGCACATCACCTTCCCGGGCGGCAAGCATTTGCGCTCGCCGTTGTTGGCGTTGGGGATGTTGTGGCATCGGCTGAAAGAATTGGTCTGACGAATCAGGATCGTTCCCACGCAGAGCGTGGGAACGCTCTGTGGTATTCATATCCGCCAAAACGGCTTCAACCCCTCCTCCCTTGCCTGCTCTCGCGTCAGCCCGACATCCCTGAGTTGCTCCGCTGTCAGTCCGAGCAAAGCCTTGCGCGTGTGCAGACGATGCCAGAACAGACCCCAGCGACTGAGGCCGGACGGTGCGTTACGCAGCAGATTGCGCGCGCTGTCCTTCTGCCCTGCCGCCAGTTCCTGACTGTGTAACGTCAGCCGCACATCGCTCAAGCCGTTCATTTTCGTTGCTCCTGTTTACTTGGGTAGCCAGAGATTCCATGATGCGCGGGCGAGCAAAACCATTACAGACTCAAAGAGCCTGTATTAACTCCATACAGATTTGCCGATTCGTCGACTGAATGACTGATTTTTGCCACATCTGTACTGGTTTCCACCAAGACGCACCGAGGCTTCCATGACTCTGTATGTAAACCTCGCCGAATTGCTCGGCACCCGCATCGAACAGGGCTTCTATCGTCCTGGCGATCGCTTGCCGTCGGTGCGCGCCTTGAGTGTCGAGCACGGAGTCAGTTTGAGCACGGTGCAGCAGGCGTATCGCGTGCTTGAAGACAGCGGCCTCGCCACGCCGAAACCCAAGTCCGGCTATTTTGTGCCGGTCGGTCGAGAGCTGCCGGAATTGCCCGCGGTCGGCCGCCCGGCGCAGCGGCCAGTCGAGATTTCGCAATGGGATCAGGTGCTGGAATTGATCCGCGCGGTACCGCGCAAGGACGTCGTGCAATTGGGCCGTGGCATGCCCGATGTTGGCTCGCCGACCATGAAGCCGCTGCTGCGCGGACTGGCGCGAATCAGCCGGCGGCAGGATATGCCCGGTCTGTATTACGACAACATCCATGGCAACCTCGAACTGCGCGAACAGATCGCACGGCTGATGCTCGATTCCGGCTGCCAGTTGAGCGCCAGCGATCTGGTGATCACCACTGGCTGCCACGAAGCGCTGTCCACCAGCATCCACGCGATCTGCGAGCCGGGCGACATCGTCGCGGTGGACTCGCCAAGTTTCCACGGCGCCATGCAGACCCTCAAAGGCCTGGGCATGAAAGCCCTGGAAATCCCCACCGATCCGCTCACCGGCATCAGCCTCGACGCCCTTGAACTGGCGCTGGAACAGTGGCCGATCAAGGCCATTCAACTAACGCCGAACTGCAACAACCCGCTCGGCTACGTCATGCCCGAATCGCGCAAACGCGCGCTGTTGACGCTCGCCCAGCGTTTCGACGTGGCGATCATCGAAGACGATGTGTATGGCGAGCTGGCCTATACCTACCCGCGCCCGCGCACGATCAAATCCTTCGACGAAGACGGCCGCGTGTTGCTGTGCAGCTCGTTTTCCAAGACCCTGGCGCCGGGGCTGCGCATCGGCTGGGTGGCGCCGGGCCGATATCTCGAGCGGGTGCTGCACATGAAATACATCAGCACCGGATCCACCGCGCCGCAACCGCAGATCGCCATCGCCGAATTCATCAAGGCCGGCCATTTCGAGCCGCACTTGCGGCGTATGCGCATGCAGTACCAACGCAATCGTGACGCGATGATCGACTGGGTGACGCGCTACTTTCCCGCCGGCACCCGCGCCAGTCGACCGCAGGGCAGCTTCATGCTCTGGGTGGAGCTGCCGGAGGGCTTCGACACGCTGAAACTGAATCGCGCGCTGCACGATCAGGGCGTACAGATTGCCGTTGGCAGCATCTTTTCCGCCTCGGGCAAGTACCGCAATTGTCTGCGGATGAACTACGCTGCCAAACCAACAGCGCAGATCGAAGAAGCGGTGCGCAAGGTCGGCGCTGCGGCAATCAAATTACTCGCTGAGACCGACTGACCTTTTTTGCGCACCCGGCGTCCAAAATGCCGACCTCAGCCGCCAACCGGAACGACCCTACGTGAGCTTCAGACAGCCCTTACTCGCTTTACTGATACTCGCCTCGTTCCTCAGCGGCTGCGCCAGCCTTGATGTGCCGCGCGAACCAAGCCAGGCCCTGCCGGCGTCGGACTCCAGCTTCGGCCGTTCGATTCAGGCTCAGGCCGCGCCCTACAAAGGGCAGTCGGGGTTTCGCCTGCTCTCCGACAGCGGCGAGGCGTTTACCGCCCGCGCCGAGCTGATTCGTCATGCGCAGGTCAGCCTCGATTTGCAGTACTACATCGTCCACGACGGCATCAGCACGCGGATGTTGGTGGAGGAAGTGCTCAAGGCGGCCGACCGTGGTGTGCGCGTGCGCATCCTGCTCGACGACACCACCAGCGACGGCCTCGACCAGATCATCGCGACGCTGGCGGCACATCCGCAGATCCAGATTCGTTTGTTCAATCCGTTGCATCTCGGGCGCAGCACCGGCGTCACGCGTGCGGCCGGGCGACTGTTCAATCTGTCCGTGCAGCACCGGCGCATGCACAACAAACTGTGGCTGGCGGACAACAGCGCGGCCATCGTCGGCGGGCGCAATCTGGGCGATGAATATTTCGATGCCGAAGCCAACCTGAATTTCACCGACATCGACATGCTCAGCATCGGCCCGGTGGCCGAGCAGCTCGGACACAGTTTCGACCAGTACTGGAACAGTGCGCTGAGCAAGCCGATCGACGAATTCCTCTCCAGCCAACCGACCGCCGCCGACCTGCAAAACACGCGCACGCGCCTGGAAGAATCGCTGGAAGAAACCCGCAAGCAGAACCACGCGCTGTATCAACAGTTGATGAAATTCACTACTGACCCGCGCATGGACATCTGGCGCAGAGAGCTGATCTGGGCCTGGAACCAGGCACTATGGGATGCACCGAGCAAGGTCCTGTCCAAGGGCGAACCCGATCCGCATCTGTTGCTGACCACACAACTGGCGCCGGAACTGACCGGTGTCAGCAAAGAGCTGATCATGATTTCCGCCTACTTCGTGCCCGGCCAGCCGGGGCTGGTCTACCTGACCGGGCGCGCCGATGCAGGGGTTTCCGTGAGCCTGCTGACCAATTCGCTGGAGGCCACTGACGTGCCGGCGGTGCATGGTGGTTATGCGCCCTATCGCAAGGCGTTGCTCGAACACGGCGTGAAACTCTATGAACTGCGCCGCCAGCCTGGGGATAACTATGGCAGCGGGCCGCGGGTGTTCTACAGCAAGTCGTTTCGCGGTTCGGATTCGAGTTTGCACAGCAAGGCGATGATCTTCGACCGGCGCAAATCGTTTATCGGCTCGTTCAACTTCGACCCGCGCTCGGTGCTGTGGAACACCGAAGTCGGCGTGCTCGTCGACAGCCCGGAACTGGCCGAACACGTCCGCGCACTGGCACTGCAAGGCATGGCGCCGACCTTGAGTTATCAGGCGAAACTCGAGGACGGTAAGGTCGTCTGGGTCACCGAGGACAACGGCCAGATGCACACTCTGACCAAGGAGCCGGGGAGCTGGTGGCGGCGGTTCAACTCGTGGTTCAGCACCAGCGTTGGCCTGGAGCGGATGTTGTAATCCTTTGTGGGAGCGAGCCTGATCGCGAAAACGGTTTCACATCCAGCAAATGAGCTGACTGGTGCACCGCTTTCGCGAGCAGGCTCGCTCCCACAAGAATGCGCTCAGGCTGCTTCCGCCGTTGTGCCAAAGGCCCCTTGGCGCAACAACAAAAGCACCAGGCCAAACGCCCCAGCCGCCATCAACAGCGGCAACGCATGTCCGTTGATCCACTGACTGCCCGCCCCTGCCGCCAACGGCCCGACCAGACAACCGACACCCCACAACTGCGCGATATGCGCATTGGCGCGAACCAGCGCATCGTCTCGATAACGCTCGCCAATCAGAATCAGCGACAGGGTGAACAAGCCGCCGGCACTGGCGCCGAACAGCACCCACAGCGGCCAGATCAGCAGCGTGTCGAGCAACATCGGAATGGCCAGACTCGACAGCATCAATACCACCGCGCATCCGGCGAACAGCGTGCGCCGCGACAGGTAATCGGCCAACGCGCCGATCGGTAATTGCAGCAGCGCATCGCCGACCACCACGGTGCTGACCATGGCCAGCGCGATTTCGGCGGTGAACCCTTGTTGCAGGCAGTACACCGGCAGCAGCGTCAGAATCATCGCCTCGAACGCGGCGAACAACGACACCGCCCAGGCAATCGTCGGCAACTCACGGGCGAAGCCCCATAGATCGCCAAACGTGACGCTGTTGGCCTCACTGCTTGGAGCACCGCTGCGCCCCAGCAGCAGAAGGGGCGAGAGCGTCAGTAGACCGACCCCGACCCAGAAACCGTAATCATGCTCGGTACCGAGCGCCCCCAGCAGCAACGGACCAGACAGTTGGCTCAGCGCATAGCTGCTGCCATACAGCGCGACCAGACGCCCGCGCCACTGCTCGACCACCAGTTGATTGATCCAGCTCTCGCCGAGGATGAACACGATGGTCAGGATCACCCCGATCAGCAGGCGCAGCAGCAACCAGATCGGGTAACTCGGCAGCAGCGCCAGCAGGCCGATCGACAATGCCCCGGCCCACAGGCACAGACGCATCAGGTTCGCCGTGCCGAAATACGCGGCGAGGTGGCTGGAAATCTTCGCCCCAAGCAGCACGCCTATTGCCGGCATCGCCGCCATCACACCGATTGCGAACGAGCCGTAGCCCCAGCCCTCCAGACGCAACGACACCAGCGGCATGCTGACCCCCAGGGCCAGGCCGACACTCAAGACAGACGCCAACACGGCGAAATACGTCGCCCACCGCATGTTCCACGCTCCTGTGGATATTTTTATATGCACCACAAAATCACTGTGGGAGCGAGCCCCTGTGGCGAGGGGATTTATCCCCGTTGGGTCGCGCAGCGGCCCCAAAACCTGCATCCACGATGTACCAGGTACACCGCGTGCAATGGTTTAGCGACTGCTTCGCAGCCGAACGGGGATAAATCCCCTCACCACAGAGGCTCGCTCCCACAGGGGATCTCTGTAGGTTCGAGAGCCTGATTAACTCAGGCTCTCTTAATGAATCACAGCTTGATCCACGTGGCCTTCAGCTCGGTGTACTTGTCGAAGGCATGCAGCGATTTGTCGCGACCGTTGCCCGACTGCTTGAAGCCACCGAACGGCGCGGTCATGTCGCCGCCATCGTACTGGTTGACCCACACGCTACCGGCGCGCAAGGCCTTGGCGGTCAGGTGCGCCTTGGAAATGTCCTGGGTCCACACCGCTGCGGCCAGACCGTATGGCGTGTCGTTGGCAATCTGGATGGCTTCTTCGGCGCTGTCGAAAGCGATCACCGACAACACTGGACCGAAAATCTCTTCCTGAGCAATCTTCATCGCATTGCTCACACCATCGAAAATGGTTGGCTCGACGTAAGTACCACCGGTCTCCTGGAGGATGCGCTTGCCGCCGGCGACCAATTTGGCGCCATCGCTATGGCCGGATTCGATGTACGACAGCACGGTGTTCATCTGCTGGGTATCGACCAGCGCGCCGACGTTGGTCGCCGGGTCCAGCGGATTGCCCGGCTTCCAGGCTTTCAGCGCCTCGATCACCATCGGCAGGAATTTTTCCTTGATCGAACGCTCGACCAGCAGGCGCGAACCGGCGGTGCACACTTCGCCCTGGTTGAAGGCGATGGCGCTGGCGGCGGATTCAGCGGCGGCCTGCAGATCCGGCGCATCGGCGAAGACGATGTTCGGGCTCTTGCCGCCGGCTTCCAGCCAGACGCGCTTCATGTTCGATTCGCCGGCATAGACCATCAGTTGCTTGGCAATCTTGGTCGAACCGGTGAACACCAGCGTGTCGACGTCATTGTGCAGACCCAGCGCCTTGCCGACGGTGTGGCCATAGCCCGGCAGCACGTTGAGCACGCCTTTCGGAATCCCGGCTTCAATGGCCAGCGCAGCGATGCGGATGGCGGTCAACGGCGACTTTTCCGACGGCTTGAGGATCACCGAGTTACCGGTCGACAGCGCCGGGCCGAGTTTCCAGCAAGCCATCATCAGCGGGAAGTTCCACGGCACGATAGCGCCGACCACGCCTACCGGCTCGCGAGTCACCAGCCCCAGTTGATCATGTGGAGTCGCGGCGACTTCGTCGTAGATCTTGTCGATCGCTTCGCCGCTCCAGCTCAACGCCTGCGCCGCGCCCGGTACGTCGATGTACAGCGAGTCGCTAATCGGCTTGCCCATGTCGAGGGTTTCCAGCAGCGCCAGTTCTTCGGCGTGCTGTTTCAGCAGGCTGGCGAAGCGGATCATGGTGGCTTTGCGCTTGGTCGGCGCCAGGCGCGACCAGACGCCGGAATTGAAAGTGGCACGGGCGTTTTCCACGGCACGGTCGGCATCAGCTGCATCACAGCTGGCGATCTTGCCGAGCAGGCGGCCATCGACCGGGCTGATGCATTCGAAGGTTTCGCCGGAGACGGCGTCGGTGTATTCGCCATTCAGGAAGGCGCGACCTTCGACTTTCAAATCGCGGGCGCGTTGTTCCCAGTCGGCACGAGTCAGGGTGGTCATTCGGGTGTCCTCCTCTTATTGAATACGAGCACCGCAAGCGCTGCGGCGCTGTTCAAGAATTCTGCCCGGCCAGCCTGCACTTTCGGCCCGAGGCACCCGCCACCCTAAACCAGCGGCCGGGTTTGTTTCAATATATTTGACATAAGCTGGCCATACGGCCTTGCGGTGTTCATTTTAATAAACATAGACTTTGGCCCATTCCAGCCCACGCGCCGTCATTAGCGGAGAAAACAACAATGAACATCCAGAACGTCGTCGACATCAGCCTCGCCAGCAGCGAAGCCGAGCGCTATCGCCCGGACCCGGCGAAGGTGCTCAAGGGCGATCCTGAGCAGGCGGTGTTTCATCAATACGACAGCCCTTGTGGGCAAATGGGCGTGGGTGTGTGGGAAGGCGCGGTGGGTCAGTGGACGGTAAATTACACCGAGCATGAGTACTGCGAGATTCTGCAGGGGGTTTCGGTATTGCGTGACAGCGATGGCAATGCCAAGACCTTGCGCGTTGGCGATCGCTTCGTGATTCCGGCAGGGTTTCGCGGAACCTGGGAAGTGCTTGAGGCTTGCCGCAAGGTTTATGTGATCTTTGAACAGAAGGCTTGAGTCTGTGCGCTGATTTCACCGGCCTCTTCGCGAGCAGGCTCGCTCCCACATTCGAACGCATTCCATTGTGGGAGCGCAGGACAGGCAACACCAAATGCAAGGCAAACAAAAAAGGCCCGCATCTCACGATACGGGCCTTTTTCGCAGTCAGGAAAAATCAATTACTTGATTTTGCCTTCCTTGTACATCACGTGCTTGCGAACAACCGGATCATATTTCTTGATCTCGATTTTGTCCGGGGTAGTACGCTTGTTCTTGTCGGTAGTGTAGAAGTGACCAGTACCGGCGCTCGAGATCAAACGAATCAATTCACGCATGATTAGCTCCCTTAAATCTTGCCATCGCGGCGAAGTTCGGCGAGCACGACAGTGATGCCACGCTTGTCGATGATACGCATGCCTTTGGCAGATACGCGCAGACGCACAAAACGTTTCTCTTCTTCAACCCAGAAGCGGTGATGCTGCAGGTTCGGCAGGAAACGACGACGGGTTTTGTTGTTTGCGTGGGAAATGTTATTCCCAGTCACCGGACCCTTACCGGTAACTTGACATACTCTCGACATGCCTCAGCCCTCTAAAACCACATGCCCAACCCGGCATGGGTTGGCCGCTTAATCTCTCAGTCATTTGGCGCCAGGCGCCGCGTTTCTTTAGAGGTCTTACCGGCTACACCTACAGTGAAGGAACCGGGCCCCTAGAAAAGAGCGCTGCTTTATACCAGAAAGACCGGGGTGCAACAACAATCGGTGTGCAATCAATCGGCAAAAGGGCGATTTTTTCCGCCGCAGACGCCTTGGGCAAAGGCTGCGGCCAGTTTTGACCACTCGTCGCAGAAATCCCGTCCTACAGCCGATTCAGACTTTTCATCTGGCTGCCCACGCTCGAAACCGCGCAAGAGTGCGCCTGAAAATGCAAAAAGGGGATAGTCATTTGCAATTCAGAGCTCTAGGGTAGGACTTTTCCAGACTGCACTTGCAGATGGGCCTTCGATCTGTAAAGGAAACCGACCATGCGCCTCGCTGCCCTACCCCTGTTACTCGCTCCGCTGTTGCTGAGCCCCCTCGCCCAGGCCGCCGCGTTGAGCGTGTGTACCGAGGCCAGCCCCGAAGGGTTCGACGTGGTGCAGTACAACTCGCTGACCACCACCAATGCTTCGGCTGACGTACTGATGAACCGCTTGGTGGATTTCGACACCGCCAGTGGCAAGGTCATCCCGAGCCTCGCCGATAGCTGGGAAGTCAGCACCGACGGCCTGACCTACGTGTTCAAGCTGCACCCGCAGGTGAAATTTCATACAACCGATTATTTCAAGCCGAGCCGCGAGCTGAGCGCTGAAGACGTCAAGTTCAGCTTCGACCGCATGCTCGACCCGGCCAACCCGTGGCACAAGGTCGCCCAGAGCGGCTTCCCCCATGCGCAGTCGATGCAACTGCCGAGCCTGATCAAGAAGATCGACGCCCTCGACCCGCTGACCGTGCGTTTTACCCTCGACCATCCGGATTCGACCTTCCTCGCGACGCTGAGCATGGGTTTCGCCTCGATCTATTCCGCCGAATATGCCGACAAACTGATGAAGGCCGGCGCCACCGACAAACTCAACAGCCAGCCGATCGGCACCGGCCCGTTCGTGTTCAATCGCTTCCAGAAAGACGCGGCGATTCGCTACAAGGCCAATCCAGACTATTTCCGTGGCAAGCCTGCCGTCGACCCGTTGATTTTCGCCATCACGCCGGACGCCAACGTGCGCCTGCAAAAGCTGCGGCGCAATGAATGCCAGATTGCCCTGTCGCCAAAACCACTGGACGTACAGGCTGCGCTGAAGGAGCCGACGCTGAAAGTCGAAAAGACTGACGCGTTCATGACCGCTTTCGTGGGCATTAACAGCCAGCATCCGCCGCTGGACAAGCCGGAAGTGCGCCAGGCGATCAACCTCGCTTTCGACAAGGCCAACTACATCAAAGCCGTGTTCGAAGACACCGCCGAAGCGGCCAACGGCCCGTACCCGCCGAACACCTGGAGCTACGCGAAGAACCTGCCGGGCTATCCACACGACGTGGCCAAAGCCAAGGCGCTGCTGGCCAAGGCCGGCTTGAAGGATGGCTTCCAGACCACAATCTGGACGCGGCCATCGGGCAGCCTGCTCAACCCGAACCCAAGTCTCGGCGCGCAGATGCTGCAATCGGATCTGGCCGAGATCGGCATCCAGGCAGAAATTCGTGTGATCGAATGGGGCGAGCTGATTCGTCGCGCCAAGGCCGGCGAGCATGATCTGCTGTTCATGGGCTGGGCCGGCGACAACGGCGACCCGGACAACTTCCTCACTCCGCAGTTTTCCTGCGCGGCGGTGAAGTCCGGGACCAACTTCGCGCGGTACTGCAACGCCGATCTGGACAAGCTGATCAGCGCCGGCAAGACCACCAGCGAGCAAGGCGTGCGCACCAAGCTGTATGAACAGGCACAGGCGCAGATCCAGCAGCAGGCGTTGTGGCTGCCACTGGCGCACCCGACGGCCTACGCTTTGACGCGCAAGGATGTTCAGGGTTATTCCGTCAGCCCGTTTGGCCGGCAGGATTATTCCAAGGTCATCCTCAAATAACCTGTCTGACACAAACCGGTGGATGTAAACAATCTGTGGGAGCGAGCCTGCTCGCGAAAGCGGTCTGTCAGCAAACAATGATGCTGACTGATAAAACGCCTTCGCGAGCAGGCTCGCTCCCACAGGGTCCAGAATTGGCGCCGAGAACTACATCCAGCCACACTCCGCCATCGACAATGGTTCGCCGTCTCCGACGATAAAGTGATCGAGCACTCGCACGTCGATCAACTCCAGGGTCTTCTGTAGCCGTTTGGTCAGCAGCCTGTCCGCCTGACTCGGATCGGTGTTGCCGGACGGGTGGTTGTGACAGAGGATCACCGCTGCAGCGTTATTGGCCAGCGCGCGCTTCACCACTTCCCGGGGGTGCACGCTGGTGTTGTCGATCGAGCCGCGAAACAGCGCCTCGAAATTGAGCACCTGGTGCTTTGAATCGAGAAACAGGCAGCCGAACACCTCGTGCGGCTCATGCCGCAGCATCGCTTTGAGGTAATCGCGGACGACCTGAGGGTTCTCCAGTGCCGGCTTCTGTCGTGAGCGCTCGGCCAGATGGCGCTTGCTCATTTCCTGCGCGGCTTGCAGCTGGGCGAACTTGGCCGGGCCGAGGCCCATTTGTTTGCTGAATGCGTCCTGATCGGCCTCAAGCAGCAAACGCAGGCCACCGAATTGCGTCAGCAGATGTCTGGCAAGGTCGACAGCGCTTTTTCCGGGCAATCCGGTGCGCAGAAAAATCGCCAACAACTCGGCGTCCGAAAGACTTCCCGCCCCATGCTCCAACAGCCTTTCCCGCGGCCGTTCCGCCGCCGGCCAATCGCGAATACTCATAGCACCTCCTTGTCTGTGGGCGCCGCTGTTCCGTAGCGGTCGCTGTGATATCGTAGCCCATCTTTTTGGCGGTCGATTCAACCCTGGGGAGGGGCATCGCACCGCAGTCATCAACGAAATGAAAGGCAGACCTATGCAGCGGCTGTATCGGAAACGCATCGTTCTGGGCGTCGGCGGCGGCATTGCGGCCTACAAGAGCGCTGATCTGGTTCGCCGCCTGATCGACCAGGGTGCCGAAGTGCGCGTGGTCATGACCCATGGCGGCGCCGAATTCATCACCCCGCTGACCATGCAGGCCCTGTCGGGCCATCCCGTTCACCTCGACTTGCTCGACCCTGCCGCCGAAGCCGCCATGGGCCATATCGAGTTGGCGAAATGGGCCGATCTGGTGCTGATCGCTCCGGCCACCGCCGACCTGATCGCCCGCCTGGCCCAAGGCATTGCCAACGATCTGCTGACCACGCTGGTGCTGGCCACCGACGCCGTGGTTGCTGTCGCGCCAGCGATGAACCAGGCGATGTGGCGCGACCCGGCGACCCAGGCCAACCTGCAACTGCTGGAAAGCCGAGGCCTGAAGACTTTCGGCCCGGCCTCGGGCAGCCAGGCCTGCGGCGACGTCGGCATGGGCCGCATGATGGAAGCCACCGACCTGGCGCTGCTCGCCGCTGATTGCTTCCAGCGCCAGGCATTGACCGGCAAGCATGTGGTGATCACCGCCGGCCCGACTCAGGAAAACATCGACCCGGTGCGCTACATCACCAACCACAGCTCGGGAAAAATGGGCTTTGCCCTCGCCGAAGCAGC
Organism: Pseudomonas triticicola; assembly: GCF_019145375.1. Lineage (NCBI taxonomy): Bacteria > Pseudomonadati > Pseudomonadota > Gammaproteobacteria > Pseudomonadales > Pseudomonadaceae > Pseudomonas > Pseudomonas triticicola. The sequence goes on along the minus strand of NZ_JAHSTX010000001.1, from coordinate 4,803,413 downwards.
CGTGGAAGCCGGCGCCCGTGTGACGTTGATCAGCGGCCCGGTGCACCTGCCGACACCTGATCGCGTGACGCGGATCGATGTGGTCAGCGCCCGCGACATGCTCGCCGCCTGCGAATCGGCCATGCCTTGCGACGTGTTCATCTCGTCGGCAGCGGTGGCGGACTACCGCCCGGAAGTAGTAGCTCCGCATAAACTCAAGAAAGATCCTACGAGCGGTGACGGCTTCGTCCTGCAAATGGTGCGCAACCCGGACATCCTGGCCACCATCGCGACCCGTCCCGACCGTCCGTTCAGTGTCGGCTTCGCTGCCGAAACCGAACACCTGCTCGACTACGCTGCACGCAAGCTGAAGGACAAGAATCTCGATCTGATCGTCGCCAACGACGTCGCCAACCCGAGCATCGGTTTCAACAGCGAAGAAAACGCCTGCAGCGTCATCGACCGTGAGCTGCACGCCACGGTTTTCGCCCAGACCAGCAAGAGCAAGATCGCTCGTCAACTGGTCACTTTTATCGCCGAACGTCTGAACCAGGTTTAATTTACATGCACGCTTTGCAAGCCAAGATCCTCGATCCACGCATCGGTAGCGAATTCCCGCTGCCGCAATACGCCACTCCGGGCTCCGCCGGCCTCGACCTGCGCGCCATGCTGGAACAGGACATCGTGATCAAACCGGGTGAAACCGTGCTGATTCCCACCGGCCTGTCGGTCTATATCGGCGACCCGAATCTCGCCGCGCTGATCCTGCCGCGCTCGGGCATGGGCCACAAACATGGCATCGTGCTGGGCAATCTGGTCGGCCTGATCGACTCCGATTACCAGGGCCCCCTGATGGTCTCCTGCTGGAACCGCGGCCAGAGCGACTTCACCATGACCGTCGGCGAACGTCTGGCGCAATTGGTGCTGGTGCCGGTGGTGCAGGCGCATTTCGAAATGGTTGAAGAGTTTGTCGAGACCGAGCGCGGTACCGGTGGTTTTGGCCATACCGGCACCAAATAACCGGATAAAAATTATTGTGGTGAGGGGGTTTATCCCCTCACCACAAAAAATGCGCTACATCGGCAGCAGGTTTTAACACCGTAAATCAAGGTTTTGCCGGCCGAAAGCCACGCCAGCCGGGGCGTCATGGCCCTTTCATAGCACGAACTCTCTGTGGAAAACGCCGTCATACCCTTCAGTTTGAGCCTGCCGTCGAACATTTCGCCGGTCTGTCCCGCCCTTTTCGAGATGGAGCATGTCCACAGATGAGCACCCCCGCCAAGATCGCCCCGAAGCTGCCTGACAGCATTTTCCGCGCCTACGACATTCGTGGCACCGTGCCGGAATTCCTCAACGGCGAAACCGCCTACTGGATCGGCCGTGCCATCGGCTCGCAGAGCCTGGCCCAGGGCGAACCGAATGTGTCGGTCGGTCGTGACGGCCGCCTGTCCGGCCCGGAGCTGGTGGCGGAGCTCATTCGCGGCATCGCCGAGAGCGGTTGCCACGTCAGCGATGTCGGCCTGGTGCCCACGCCAGCGCTGTATTACGCAGCCAACGTGCTGGCCGGCAAGTCCGGGGTGATGCTCACCGGCAGCCACAATCCGTCGAACTACAACGGTTTCAAAATCGTCATCGCCGGCGACACCCTCGCCAACGAGCAGATTCAGGTGCTCCACGAGCGCATCAAGAACAACGACCTGAGCACTGGCCAGGGCAGCGTCACTCAGGTCGAAATCCTCGACCGCTACAACACCGAAATCGTCCAGGACATCAAACTCGCTCGTCGCCTGAAAGTCGTGGTCGACTGCGGCAACGGCGCGGCCGGCGTGATCGCCCCGCAACTGATCGAAGCGCTGAACTGCGAAGTCATCCCGCTGTTCTGCGAAGTCGACGGCAACTTCCCTAACCATCACCCGGACCCGGGCAAACCGGAAAACCTTGTCGACCTGATCGCCAAGGTCAAGGAAACCAACGCCGATATCGGCCTGGCCTTCGACGGCGACGGCGACCGCGTCGGCGTGGTGACCAACACCGGCAGTATCGTCTACCCGGATCGTCTGCTGATGCTGTTCGCTCGCGACGTAGTGGCGCGCAACCCGGACGCGGAAATCATCTTTGACGTCAAATGCACCCGTCGCCTGGTGCCGTTGATCAAGGAATACGGCGGTCGGCCGCTAATGTGGAAGACCGGTCACTCGTTGATCAAAAAGAAAATGAAACAATCCGGCGCGCTGTTGGCCGGCGAAATGAGCGGGCACATCTTCTTCAAGGAGCGCTGGTTCGGTTTCGACGACGGCATCTACAGCGCCGCACGCCTGCTGGAGATTCTCAGCAAGGAAAAATCCACTGCGGAAGAGCTGTTTGCGACCTTCCCGAACGATATTTCCACGCCGGAAATCAATATCCATGTGACCGAAGAGAGCAAATTCAGCATCATTGATGCACTGCACGATGCTCAGTGGGGCGAAGGCGCCGACCTGACCACCATCGACGGCGTGCGGGTCGATTACGCCAAAGGCTGGGGCCTGGTGCGCGCGTCCAACACCACACCGGTGCTGGTGCTGCGCTTCGAGGCCGATGACGAGGCTGAATTGCAGCGCATCAAGGATGTGTTCCACGCCCAACTGAAACGCGTTGCACCTGATCTCCAACTACCGTTCTGATCCACCCGGAGCCCTGAATGACCCTCGAACGCGAAGCCGCCGCCAACACTGCCAAGGTCCTGTCCGAAGCGCTGCCTTACATCCGACGCTATGTCGGCAAGACCCTGGTGATCAAATACGGCGGCAACGCGATGGAAAGCGAGGAGCTGAAAACCGGCTTCGCCCGCGACATCGTGCTGATGAAAGCCGTGGGCATCAACCCGGTGGTCGTGCACGGTGGCGGCCCTCAGATCGGTGACCTGCTCAAGCGTCTGTCGATCGAAAGCCATTTCGTCGACGGCATGCGCGTCACCGATGCGGCGACCATGGACGTGGTGGAAATGGTCCTTGGCGGTCAGGTCAACAAGAGCATCGTCAACCTGATCAACCGCCATGGCGGCAGCGCCATCGGCCTGACCGGTAAGGATGCCGGGCTGATCCGGGCGAAGAAGCTCACCGTTTCCCGCCAGACCCCTGAGATGACCCAGCCGGAAATCATCGACATCGGCCATGTCGGCGAAGTCGTAGGCATCAATACCGAGCTGCTGAACCTGCTGGTCAAAGGCAACTTCATCCCGGTCATCGCACCGATTGGCGTCGGTGAGAACGGCGAGTCGTACAACATCAACGCCGATCTGGTGGCGGGCAAGGTTGCCGAAGCGCTGAAAGCTGAAAAGCTGATGCTGCTGACCAACATTGCCGGCCTGATGGACAAGTCGGGCACCGTGCTGACCGGCCTGAGCACGCAGCAGGTCGACGACCTGATCGCTGACGGCACGATCTACGGCGGCATGCTGCCGAAGATCCGCTGCGCACTGGAAGCGGTTCAGGGTGGGGTTGGCAGTTCGTTGATCATCGACGGTCGTGTGCCGAACGCGATTCTGCTGGAAATCTTCACTGATACCGGCGTGGGCACGCTGATCAGTAATCGCAAGCGTCCTTGATGGCTGATCGCTGAAAGCAAAAGATCGCAGCCTTCGGCAGCTCCTACAGGGATTTCGCACACGCGAGAATCCGCTTTTGTAGGAACTGACGAAGGCTGCGATCTTTTTATGCGCGCAGGAAAAGCCTGACTCGACACAGCGAAACGTCCGACATCCCTTCAGAACAAATCTCCATAGGATCTTCCTCTCATCCAACGGAGATCCTCCCATGCAAAAAAACAGCGTTCCTTACGGCAGTGACATTTCGGCTGGCACTTACGCCTGCGTGGACTGCGGCCGAGAATATTCAGCCCCTTCGCAGACTTCGATGCCGCCCTGCCCTGACTTCACCGAAGCCTCTCACCCACTCAAGGGCTGGAAAGTGCTCAGCGGCCAAGGAGATGCACCCCAGGATCCCTATCCAGCCGCCAGCGACAAATAACCGGAGCGGCGCCTCATGCAGATCTCGTTCACGATCGACGCCGATGCTTTCGAGCAGGAACAAAAGGAACCGGTAAAAAAGACCTTGCGCATCGGCGACGCTGAAATCGCCCATGCGCTGGAGCGCATCGCCAAAGCCAGCCTGACCGAATACCTGAAAATGCTGGTCGAGGGCGGCATGCCCAGCCGGGCCGACGAAGCCAAGCAGGATCGCCTGCTGTATCTGATTCAGAGTTACTTCGGGCAAACCCTGCCGACCGAATCGCAGATCTCGACGATCTTTCAACTGACCCAGAGTCAAAGCAAAACCCTGCTGAAAAACACCGTTTCGCGTTTTCGCAATCAGCTCGACGACATCCTGCAGCACAGCATGCGCGCAGTGATCGAGTCCGCCGAACATGCGCAAAACGTGTTTCTGGTGGTGATCAGCTCGGACGTGATCCGCGATGAATTGAACATGCTCATCACCCAGAACGAGCCGACCTTCAAACCCATCACCAAACGCAAGGGCAGCGCCGGGCAATTCGAGATCAGCGAAGATTCCCACGCATTGCTCTGTGCAACGTTGGGTCTGAATGCCGTTCAGTGACATCGTCGCGGTCAGTGGCTTGCTGCTGACCCTGACCACGTTCATGTTCAATCTGGCGTGGCCGGCGCTCAATGCAGCGCTGGCTGAGGATGAATTTCAAAAAGGTTCGCAGGGCCGCAAGCGCAGTCGAGACAAGGTGATGGCAGCTTTCTACTGGCGAGCATTGCCATTGACGTGCGCTTTCGTGGCGCTGTTTTACGTTAACTTGCCGGCAGCAGTCGGGATCATGCGCAGCAGCACGCTGGATTTGTGGGATTTCGATGTGGATCGCACGTTGTACGTGATGGTGGTTGTTGCGCTATTGGTGTTTGCGCTGGTCAATGTCGGATTCGCGCTGAGACTGCTCAGGAAATGGCAAAAACTGCGTAGACCACTGTAGGAGCTGCCGAAGGCTGCGATCTTTTGATCTTGATCCTGAAAAACAAGATCAAAAGATCGCAGCCTTCGGCAGCTCCTACAGGTATGGATCACACGCCAAATTGCGCGCGGTACGCTTCCACGGCTGGCAAATGCTGTTTGAGCTGCGGATCATCGGCGAGGAATTCCAGCACCTGATTCAGCGAGACAATGCTGATCACCGGAATGCCGAAATCACGCTCGACTTCCTGGATGGCCGACAATTCGCCGTTGCCACGCTCCTGGCGGTTCAGTGCGATCAGCACACCGGCGGCCTTGGCGCCGTCCTGGGAAGCGATAATCTGCATCACTTCACGAATCGCGGTGCCGGCGGTGATCACGTCGTCGATGATCAGCACGTCGCCAGTCAGCGGTGCGCCGACCAGGCTGCCGCCCTCGCCGTGGGCCTTGGCTTCCTTGCGGTTGAAGCACCATGGCAGGTCACGGCCGTGATGTTCGGCCAGCGCAACGGCGGTCGTGGCCGCCAGCGGAATGCCTTTATAAGCCGGGCCAAACAGAACGTCGAAGGAGATGCCGCTCTCGGCGATGGCAGCGGCGTAGAAACGCCCCAGCTGCGCCAGGGCCGAACCCGAGTTGAACAGGCCGGCGTTGAAGAAGTAGGGACTGGTGCGCCCGGACTTCAGGGTGAACTCACCGAAGCGCAAAACGCCGCGATCGATGGCAAAACGAATGAAATCGCGCTGATACGCTTGCATGAAAAAAACCCCAAATACCACGGATTTAGCTAATTAGCTTGACGCCGTGTATCATACACGCACGCGATTTTTGGGGCCATTTATGCGGATCATCAGTGTGAACGTCAATGGTATTCAGGCGGCAGTCGAGCGCGGTTTGCTCAGTTGGCTGCAAGCCCAGAATGCCGACGTCATCTGCCTGCAGGACACCCGTGCCTCCGCCTTTGAACTGGATGACCCAGCCTTCCAACTGGATGGCTACTTCCTTTATGCCTGCGATGCTGAAGTCCCTGCCCAAGGCGGCGTGGCTTTGTATTCGCGGTTGCAACCGAAGGCTGTCATCAGCGGTCTCGGTTTCGAGACGGCCGACCGCTACGGGCGCTACCTGCAAGCAGATTTCGACAAAGTCAGTATTGCCACCTTGCTGTTTCCTTCGGGGATGAACGGCGATGAGGACTTGAACCAGAAGTTCAAGCTCATGGACGATTTCGGCAAGTACCTGGACAAACAGCGACGCAAACGTCGCGAGTACATTTATTGTGGCTCGCTGTACGTCGCGCAGCAGAAGCTCGACATCAAGAACTGGCGCGACAGCCAGCAATCTCCAGGCTTCCTGGCGCCGGAACGCGCCTGGATGGACGAGATTGTCGGCAACATGGGCTATGTCGATGCGCTGCGCGAAGTCAGCCGCGAAGGCGACCAGTACAGCTGGTGGCCGGACAACGAACAGGCCGAGATGCTCAATCTGGGCTGGCGTTTCGATTATCAGATCCTGACCCCGGGCCTGCGTCGCTCGGTGCGCAGTGCACGCCTGCCGCGTCAGCCACGGTTCTCGCAGCACGCGCCGCTGATCGTCGACTACGACTGGACGCTGACCACCTAAGCGTCCTCGCAGCCAAAAAAATGCCCGCATCGTGAGATGCGGGCATTTTTTATGCGCCATGCTTTCTAGACGGCAGCGAAGAATGGCAAGGCCAGGTACAGCTTGATCACGATGACGTTAACGATATCGATGAAGAACGCTCCTACCATCGGCACTACCAGAAACGCGATCTGCGATGGCCCATAGCGCTGCGTCACCGCTTGCATGTTGGCAATCGCCGTCGGCGTGGCGCCCAGACCGAAGCCGCAATGTCCCGCAGCCAGCACTGCGGCATCGTAGTTAGCGCCCATCACCCGGAACGTCACGAAAATCGCGAACAGCGCCATGACCAGCGCCTGCACGGCCAGAATGATAAAGATCGGCAATGCCAACGCCGCCAGATCCCAAAGCTTCAGCGACATCAGCGCGATCGCCAGAAACAGCGAGAGGCTGACATTGCCGAGCACAGAAACTTCGCGCTCGAATACCTGATACAAGCCAAGCGCTGACAGACTGTTGCGCAAAACCACACCCACGAACAGCACGCAAACAAACGTCGGCAGCTCGAAAGCAGTGCCCTGCAGCAAGCCATTCAAAAGATTGCCAGCGAGCAGGCTGACGGCAATCAGCGCCAGCGTTTCGACGAAAGAAAACGGCGTGATCGAGCGTTCCTTGTTCGGCTGTTCAAAACCTCTTGGCAGTCGCGGCGCTTGTTGCGGATTGCAACCTGGCACTTGAACACGCTTGATCAGCAACCGGGCGACGGGCCCACCGATCAACCCGCCCAGCACCAGACCGAACGTCGCTGAGGCCAGCGCCAGCTCCGAAGCCGAAGCCAGGCCATATTTCTCGCTGAACACCGCGCCCCATGCAGCGCCAGTGCCGTGGCCGCCGGCCAGCGTGATCGAGCCCGTCAGCAAGCCCATCAAAGGGTCGAGCCCGAGCAGGGTTGCCAACCCGATGCCCATGGCGTTCTGCACCACCAGCAAGCCAATGACCGCAAGCAGGAAGATACCGACAATGCGGCCGCCCTTCTTCAGACTGGCAAGGTCGGCACTCAAGCCAATGGTGGCAAAGAAAGCCAACATTAACGGTGTTTGCAATGATGTATCAAAGCGGACTTCAATATCGAAAGTGCGCAATATCAACAGGAGCATGGCAACCAGAAGGCCGCCCGCTACCGGTTCAGGAATATTGTAACTTCGCAGAAAGCCGACACGCGTAACAAGCCCGCGTCCGAGCAGTAGTACTAAAGAAGCGGCCACGAGCGTGCCGTAGAAATCGAGCTCAATCATGTGGATTATTCTTGGCTAAGTATTCACGAGGCGAGCGTTTACCTGGGCTCGACGGGTGAACCGGCTGATTTTATCAACACTGATTACTGGGGAATTCAAGTGCCATCGATGGCTTGAACATATCGAAATGTTTCAATCGAAACATTGCATCGGGCAACTTTAACAACCAGTTCTCGCCAATAACAAGAACGAGAATAAGCACGTGGTCGATCAGTTGTGACCAAAGATGTAATAGAGAAATATCAGCAAATAAATGCCAAACCGCACATCGTTAACAGACTAGTCCTACAACAAAAACCAATTATTGAGTTGCACAAATAAAAAGACCCCGATAAGTCGGGGGCATTTTCATATAGCGATACAACAGACTATTACTTGATCAGTCGCCAAGTGAACGGATATCTGTAAGGAAAACCTTCGTTGGCTTTGACCCCTGCAATGATCGTCAGGACCAGTGCCGCTATCGCCAGCAAGCCAAAGAGGAAGAAACCAATGATCAGCAGCATGAGCAGGAAGCAGATCATCGAGGCAATGGCGACAGTGATCTGAAAATTCAGCGCCTCTTTACCCTGCGCGTCGATGAACGGGTCCTTCTCGCGCTTCATCTGCCAAAGGATCAGCGGCCCGATCAGATTGCCGAACGGAATCCAGATCCCCAGCAAGGCGGACAAGTGACAGAACATCGCCCACTGGCGAACCTCCTGGCTCGGCTTGGGCAGCAACTCTTGCTCGTCACTCATCACGTCCTCCTTGTGGTCAAAAACCTCAGTCGGCCAGCGCAGCCTTCTGCAATTCGAAGATTTCGTTCATGCCCTGCTTGGCCAGTTCCAGCATGGCATTGAGCTCGTCAGGCTGGAACGGCGCGCCTTCAGCGGTGCCCTGCACTTCGATGAAGCCGCCGGTGCTGGTCATCACCACGTTCAGGTCGGTTTCAGCTGCAGAATCTTCAAGATAGTCCAGATCCAGCACGGGCTCGCCCTGGTACATGCCGACCGAGACCGCACCGATCATCTGCTTGAGCGGATCGCCGCCTTTCAGGCCGCCGCGCTTCTTGATCACTTTCAGGGCATCGACCAGCGCAACCATGGCGCCGGTGATGGAGGCGGTGCGAGTACCGCCATCGGCCTGGATCACGTCGCAATCGACGTACAGGGTCACGTCGCCGAGCTTGGACATGTCCAGCGCTGCGCGCAGGGAACGGCCGATCAGGCGCTGGATTTCGAGAGTACGACCGCCCTGCTTGCCACGGCTGGCTTCACGCTGGTTACGCTCGCCGGTGGCGCGTGGCAGCATGCCGTACTCGGCAGTCAACCAGCCCTGGCCCTGGCCTTTGAGGAAGCGCGGTACGCCGTTTTCGACGCTGACGGTGCAAATGACTTTGGTATCACCGAATTCGACCAGTACGGATCCCTCGGCGTGTTTGGTGTAGTTGCGGGTGATGCGGATCGAGCGGAGCTGATCGGCAGCGCGACCACTTGGACGTTTCATAGGGATACCTGTACTGAGGACGGAAAACTGCCGAGCATTATAGAGCGCTGCACCGCGAGTGGGCACTGGTTAAAACCGCCGGCCGACGACCGAAGCCCCTCAAGCGCGCATAACCGACGGGCTGCAGCGGTTTGTCACACCGTGTGTTTGGGCGCATTCGCCGCACTGCGCTACAATCCTGCGCCTTTGCTGCCAGTCGGCTTAAATTCATTGAAATCGCGCCTGCGAAACAGCGTTTCGCGCCGATCTGCATTGCGAGGTCACCGCCATGGTGCACAGCATGACCGCCTTCGCCCGCGTCGAGAAAGCCGGCGTTCAGGGCACCCTGAGCTGGGAACTGCGCTCGGTCAACAGCCGCTATCTGGAACCGCACCTGCGCTTGCCCGAATCGTTCCGCGACCTCGAAGGCGCCGTGCGTGAAGCGCTGCGTCAGGGCCTGTCGCGGGGCAAACTGGAATGCACGCTGCGCTTCACTGAAGAAAGCACCGGCAAACCGCTGCAAGTGGACCGCGAACGCGCCGCGCAACTGGTGGCCGCTGCGGAAACCGTTGCCGGGCTGATCAAGAATCCGGCTGCGCTGAATCCGCTGGAAGTGCTGGCCTGGCCCGGCGTGCTGGTGGCCGATGCGACCGACCCGCAAGCGCTGAACGCCGAAGCGCTGGCGCTGTTCAATCAGGGCTTGAAGGATCTGAAGGCTGGCCGCGAGCGCGAAGGCGCGGAGCTGGCTCGCTTGATCAACGACCGCCTGACGTCCATCGAAGAAGACGTGGTGACCCTTCGAGAACTGGTGCCGCAGATGCTCGCCACCCAGCGCCAGAAGGTCCTCGACCGCTTCGCCGACATGAAGGCCGAGCTCGACCCGCAGCGCCTGGAACAGGAAATGGTCATCCTCGCGCAAAAAAGCGACGTGGCCGAAGAACTGGATCGCCTGAGCACTCACATCATCGAAGTTCGCCGGGTGCTCAAGTCCGGTGGTGCCGCCGGGCGGCGTCTGGACTTCCTGATGCAGGAGCTCAACCGCGAGGCCAACACACTGGGCTCCAAAGCCTTCGACCCGCGCAGCACCCAGGCCGCCGTCAACCTCAAGGTGTTGATCGAGCAGATGCGCGAACAAGTGCAGAATATTGAGTAAGGCTACCCTGACATGACCCAACACACCGGCACCCTGTACATCATTTCCGCGCCATCGGGCGCGGGCAAGAGCAGTCTGGTCAAGGCCTTGACCGACGCCGATCCGGAGATCCGCGTTTCCGTTTCGCACACCACCCGCGCCATGCGCCCGGGCGAAGTGGATGGCGTGAACTATCACTTCGTGACCCGCGAAGAGTTCGTGAAGATGGGCGAGCACGGCGACTTTCTTGAGCGCGCCGAAGTCTTCGGCAACTTCTACGGCACCTCGCAAAGCCGTTTGCAACAGACCCTGGACGAAGGTCACGACCTGATTCTGGAAATCGACTGGCAAGGCGCCGAGCAAGTGCGCAAGCTGATGCCGCAAGCGCGCTCGATCTTCATCCTGCCACCATCGCTGCAGGCCCTGCACCAGCGCCTGACCAACCGCGGCCAGGACAGCGACGAGATCATCGACGGCCGCATGCGCGAAGCGGTCAGCGAGATGAGCCACTATGTCGATTACGACTACCTGATCATCAACGACGATTTCGCTCACGCGCTGGACGATCTGAAAGCGATTTTCCGCGCCAATCAGTTGCAACAGAAGCGCCAGCAAGTGCGTTTCGGCAAATTACTGGCTGAATTGCTCGGTTAAAACAGCACTTCCCAAAACGCCCGCAAGCGCTTTACATTGGTGCTTGCAGCGCGTTGAAGGGTCTGGTCAAAAAATCAGCGCTTCCCTAATCGCTGGTGATTTTTTAAACTGCTCAGTCCGCTCGCCCAACCGGGCAGCGCGCATATTGCATTCGCTCCGAGGAATACCATGGCCCGCGTAACCGTTGAAGACTGCCTAGAACACGTGGAAAACCGCTTTGAGCTGGTCATGCTCTCTACCAAGCGTGCCCGTCAACTGGCCACCGGCGGCAAAGAGCCATTGGTGCAGTGGGAAAACGACAAGCCGACCGTTGTCGCGCTGCGTGAAATTGCTGAAGGCCTGATGAGCTACGAGTTCATCGCCGAGCAGGAAATCGTCCAGGATGAACCGCTGTTCGCAGCGTTCGAGGACGAGTCGAACGAGGCCGTCTAAGCCTATGCCTGGTCGACGTAGCACGGCGCGGGGTCACAGCTTTCGGCAGGAATCATCATGCCGAGCATAGACGCCCTCGCCGATCGCTTATCGACCTACCTCGGCAACGACCAGGTCAACCTGGTCCGCCGAGCGTATTTCTACGCCGAACAAGCCCATGACGGTCAACGCCGTCGCAGTGGTGAGGCGTACGTCACGCATCCTCTTGCCGTGGCCAATATACTTGCCGACATGCACATGGACCATCAGAGCCTGATGGCCGCGATGCTGCATGACGTGATCGAAGACACCGGTATCGCCAAGGAAGCGCTGCAAGCGCAGTTTGGTGAAACCGTGGCCGAACTGGTCGACGGGGTCAGCAAACTGACCCAGATGAACTTCGAGACCAAGGCCGAAGCACAGGCTGAAAACTTCCAGAAAATGGCCATGGCCATGGCGCGCGACATCCGGGTGATCCTGGTCAAGCTCGCCGACCGTCTGCACAACATGCGCACGCTGGAAGTGCTGTCCGGCGAAAAACGCCGGCGTATCGCCAAGGAAACCCTCGAGATCTACGCACCCATCGCCAACCGGCTGGGCATGCACGCGATCCGCATCGAATTCGAAGACCTCGGCTTCAAGGCCATGCACCCGATGCGTTCCGCGCGGATCTACCAGGCGGTCAAGCGCGCCCGGGGCAACCGCAAGGAAATCGTCAACAAGATCGAAGAGTCCCTCGGCCATTGCCTCGCCATCGACGGCATCCAGGGCGAAGTCAGCGGTCGGCAGAAACACCTCTACGGCATCTACAAGAAAATGCGCGGCAAGCGTCGGGCCTTCAACGAAATCATGGACGTTTACGCGTTCCGGATCATCGTCGACAAGGTCGATACCTGCTACCGCGTATTGGGTGCTGTGCATAATTTGTACAAACCGTTGCCAGGGCGCTTCAAGGATTACATCGCGATCCCCAAGGCCAACGGCTATCAGTCGCTGCACACCACGTTGTTCGGCATGCACGGTGTACCGATCGAGATCCAGATCCGCACCCGCGAAATGGAAGAAATGGCCAACAACGGCATCGCCGCCCATTGGCTGTACAAATCCAGCGGTGACGAGCAACCGAAAGGCACGCACGCCCGCGCTCGCCAGTGGGTCAAAGGCGTGCTGGAAATGCAACAACGTGCCGGCAACTCGCTGGAATTCATCGAAAGCGTGAAGATCGACTTGTTCCCGGACGAGGTCTACGTGTTCACGCCGAAAGGCCGGATCATGGAGCTGCCAAAAGGCTCCACGGCGGTCGACTTTGCCTACGCAGTGCACACCGATGTCGGCAACAGCTGCATCGCCTGCCGCATCAATCGTCGTCTCGCGCCGCTGTCGGAACCGCTGCAAAGCGGCTCCACGGTCGAGATCGTCAGCGCTCCCGGCGCACGGCCGAACCCGGCGTGGCTCAACTTCGTGGTCACCGGCAAGGCACGCACACATATTCGTCATGCGCTGAAGCTACAACGCCGCTCCGAGTCCATCAGTCTTGGCGAACGCCTGCTGAACAAGGTCCTCAACGGTTTCGACAGCTCCCTGGAGAAGATCCCGGCAGAGCGCGTCAAAGCAATGCTTACCGAGTACCGCCTCGAACTGATCGAAGACCTGCTCGAAGACATCGGCCTGGGCAACCGCATGGCCTATGTCGTTGCCCGTCGCCTGCTCGGCGAAGGTGAGCAGCTGCCGAGCCCGGAAGGTCCGCTGGCGATTCGCGGTACCGAAGGCCTGGTGCTCAGCTACGCCAAATGCTGCACGCCGATCCCGGGCGACCCGATTGTCGGGCACCTGTCGGCGGGCAAAGGCATGGTCGTGCACCTGGATAACTGCCGCAACATCAGCGAAATCAGGCACAACCCGGAAAAATGCATCCAGCTCTCGTGGGCCAAGGATGTCACCGGCGAATTCAACGTCGAGCTGCGCGTCGAGCTGGAACACCAGCGCGGCCTGATCGCACTGCTGGCCAGCAGCGTCAACGCGGCCGACGGCAATATCGAGAAAATCAGCATGGACGAACGCGATGGTCGCATCAGCGTCGTGCAGTTGGTGGTCAGCGTCCACGACCGTGTGCACCTGGCCCGCGTGATCAAGAAACTGCGCGCCTTGACCGGGGTGATCCGCATCACCCGCATGCGCGCATAACCTGCCTATTACAAGGAGTCCTACATGACCAAAACCGTCATCACCAGCGACAAGGCCCCGGCCGCCATCGGCACTTACTCCCAAGCGATCAAGGCAGGCAACACCGTTTACATGTCGGGCCAGATTCCTCTGGACCCAAAAACCATGGAACTGGTTGAGGGCTTCGAAGCCCAGACCGTCCAGGTCTTCGAGAACCTCAAAGCCGTGGCCGAAGCTGCCGGCGGTTCGTTCAAGGACATCGTCAAACTGAACATCTTCCTCACCGACCTGAGCCACTTCGCCAAGGTCAACGAGATCATGGGCAAGTACTTCGACCAGCCATACCCTGCCCGCGCCGCCATTGGCGTGGCCGCCCTGCCGAAGGGTGCGCAGGTTGAAATGGATGCCATTCTGGTCATCGAGTGATGCGCACGGCGCGGCCTTCACGCCGCGCCGACTGCTGCAAGAAAAGGTTTTGAAAGGATTTCACCATGCGCAAAGCGCTAGCTCTCTCGCTGCTCGCCCTGTTTCTCGGCGGCTGCGCCAGCGACCCTGCCGACCGTGACATCAGCGGCACCTGGATCAACCAGGTGGCGATCGATGCCGCCGCCAAGGGCGGTCCCCTGCGTGAAGCGCTGCAGGCTTACGGCCCGAATCTGGAGTGGGACGTCAACACCAAGGCCGGTCAGGCCCGCTACACCAACGGTTTTGAGAACGTCGAAGGACGGCTGCTGGGCGGAGAGTCCGGCGCCTGGAAAGTCGACTTCTATGGCAGCTCCGCCAGCGAACTGAAACGCGACGGTGGACGTTTGCAGCAAGCTGCCAGTGACAACGAACCCGAGCAGCTTTTCGATCGTGCACAGATCCCGGTGCCGGAAGGCGCTCCAATCGGTGCCAGCTTCGAACGCGCTCTGTATTCAGCGTATCTGGGCGGCAACTGGACCATCGCCAGCGGCCAGGGTGAAGGCGGCACCGTGCAGTTCCAGGCCGACGGCCAGGTGACGGGCCTGCCGGGCGTTGATCGTTATGCCTTGTGCCTGGCCGGCGATTGCGCATCGATGAGCAATGGCAACGACAGCATGTGGCTACAACTCAATGGCCAGGGCAACAACTGGATCTTTGTGCGCAAGGGCAAGGAGCTGGAGATTTTGCAGGCAGTCAACGCTGCGCTGGCGGATGAGCAACCGCAGTTTGCCGCAGGTGAGCGCAAGTGGTTGCTGGAGAAGCAGTAACCTGCCTCCGAAATCTCAGAAGATCAAATGTGGGAGCGAGCCTGCTCGCGAACGCGGTGGGTCAGTCAAACTGATAATGACTGACATACCGCATTCGCGAGCAGGCTCGCTCCCACAGTGGTTTTTGTGTTGCTGAAAATTCAGCACTTACCTTCAAGAATCGCTGCATAGCCTTCGCGATAACTCGAATACTTCGGCACCCACCCCAACGCTTTCGCCCGCGCATTGCTGCAACGCTTGCTGCCAGTGCGCCGCACACTGGCGTCTTCCGCCCATTCAGTCACGCCCAGATACTCGCGCAACCAGCCCACCACTTCGGCCAACGGCGCTGGCGCGTCATCCACACCGATATAGAGCTGGTCCAGCTTGATGCCCTCGCGGTCTTTTTCCAGCAAGAACGCCAGCAGCCCCGCTGCATCATCGGCATGAATACGATTGCCATACAGCGGTGGCTCCGTAGCCACGCGATACCCGCGACGCACCTGAGTCAGCAGCCACTCGCGGCCCGGGCCGTAAATGCCGGTCAGGCGCACCACGCTAGCCGGGATGCCACTATTGAGCGCGACCTGCTCGGCTTCAAGCATCAAGCGACCTGAATATCCGGCCGCGACAGTCTCGGAGGTCTCATCCACCCATGCTCCATCCTGCTGGCCGTACACGCTGCTGCTCGACACGAAGATCAGCCGCTCAGGCACTTGCCCATAGTCGTCCAGCCAGCTCAGCACGTTCTGCAAGCCTTGCACGTAGGCCTTGCGGTAGCCCTCTTCATCGTGGTCGGTGGCCGCAGCGCAATACACCAGATAATCCACGGCACCCACCGGCCAGGTCGCCGGGCACTCTTCGTTGAACAGATCGCCGGTGACGCCGATGACACCCTCCGGCAGCTTGGAAACGTCGCGGCGCAGGCCATGAACTTGCCAGCCAGCCGCCAGCAATTGCGTGGCCAGACGACTGCCGACATCACCACAACCGGCAATCAAAACAGAAGGCGCGGACATCAGAAAACTCCCATCAGAAAGGCACAGACTAGCTCTGGCACAGGACGAACGGCTAGCAATGAAGGAAAAAAAGTTACTCTATTACTTTTGTTAACAAGAATTACTTGCAATAATGCACGCCACTTTTGTTCTCGGCCTCACGAGGCCTGGAAGAGCAACAACGTTTTTCTATCTCAGGTCCGGCCAGCATGACACGTAATCAAACTCCCGCTTCGCCAACCACTCGACCTCGCGCCTGGAGCGCTGTCGCGGCTTTGCTGCTCAGCCTGATGCTGGCACCGACCGCCGCCTTCGCCGACGCTCAAGCACCCGCCACCCCAGCCGCCACCGAGCAGAGCGCACCCGCTGCCGCTCCGGCTGCACCGGCCGCCACCGATCCAGTGCAGGCTGTCGACGCGGCCGACGCACCTGAAGTCCTCGAAGCCGACAACACCTTGGGCATGGCCCACGACCTGTCGCCGTGGGGCATGTACCAGAACGCCGACATCATCGTGAAAATCGTGATGATCGGTCTGGCCATCGCATCGATCATCACCTGGACTATCTGGATCGCCAAAGGCTTCGAGCTGATGGGCGCCAAGCGTCGTCTGCGTGGCGAAATTGCCGCACTGAAAAAAGCCACCACCCTCAAGGAAGCCAGCGCCACCGCTGGTAAAGAAGGCACCCTCGCCAACCTGCTGGTGCATGACGCGCTCGAAGAGATGCGCCTGTCGGTCAACAGCCGCGAGAAAGAAGGCATCAAGGAGCGTGTCAGCTTCCGCCTCGAGCGCCTCGTAGCGGCCTGCGGTCGCAACATGAGCAGCGGCACCGGCGTCCTCGCCACCATCGGTTCGACCGCACCGTTCGTAGGTCTCTTCGGTACCGTGTGGGGCATCATGAACTCGTTCATCGGCATCGCCAAAACCCAGACCACCAACCTCGCCGTTGTCGCACCGGGTATCGCTGAAGCCCTGCTGGCCACTGCACTGGGTCTGGTTGCGGCGATTCCTGCGGTAGTGATCTACAACGTCTTCGCCCGCTCCATCGCCGGTTACAAGGCGCAGGTCTCCGATGCCTCGGCAGAAGTCCTGCTGCTGGTCAGCCGCGATCTCGACCACCAGCCTGAGCGCAGCTCGCAGCCGCACATGGTTAAAGTGGGGTAATCGGCCATGGGCCTGCATTTGAAAGAAGGCGCAGACGACGATCTGGCCGAGAATCACGAAATCAACGTCACGCCGTTCATCGACGTGATGCTGGTGCTGTTGATCATCTTCATGGTGGCCGCGCCGTTGGCCACTGTGGACATCAAAGTCGACCTGCCCGCCTCGACCGCCAAACCGGCGCCGCGGCCGGAGAAACCGGTGTTCCTCAGTGTGAAAGCTGACCAGCGCCTGTTCCTCGGTGACGACGAAGTGAAAGCCGAAACCCTCGGCGCTACCCTCGACGCCAAAACCCAGGGCAAGAAAGACACCACCATCTTCTTCCAGGCCGACAAAGGCGTGGATTACGGTGACCTGATGAGCGTGATGGACAGCCTGCGCGCCGCCGGTTACCTGAAGGTCGGTCTGGTCGGTCTCGAGACGGCAGCCAAGAAATGATCACGACGCGCCATAAGCTGACGCGTTACAGCGGTAGCCTGGCCGTGGTGCTGGGCGTGCATGCACTGGCCATCGCGCTGGCGCTGAACTGGACTGCCCGCCCGCCCATCGAATTGCCGCCGCAGGCAATGATGGTCGAGTTGGCCCCGTTGCCTGCCCCGCCACCGCCGGCTCCGCCGAAAGTCGTCACACCGCCGCAGCCACCGGCTCCGGTGGAAGAATTGCCGATTCCGAAACTGGCTGAAGCACCGAAAGCGGAAATCGCGGTACCGAAACCCAAGCCGAAGCCCAAGCCAAAACCGCCGAAGCCGGTCGAGAAAAAACTGCCAGAGCCGCCGAAGGAAAAACCTTCCGAGGAAAAACCGGCCGACACTCAGCCGACCCAGGCGCCAACGGAGAAATCCGCCCAGCCGGCACCGGGCCCGTCGCCAGCGCAACTGGCGGCCAAGGCCAGTTGGCAAGGCGCCCTGCTCACGCATCTGGCCAAGTACAAGAAGTACCCGCAGAGTGCACAGTCGCGTGGCAAGGAAGGTTTGAATCGTCTGCGCTTCGTGGTTGATGGCGAAGGTAATGTGCTGTCGTTCGAACTGGTCGGCCGCTCTGGTAACGCCGATCTGGACCGGGCCACCCTGGACATGATCCGCCGCGCCCAACCGCTGCCCAAGCCACCGGCCGACATGCTCAATAACGGCTCGATCGAAATTGTTGCGCCGTTTGTTTATTCGCTGGAACGTCGCCGTTAGATACACCGCAACCTGTGGGAGCAAGCCTGCTCGCGAAGAGGTCGTGTCAGTCAGCACATTTTTGCCTGACCCACCGCTTTCGCGAGCAGGCTCGCTCCCACAGGGTTCAGCGTAAACAGGGAGAGGCACCGAAAGGTGCCTTTTGCGTATTTGCCAGCGGCAAACCGTCCTCGACCGGTGTCGCACTCAACCCGCAGTCTGATAACGTGCGTCTATCGATTGCAGCCGGTATGCTTGGCGCATCTTCATGGACGCTTGCTATGACCCTCACAGAATTACGCTACATCGTTACCCTCGCCCAAGAGCAGCACTTCGGCCACGCGGCCGAGCGTTGCCACGTCAGCCAGCCGACGCTGTCGGTGGGCGTGAAAAAGCTTGAAGACGAACTCGGTGTGCTGATTTTCGAGCGCAGCAAAAGCGCCGTGCGCCTGACCCCAGTCGGCGAAGGCATCGTCGCCCAGGCGCAGAAAGTCCTGGAACAGGCCCAGGGCATCCGCGAGCTGGCCCAGGCCGGCAAGAACCAGCTGACCGCACCGCTGAAAGTCGGCGCCATCTACACCGTCGGCCCGTACCTGTTCCCGCACCTGATCCCACAACTGCACCGGGTTGCCCCGCAGATGCCGTTGTACATCGAAGAGAACTTCACCCACGTGCTGCGCGACAAACTGCGCAACGGCGAACTCGACGCGATCATCATCGCCCTGCCGTTCAACGAAGCCGACGTGCTGACCCTGCCGCTGTACGACGAGCCTTTCTACGTCCTGATGCCGGCGCAGCACCCGTGGACCAAGAAAGAATCCATCGACGCCGGCCTGCTCAATGACAAGAGTCTGCTGCTGCTCGGTGAAGGCCACTGTTTCCGCGATCAGGTGCTCGAGGCCTGCCCGACCCTGACCAAAGGCAACGACGGCGCCAAGCACACCACGGTCGAGTCCAGCTCGCTGGAAACCATTCGCCACATGGTCGCTTCCGGCCTGGGCATCTCGATCCTGCCGCTGTCGGCGGTGGACAGCCATCACTACGCCCCGGGCGTTATTGAAGTGCGTCCACTGACCGCGCCGGTGCCGTTCCGCACCGTGGCGATCGCTTGGCGCGCGAGCTTCCCACGGCCGAAAGCCATCGAGATCCTCGCCGATTCCATTCGCCTGTGCTCGGTGGCCAAGCCTGCCGCGCCGGTTACGGCTGGTTAAGCGAGCGTCATGACGGAGCTGTCGCAAGTGTCGGTGACGGCACTCAAGGGTGTCGGCGTGGCCATGGCCGAGAAACTGGCCAAGGTCGGCCTCGAGAATCTGCAGGACGTGCTGTTTCACCTGCCGCTGCGTTATCAGGATCGCACCCGCGTGGTGCCGATCGGCGCATTGCGGCCGGGGCAGGACGCCGTGGTCGAAGGCACCGTCAGCGGTGCCGACGTGGTCATGGGTCGCCGGCGCAGTCTGGTCGTGCGCTTGCAGGACGGCACCGGCGGGCTGAGCCTGCGTTTCTACCATTTCAGCAACGCGCAGAAGGAAGGGCTCAAGCGTGGCACGCGGGTTCGCTGCTACGGTGAAGCCCGGCCCGGCGCCTCAGGCCTGGAAATCTATCATCCGGAATACCGCGCGATCACCGGTGATGAACCACCGCCAGTGGACGAAACCCTGACCCCGGTCTACCCGCTCACCGAAGGCCTGACCCAACAGCGCCTGCGTCAGTTGTGCATGCAGACCCTGACGCTGCTCAAGCCGAGCACCCTGCCCGACTGGCTGCCGACCGAACTCGCCCGCGACTATCAACTGGCGCCGCTGGCCGACGCGATCCGTTACCTGCACAACCCGCCCGCTGACGCCGACGTCGACGAACTCGCCCTTGGTCATCACTGGGCCCAGCATCGCCTGGCTTTCGAAGAGCTACTGACTCATCAACTGTCGCAGCAGCGTCTGCGCGAAAGCATGCGTTCACTGCGCGCGCCGGCGATGCCGAAAGCCACAAAGCTGCCACCGAAATACCTGAAAAACCTCGGCTTCAACCCGACCGGCGCGCAACAGCGCGTCGGCAACGAAATCGCCTACGACCTCAGCCAGCACGAACCGATGTTGCGCCTGATTCAGGGTGACGTTGGCGCGGGCAAAACCGTGGTTGCCGCGCTCGCCGCGTTGCAGGCGCTGGAGGCCGGTTACCAGGTTGCATTGATGGCGCCGACCGAGATCCTCGCCGAACAGCACTTCATCACCTTCAAGCGCTGGCTCGAACCGCTGGGCATTGAAGTCGCGTGGCTGGCCGGTAAGCTCAAGGGCAAGAATCGCGTCGCCGCGCTGGAACAGATCGCCAGCGGCACGCCGATGGTGGTCGGCACCCACGCGCTGTTTCAGGACGAAGTGCAGTTCAAGAACCTCGCTCTGGTGATCATCGACGAACAGCACCGCTTCGGTGTGCAGCAGCGTCTGGCGTTGCGGCAGAAAGGCGTCGGCGGGCGCATGTGCCCGCACCAACTGATCATGACCGCCACGCCGATTCCACGCACACTGGCGATGAGTGCCTACGCCGACCTCGACACCTCGATCCTCGACGAACTGCCGCCCGGCCGAACCCCGGTCAACACCGTGCTGGTCACCGACACCCGCCGCGTCGAAGTCATCGAACGCGTGCGCAGCGCCTGTGCCGAAGGGCGGCAGGCCTATTGGGTGTGCACGCTGATTGAAGAATCCGAAGAGCTGACCTGCCAGGCCGCCGAAACCACGTTTGAAGACCTCACCGCCGCCCTCGGCGAATTGAAAGTCGGGCTGATTCACGGGCGCATGAAGCCGGTCGAGAAAGCCGCAGTGATGGCTGAGTTCAAGGCCGGCAACCTGCAACTGCTGGTCGCCACCACCGTGATCGAAGTTGGCGTCGACGTGCCCAACGCCAGCCTGATGATCATCGAAAACCCCGAGCGTCTCGGCCTCGCGCAACTGCACCAGTTGCGCGGTCGGGTTGGTCGGGGTAGCGCGGCCAGCCACTGCGTACTGCTTTACCACCCGCCGCTGTCGCAGATCGGCCGTCAGCGTTTGGGCATCATGCGCGAGACCAACGACGGTTTCGTCATCGCCGAAAAAGACCTCGAACTGCGCGGCCCCGGGGAAATGCTCGGCACCCGTCAGACCGGCCTGCTGCAATTCAAGGTCGCCGACCTGATGCGCGACGCCGACCTGCTGCCCGCCGTGCGCGACGCCGCCCAGGCTCTGCTGGAGCGCTGGCCGACCCACGTCAGCCCATTGCTTGACCGTTGGCTGCGCCATGGGCAGCAATACGGCCAAGTGTGAGCACCGTCGCAGTTTGTGCAGGATCGTTCCTACAGAGCTGGTTATACTCCTGCAATTGTTTCAAAAACGGATACAGACCATGACCGAAGCTGCTCTCGTCCCCGAATCTCCGCAAGCTCCGTCTGTTATTCGGCTGCTGCTCAACAAGCTGGGCGTTGCCTACGAAGAAGTGCTCGACCACCACGGCCTCAATGCCTCGCGCAAAGTGCAGGCCGTGTTGCTGGACGACGCCGTGGGCGCGTTGATGGTGCTGTTTCCACAGAGCCAGTTGCTGGATCTCAATCGCCTCGCCGAACTCACTGGCCGCCGCCTCACAGCCGTGTCCACCGAGCGCCTGGAGAAGATGCTCGGCAAACACAATCTGAGCCTGTTGCCGGGCCTGCCGGCGCTGACCAGTTCGCCGTGCCTCTACGAAGAAAGCCTGCTGCGCGAGCCGAAGTTGCTGATCAACTCCGGCGAGCCGGGCCTGCTGCTGGAAATCAGCAGCGAAGACTTCAAATCGATGCTGACCAAAGCCAGCGCTGCCAACTTCGGCGAAGCCCTGAGCAGCATCCGCCCGAACCTCGACCGCCCGGACGATGACCGCGAGGAAATCACCCAGGCCGTGCAGGCGTTCACTGCGCGGCGCATTCAGCAGCGTCTGGAAGCGACCATCGAGATTCCACCGCTGGCCGAAACCGCGCAAAAAATCATCAAGCTGCGCGTCGACCCCAACGCCACCATCGACGACATCACCGGCGTCGTCGAAACCGACCCGGCGCTGGCCGCGCAAGTGGTGAGCTGGGCGGCGTCGCCCTACTACGCCTCGCCGGGCAAGATTCGTTCGGTGGAAGACGCGATCGTCCGCGTGTTGGGCTTCGATCTGGTGATCAACCTCGCGCTGGGCCTGGCCCTCGGCAAGACCCTGAGCCTGCCCAAAGACCACCCGCAACACACTACGCCGTACTGGCAGCAATCGATCTACACCGCCGCCGTCATCGAAGGCCTGACCCGCGCCATGCCCCGCGCCCAGCGCCCGGAAGCCGGCCTGACCTATCTGGCCGGTCTACTGCACAACTTCGGTTACCTGCTGCTGGCCCACGTGTTCCCGCCGCACTTCTCACTGATCTGCCGCCACCTGGAGGTCAACCCGCACCTGTGCCACAGCTACATCGAGCAACACCTGCTCGGTATCAGCCGTGAACAGATCGGCTCGTGGCTGATGCGCTACTGGGACATGCCGGATGAGCTGGCCACCGCCCTGCGCTTCCAGCACGACCCAAGCTACGACGGCGCCTACGCCGAATACCCGAACCTCGTCTGCCTGGCCGTGCGCCTGCTGCGTAGTCGCGGGATTGGCTCTGGCCCGGATGAAGATATTCCGGATGCACTGTTGGAACGTGTTGGTTTGAGCCGCGACAAAGCCAACGATGTCGTCAGCAAAGTGCTTGAGGCTGAAGTGCTGCTACGTGAACTGGCTTCGCAATTCAGCCAGGCCTGAAAAGCTTCGCGGGCAAGCCCGCTCCCAAAGATCGATGCGATCTTTGGGAGCGGGTGAGTTGCGGCCAACTGTTGATTATTGGCGTAATCAACCGCGGTACCGAATCACCCAGCCCTGCGGGTTCGGGAAGCTTCCAATGAAATACCCTCCCACTACAATTCGGCCGTCCGCCAATACCGTCATGTCATAAAGAGCTTCCAGGACGCCGTCCTCGTCGAAAATACTGAACCCTGTGCCGTTGAATGACAGGTCTGGTGTTCCGTCCGCCAAAAACTTCGCCGTGATCGCACTCGGATCATCGTCAGTGACTCCGATCCCGGTATCGCCGCTGACGACGATTGAACCGTCAAGTCGCGCCACGCAGTGCAACCACCTCAAGCCTTGCGGGACGAAGGCGGAGAACAACGGTTTACCGTTATTGAATACGAGATTGTAGGAGCCTTTGGACGTGAGGACCGCAATCACTCCACGCATGGCACCGTCCCTTACGGCAGCCCCTGCAAGAACAATCTTGCTATCCACAATTGAAATGGCGGACAGGTGCATCTCATCCTCACCAGAGATGATCACGACGCCGTTACCGCTCTCGCCGAATGACCTGTCGATCTTGCCGTTAGCGTCGAATCGAATGACATACGCGCCCGAAGATGGCCCGCTATATCTGCCGCCAACCACCACAGCACCGTCAGGTTGATGCGCGACCAGCTGCGCAGAACTGTGTTGGTGTGCAATGCCAGCGATTTCGACAAGCGCGAAACCCGTGCCATTGAACGTGGTGTCGTCGGAGCCATCCGCATTGAGCCGCATGACGATGCCGCTCACACGGCCAGTATCGTCTTCGACGGAGCCGACCAGCAGGATTTTCTCGTCTTGCCGCGCGACATTGTCGCCATGACCCGCGCTCCCCATCTGCGCATAAGGAATGTAACGCACACCCTGGTCAGCAAAGTTGTGATCCAGCCGTCCATCTTTGTCTTGTTTCACGACAACCAGCCCGGCAGAAACATCAGGCCCATTGTTCTGGTACTCGGCACGAACGAGCCAACCGCCATCCGGAAACGGCGTCAACTCGAGCATCGAGTGCATATACAAACCGTCCTTGAGTGAAATCTCGACGAATCCGGTCTTTTCTTCACCAAAACCGAGGTCCAGTTGGCCGTCCTCCAGAAGCCGGGCGATCAGCGTTTCCAGGCCATCCTTGCGTCGACGAATAGCCACCAGCAACTTGTTGTCCGGCAGAGCCAATACCGCTCTTACGTCAAACTCAGACAATCCTCCCAGCGGAAATCTGACAATGCCGTTTTCGCCAAAAGACGGATCAAAATTCAGCGTGCCACTCGTCAGGTTTGCGCTTAGATAGCGGGTGATCCAGCCATCCACCCGAGAAGGGTCAGAAAGGCTGGTGTGGGTCATGGACACCACTATCCGACCGTCCTCCATGATTGCCAGATCCCGAGGAAACACTGGCCCCGCGACGTCATCGAAGAGCGTATAGCCAATACCGTTGAAGGCCGTGTCCAGTTTGCCGTCAGCAAGAAAGCGCGCGGTCATTACCGCTGAATCCCCGGCACCAACGACAATGATCGAACCGTCGAGCTGTGATGTATGCCACCACGTCAACCCGTCTGGCAGTAACGGAGAAAACAGAGGCTGGCCATCATTGAATACAAGATTGGCCGCTCCACTGGCGGTCAGCACAACCACTAACCCGCCGTGGACGTTTTCTTGCCAGGCATCACCGACCGCAACGATCCGGCCATCACTTCCCCGCACCGAAATGGCTTTCAGAGAGCGCTCGCCATCCTCGTTGAAAATCAGCTTCGCCTGGCCATTGTTGAAATCCTTATCCAGCTTCCCCGCTGCGTCCAAACGTGCCAGAAAAACTCCGGAGCCTGTCTCACCATTCTGAAAGGATCCGCAAACCAACACCTTGCCATCGGCTTGAACAGCGATAGCGCTGGCGGTGCTCGAGGTGGCACCAACATCTACCAAGACGTACCCCGCGCCGTCAAATGATGGATCGAGCGAGCCGTTCGCCAAAAGACGCATCACGACGGGCGATGGCCATGGCTCATCGATCAGCAGGAAATGGAGCAGGACGATTTTGCCATCGGCCTGCTGAACTGGAGAGCCGGTAAAGGCATTTGTAGCGGGGGACTTTTGTCTTGACTTCGCCCCTGCCGACGACGCAGGCGTGGAGCTTGGGATCTTGTAGAAAGAAAATAAACTCACACCGTTATCGCCGAACGAATCGTCCAGCTCACCGTTGCCTTTCAAGCGGATCATTGCTTGGCCAGCGTCGACGGCCTTCTGTGTGAAGTACTGAACACGCACCAGCCAGCCGCCGTCCTGCAGCGCATCGAGCCCAAACACGGTGCTGATGCTCGCGTCCTTTAAAGATATCTCGACGAAACCTGTCTCATGACTGCCGAAGGACTTGTCGAGCGTCCCGTCTTCGGCCAATCGTGCGATGGCCAGCGGCGCATCATTTCCTTCCAGAGGAAGAGCGACCAGCAACTTCCCGTCGGGGAGTGCCAAAACGGCCGCAGCCTCATGGCTCGCGATGCCCGGTATCGGCAACTTCAATAAACCATTCAGGGCGAAAGATGGATCAGGGGTACCTGGGGTGGTTAAGACTTGAGCCTGAGTCATGTTCTTGCTCCATCAAGTGCGTTACGTCCTTTATGGGACCAGAACTTGAGTAGAGCATCGTGAAGATGAGCGAAGCACCTGACAGAAATGACAGTTCGACTGTCTTTACAGGCCTAAACAGCAACCTTGCGAGCCAGCGAGCACACCATTCTTCGATGCGCTTCGCTTGGAGCCAACCAGGAGAATCTCAAGCCTTGGCCTTTGCCTTCCTCGGCTTCAAATACTTCATCAATCCCTGAAACCACATCACCAGCGCCGGATTGCCCTTGAGCTGGATCGACTTGTCCTGAATCCCCTGCATAAACGCCAACTGCTTGTTCTTCGCCTGCATCGTCGCAAAGCCATAACCGGCATCTTTAAACGCAATCGCAAACGCCGGTTCTGCGACCACCCCAGACTTGCTGGTGATGCGCTGATCCTTGACCACGAAATGCCGCGCCACTTTCCCGTCCAGCGTCTGCAGCTGAAACACCAGATCCTTGTCACCCAACTGCTGCTGGAACGCAGGATTTGTCCGGCTGGCCTTACCCATCAACAAACCCATCATCCACAGGAGAAAACGAAATTTCATGCGCACAGCCTCAAAAGGAAAATGAACGGCCGGGGCAGTGTAAGGGATTCGGACGATAACGCCAGTATCTGACTCTATTGGAAGAGGATGCAGACCATTTCGCGCACGATGACTGCCAAGTCACGATTCCGAAAACAACGTCCTACACCTGTTGAAACACATCCCTGTAGGAGCTGGCGAAGCCTGCGATCTTTTGATCTTCCGGCGCGCGAATCTATGGGAAATTTCCTGCAAAGTGCGGTGCTGTCCATGAACTAGGCGAGTTGGCTGGCTATCGATAGGCTCTGTGTGTCGCCGCAGATTGGCGATACGGACGTGCAAGTCCGGTTGGAGTACACATTGGTTATGGCAATTCGCCGAGCGTTTTCCTATGCTCGCGGATCGTTATGGCGGCTGTGTATGGGAGGCCTTCGGGTCTGCCGGGTTACTCCACCGGTCTTGCACACCTATGCACAGCTGCCACCACTTTCGAAGTGCGAGCGAAACGGTGTCGGCTCCTTAAACTGGAGTAAGACCGAATGATCAAACCAACACCTAACCCCCCAGAAAACCCGGATATTTCGCCCTACGAATCTCTGGAATCAAAGAAATTCCACGAAGCCGCCGAACGCGCCCTCGACCACCATTTCAAACCAGCCGTCGAACCACATCCCAAACGTGAAAACGGCCTCTTCAAACTCTCTCCCGGCACCGACGCCGAAGCCCTCATGGCCAACGCCTCCGAAGACCTCCTGTCCATCAGCGTCATCGCCTGCGACCTCGCCGACGACCTCCACGGCTCCCGCCGCTCGGTGGCACTGGCCCTGAGCAGAATGGCGGACGGGGTGAGATTGATGGTGGAAGGGACGCTCGACCAGATTGAAGTGCGAAGCGTGGCGGCCAAGCCGTAGCGAAGTCTGTGGATGAAAAAAGGGGACGTTAAGTCCCCTTTCTGAATATTCCCTGCTTCACCACTGGCAACCTGTTTCAGGTTTCGAATCCACGTTGTAATCGTTTTCAAACGAATACTTCTTTGCGGATTTGTAATTCGTATACGACATCGCATCAACCCGGCCACCCTGAGTGACCATCTGATACTCACCTGTCAGTGCGCCATCAACTACTTCAACCCAAGTTGTCGTGTACTGGTAGGGCCGGCCATACACGAGTTCTTCTTGTTCAGTACTGCGATGAACCAGCCCAATAGCCTTTTTTGACTTGCTGTATTTGACGCCAGCACCGCTCCACTTGGCGACAGAGTCGTAATAGGTTCGGAATTCAAAATTTATGGGTTTGCCTTCGTAGGAGCGGAAGCAAAAAACCTCGGTCGTGACCTCGCTATGAGCCGCCAGAGGAACGAAAACGAGCAACGCGGAAAACACTGCAGACGAAAATTTCAAACCGAATATTCCTTTAGCGGTTCATGGGTACAGAACACACAGTTACAGCAACTCAACGAGCTCTTGTCACGCCTCGGGCGCCACAGCGCTGCGCTCACCCACCCTCGCCGGGATTTTCGAAGCTTTTCCCGCTTCAGACATTCGCGATGCGTATTGCTTGTACGCCGCCACCGCCCGCTCTTTATCGTTCACGGCCCAATAACTGTCAGCGAGATTCAGGTAAGCAACCGTCCTATTTGGGTGGCTGGCAACCACTGCATCGAGCAACTCAATCGACTCAGCGTAGAAACCCGCCTCGCCCAGTAAAAACCCAAGGTCGTT
Source organism: Pseudomonas triticicola (assembly GCF_019145375.1). Taxonomy (NCBI): domain Bacteria; kingdom Pseudomonadati; phylum Pseudomonadota; class Gammaproteobacteria; order Pseudomonadales; family Pseudomonadaceae; genus Pseudomonas; species Pseudomonas triticicola. The sequence goes on along the minus strand of NZ_JAHSTX010000001.1, from coordinate 4,775,536 downwards.
GGACCAGCCGGGACGCTGCGGGTAGTAGTACTTTGCGACGATATAGCTATCCGGGGGACAAGTGTCATGCGAACCACCGCCCATCAACGCGTAGCTCATCGTATCCTTGAAGGAAGAGTCATCACCCTTTCGGTAGGCTGCCAGCGCCATATCCAGCAAATCAGCCGAATCGACGGTCATCAACTTCTTTCTAACGCCCTCAATACTGCCAGTACGAGCAACCTGCAGCTTCTGCAGCACTTCACGCCCATCGAAAGAAGCGAGAGCGATGGGGCCCAGTGTCTGCACCGGCAACTCCACTACGCTAACAAGCGACCGGTCACAGGAGTCGTTGTTCGCCACTTCCAGCAGAGCTTTCAGCTCAAACTGCTTTGAACCTTTGTTGAAGGCGAACAACAGGTTGAAGTTGTAAACCGCGTTATCTTCCTCGCTGGTTACCAGCGCGATGTAATCCCCAGCCTCAACGAACGGTTGCTTGACCACAGCTTCCTCAGCCTGTGGATCAATGACGGTCATGACGCCAGCGCGACCTTTGAGTACATGGACGCTGAAGACACCCTGAAGAGCGGACGAGTACTGACTCTTGATCAGAGGCAGCGCCTTCGACGTATCGAGCAAAATTTCCTCATTACGTGCCTGCACCGGCGCGATCAACAACCGATTGGAGGCCTCGTCCGCATCCCCTGTCAGAACAAATACCTTTTGCCGTGATGCATCACCCAGCAAGCTAGCCGGAATTTCCTTCAGGACTTGTGGGGCAGCGAGTGCGTATGAAGTGGTTAGCAGCCCAAGGCTCAACACGATAAAGCGGAAGAACATATTTACTGTCTCAGTCCCTGAATTTCAGATCGCTCAACGACGCGTTGCGGAATCTTCTGCGCTTTACCGGCGGCACTCATCGCGTCGCGGTATCGCGGTAATAACGCTGCGCTTCTTCTTGCCGAGACATTGGTAGCGCTGAACAAACTGCTGATCATCAACACCCATTTAAGGCTGGCCATAGACGATCCTCTTCACCGCCGGGCTTTCTGACATTAACTGTCTCTTCGTAACGCCATAGGCCTTGATCAACTCTTCCCGAGATCCCTTCGAGCCAAACAAGCGTTGGTTATTATCGAAGCTGTATTGCTCCAATCGCCCTGCTGTCGAGTAATACCCATGCCACTCCGCACAGGCACCGCAACCGCCATATCCGCCTATCGAAACAAGGCTGCCTTGGGTGCCTTCCACGCAATCCATCGCCACAACAACATTGCTCAACATTTTCGTCTTCGCACCGTCGGAAGTGAGTTGTGAAACTTTGCTGATATCACGCCGAAGCACTTTGCCGTCGATATTGATGGTCTGGTCGGAGCAGACCGGGATGACGTGGGTTTCCGCATCATCCACTGTCACGGATCGACAGGACGAAACCAACACCACTTCAACACCGCCACACTGCATGACATCGCGTTGGGTGTAAGCATCCGTCGGCGCGGCGAAGGCTGGGGAAGAGAACAACCATGCCAGGCTCCCGGCGAACAAAAGCTGATTCATTGAGAAATCCTTTTCGCCGTTAACCAGCCTGTTGTTCCGCCAAGCACTTCGCATAGCCGTCCGCAAACTTGGCATCGAATGACAATGCCACTGGCTCCTCCAACTCCGCCGAGCTATTGAGCAATACACGGGTAGCCGGGGTGTATTTGATCCAGCCGATTGTTCCGGTTCCGTCGGTGTCGAAAAACAGCTGAGCGCGCACTACTTCACCGTCGTCCTCGTCGATCAGCAAATTGACCTTGTCCTTGCCGACATAACGAAACGGAAAATCGCTGCTCCTGACAAGCTCAGTAAGGTAGCCGTAGCAACTCCCTTCGCTGGCAGTCGCGGGCAGTGAATGAGGTAAAAGCAAAAGCGCAATCAGCATAGGCCGAATGAAAAACCGGTTCATCCACTCACTCCTCATCCATCGGCGACGATTCCACGTCGGTCATGCTCAGCAGCCGAAACTCATTGTCCACAAACTCGTAGTAACGATCCCGGTTACCGCTTTCCAACGCATTCCCTTGGGCATCTTCTTCGCCGTCGAGCGTGACGCCGGAGACGATGATCAAGCGGCTGTCGGGCTGGTAAACCATACCGAAGGTGCTGCCGTCGTAAGCATTCGGTAGACCGCCAACCACTTCACCGGTCTGGGCGTCCAGCACTTCGCCACAAATGGCGCTACCGCCACAGCCGAGCCTGTGCAGGATGTAATGGCCGGCGAAGTTGACCTTGCCTTTCAGGGCTTGCACCCGTGCCTGATCCATCTTTGGGCTGCTGTTTTCTTGCGGCACCAGCTTATGGCTGGGGCCGGTGAAAACTGGCGTGACGGTGTAATCCTTGAAGGCTGGATCGGCAGCGAATGCCATGGACGCGGCAGCCAATATCAAGCTGCCGAGAAGAACTGAAAATCCTTTCACGTAATAACTCCGTAAATGCAGTGGGGAGCGTCGGCTTACTCAGACTGCCCTTCATAAAGCTGTGTTTGCGAGTTGAATTGCCATAGATGGGGTCGGGTCATGGCTTCTTTGCCCTTGTAGCGGATCTGGTCGCGCTTATCGCGGATGTAGGAGTAGATCTCGATGTCTTTTACATCGCCGCCGTTCTTGGGCGGACCGTCCAGAACCTTGACCTCGGCGAAATAATCGCCCCCTACATGCTTCAAGTAACCGTGGCACTGGATGAGAAAGGCGAAGGTCGAGTCACCCGCTGAACCACGGCTTGAGTAGGAGGTGAAAATGAAGTCCTCCTGACCGTCGTCATTGAGATCGCCGCGGTACACCACCTTGCCCTCCTCCAGACTGAATCCATCAGTTTGAAGACTTGAATGTATGTCCAAGACGTAATCGGATCTTTCCACCCATTGCGAGAGAAAGTTCTTCGTATCGGTCTCCGAATTGCACAGATCCGTCGCCATGCTCACCATCGGCAACCAGGTCAAACACATCAACAACAGTCGTTTCACTTCGCATCCTTCGAATTAATCAATTCCAACTCACCATCCCGATACAACACCTCACACCCCACCCATGCGGGGTCCACCTGCGGCATCACCGCCGACGGCTTTCGCAATTCGCGCAGCAACGTCGAGCCATGCGACAACCGCCCACCCATCCGCGCAATCACTGCCCGCGCTGTTTGGTAATGCGCGTGCCGCCCCGGATCGAGAGTGTCTTCCAGCAAGATGTCCTCGCCGAGGATGCCCCGCACTTGCCCCGGATAAATCATGAACCCGGTCGCCTGCTCCGCACCTTCGCGACCGTCCTGCCAGAAGCTGCCGTCTCGGGTGCGAACGTCGGGATGCGGTGCAAACCAGTGCTCGCGATCCGCCAGCGGCATCGCGTGGTGCAGGCGGAAGAAGATGCGCATCAGGTTGTCGCGATACCACTCGCGTACTTGCAGGTAGTAGCCACGCAGGCCCGGCAGGCCGGTCGAATGCGCGAGGCGGATCAGCCCTGACCATGGCGGGAATGGCTGTAACGGCAGTTCGCTCGACGCGGGTCGAGGTGTAGCCGGATCGGTTTCCCACGGCAATCGATGTGGACTGTTTTCTAAATTGTTGTAAGCGGTCGGCGGGCGGCCCAACGCGTCACCGCCGCTGCTGGCCAGCGCCGTGGCGATGCACAGATTGCCTTGCACCACGAACACGTAAAACCGGGTGAACCAGTCTGCGAGTTGTTGACCATCGGCAGCTTGGGCGACGAGTTCAGCCAGCTCCCGATCGAAGCGCTGCAAGCCATTTTCAAGGTTCAGCAAATGGCCGCGAGCCTTGCGTTGCATACGCAAAAACAGCGGCAACGAACGCAGTATCTTCAGCGGTTGCCACGGCAGATGCGGCGTCGCACCGCCGACTTCACCGGCGTAGTTAGCGGCGCTAATGCCCCAGTCGGCGAGTCGGGCGAGGAACAGGTCGTTGTTGATGTAGGACGCGCCGCCGAACACGGCGGTGAACGGCTCGTTGTCCTGCAACACCCGCGCATCCCAGCGCGCCATGATCGCCGGGATACTCGCTGCCGCGCGGCGCTGGGCGTATTCCACCAGTACGCTCGGTTGCGGCGGCAGGATCTCGGCGATGTTGGCGGCAGTCAGGTGGCGGCGCCAGCCGTAATCGCTGATTGGCCGGTATTGCAGCAGCCACAGTTGTGAGCCGTCCCAGGCCCACTCGACGTCGCCGGGCACGTAGTGGAACACGCGCAGCACGTCTTGCAGAAAGCGCCACAGCAAGTCTTCGGTCAAGCCGTGGGATGGCGTGAATGTGCCGCTGCGCCAGGCATCACCGAGCCGCGAAAGCGTTGCCCTTGAGGGGCTGACGTGACCGTCGGCCAGCGATTCGAGATGGCCTTCCACCCATTCCAGTTCTACCGAGAGATGGCGCACGAAAGCGATGCCGGAAACGACCGGGGTGATGAAGCGCTGCACCACCACTTCCTCGACGCCTTCGGCCGTCAGTTCGGCAATGCGTTTCGGCACGTTGGCGGTCGGTTCGCGCAGATAGGTGGTGCTCAAACCGGCATTCGCCGAATCGGCCTGATCCTCGCCATAACTGGAGGAGCGCACCGCCCAGATCACATCAGGTTGGGCGGCGAGAAACGCAGGCAGACGCGGATCGGTGCAATCGTTGAGGGTCAGCGCCGCCGGCACCGCTTGCCGGGCCAGTTCAGCCAGGCGCAAACGCCCGCCCTTGGTGTGCGCAACAAACCCGCGCTCGTCCGACTCCAGCCACTGTGCGAATTCAGCGGGCGAGTCGATCCACGGGTAATGGCCCCAACCGGGTTTCAAGCTGATGGTCAGATCAGCGCGGGCGAGAATCGCCGACCATGCCGCCGCTTGCTCGATGCCGAGCACCGCGTCCTGATCGCCCCAGACCAATTCGACCGGATCGGTGATCCACTCCAACAGTGGCAGCGCGGTGTCGGCGCGCACCAGATCCCAATGCGGCACAAACGCACGGCAGCGAGCATAGCCGGCGCCCATGCGCTGGTACTGCGCGGGTGTCCAGGTCTGGTTGGAAAACTTGCGCGCGAACAGCGTGGGGTTGTTCGACAGCAGCCAGTGGATGGTCTTGCGGATCGGAAGCGGTGACATCAGCGCCGGCAACCGCCGCTGCCAGAGAAACGCCCCCACCGGCGCCAACAAAACGCTGCGGGAAAAGTGTCCGGGCCGACGTTGCAACGCATGCAACACCAGCAACGCATTGACCCCGACCGCCATGATCGCACTGCCCTGCTGTGTCATCGCCAGCAAGGATTGCGCGTAGTCCGCCAGATCCTCGCAGGGTGGCAGCGGATTGGCGCCGAAGCCCGGCAACTCCAGCGGCACCACGTCGTAGCGCTGAAAGTGCGGCAGCGCGTCATCCCACCAATCGGCAGCGCTGCCGTTGCCGGCCAGCAGGTACATCAACGGCTTGCTCATGAACGATCCTCAGATCAGATCGCGCAGAGCGGCGTCGAGGGTTGGATAGCGGAATGTGTAGCCGGCCTCGGTCAAACGCTCCGGCACCACGCGCTGACCATCGAAAAACAGCTGCGCCATCTCCCCCGCCATTGCACGCACTGGCGCGGCGGGAATGTGCAACCACACCGGACGCTTGAGGACCTTGCCGGCCTGCTCGGCGAACGCTGCCTGACTGACCGTTTCGGGCGCGACAATGTTGTAGGTGCCACGCAGAGTGTCATCGTTGAAAGCCCGCGCGATCACCTGAAGCACATCGTCGCGATGCACCCAACTCATGATCTGCCGACCATCGCCCATGCGCCCGCCGAAGCCAAAGCGGAACGGCAGCAACAGTGGCGTCAACGCACCGCCCGGGCCGAACACCACGCCGAGGCGCAGCACCACCTGACGCACGCCAAATTCCGTGGCCGGTTGCGCGGCGGCTTCCCAACGCGCACAGAGTTCGGCCATGAAACCGTCGCCCTTGCTGGCGTGTTCGTCGAGGTTTTCACTGGCGTCGCGCACGCCGTAGAAGCCGATGGCCGAGGCTTGAATCCATAGCGTGGGTTTGTGCTTGGTTTTCTTCAGCCAGGTCATCAACGCTTCGGTGGTGCCGACTCGACTGGCGAGCAGTTGCGCCTGACGTTTGGGAGTCCAGCGTGGGCCGGCGACAGGGGCACCGGCGAGATTGATCACTACGTCGAAGGCTTCGTCGCGGCTGAGTTCGCTGAGCGAATACACGCAGCGGACGCGGCCGTTGAATAGATTGGCCGCGCTCAATGGATCGCGCGTCAGTACGCTGACCGAGTGGCCCGCGTCGAGTAATTGATTGACCAAGGTTTCACCGATGAACCCGGTGCCGCCGGTGATTAGCACACGCTTGAAAGCGCCGCCGGCAAACGGGTTGGATTGGCTCGGAGTCTTTTCTGAAGGGGATTTCCGGCGGTCATGCCGATACAACCAGAACAGCGGCGGCAACAACACCAGCAACGCAAAACCGTCGAGCCACAAGTGCGACCAGACCTGTTGTTGCGCCGAAAGCCACATGTCCTGCGGCGCCCATAACAGGATGCCGGCGATCAACCAGCCCCAGACTGCCGGGGTTTTCAAGCGATTGCCCAGGTGCACCAGCGCGAGCATGTACAGCGAATAACTTTGCAGCGTCGCGCCGAACAGCGCGAGCCACCAGACTTGTTGTTCGTGGCCGGCGGCGGGCACCGCTTCGGCGCCCCAGAATGCCAGTTCGAGAACTTGCAGATAGCCGTCGAGTAATCCGGAATGACCGGCCCAGGTCAGGGTGAGACCGGCGAGGATATGCGTGATCCCAGCGGCATATAGCCAAAGCACGAATGCTGGGCGAAGGGAGTTCGAGGGGGCTGGCATTCCGTATCCTGAGCGCGTTCCTTGGGGGTGGGGAGTTTAAAGGAAAATCGCGGTCGTCAGATGCTCAAAAACTAAACGTTTTACCGGACGGATTCAGACTCAACGACTGCGAAAACGCATCAGACATGACCCGGCATTTCAGATGCAGTGACTGGCCTTGATAGGTTCAGCGCCCTGCGATCCCAATCGCCCCACGTTGAAGAGGCCCAACTGATCACCTTTGTCAGCCGCCATTTGATAACAGGCTAACGCCCGCGATATATCCTTCGTTCCCAATTCCCCACCCTCAAAGGTCGAGGCCAGGTAATTCATCGCGTCCGTGGAGCCCATGGTAATCGCTCGAATAACCTGCTCTTCTGCCTGCTTGGGATGGAGGCAGGGGCCGTTATAGTCAGTGGAGTTTCCTGAACAAAGAAACGTCGCATAGCCCATCGCACCCTTTGGTATTTTCGAAGCCGCTTTGAACAAAGCCTCAACCTTCGGGGTTTCTAACTGAGGTGCCATTTGCGAAAGACTCAGGCTTGCCGCCGACAGGCTGGCCTGTGCATCACCTGACTCTGCAGCACACACAAAATTCTCCAGGGACGCCTCAATCAACTCCGCAGTCAGCCGGTATTGCTCAAGAAACCCCAGCCCACCTAACGCTTCGGCACGCTGATAACAAAAGTTTTCGGCGCGGCTCATTCCAAGGTTATCTGTTGCAACAAGATCCTTTTCGCTGATCGACCAATCCTCAATCCCCTCAAGCACCCAGCACGCCTGACGAGAGAAGTTGAAAATCTTGATATTGCTGTTGCCCGCCCGTTTGTCCACAACGTTGACGTGACTGTCATCGACCTCTTCGATCTCGACTCCAGGTGTCTTGCCGGGTGTGATTGCAGCCATCAGCGGATAGGTGAAGGTTGTTCCACTGACACCCGAGGTCGAAGGCTCGAAGGTACTTCGATCCTTCCCCGCTACCGGTTTCAACACCAGCGACTTGACCGTCATCGCAGTGAGCCGACGTTGTGATTCGCTGTTGGCGGAAAACGCTGTCAGGAAAGGAGCGAACTCCTCCGAGGGGCAAGCGTCATTGGTCGGTGCCGTCGAAGCGCTCTTGTCGAATGCAAGAGCAGGGGCGATCTTCTCCAGATACGCCGAGCGCTCGCGACTCATTCTGGCGATACACGAGTTAACGGCAAACACATGCGCTGACATCCCAGTCTCGATTTCGAATGCCTCCAACGGACAATTCGCATCGCGCAATTTCAGCCACGCACGTTGCGACTCTTTAACCTTCGCCGCGTACTCCGCACCCAACGCCGGATTTGCCCGATAGTCAGACTCAAGCCGCGACATCAGTTGCTTGTAGCTGACATTCAACTGCGTATCGGCAGCCTTCTTCGCCGCCTCCGAGCACGGCACCATTTCCAGACTTGAGGTGACTTGGCTGCAGTCGTCCTGCGCATAGGCAGCTGAAGCCGGCAGCATTACGGCCAGCAGGGTTAAAACAAAACGGTTCACTGTGTTCATCTTTGAGTCATTCAGGTTTTGCGTTTGGTGAATCGGGTGATGCATTGCTTGGGTATGTTCATTTCCCAGTAAGTGCTGAGCAACGCTTTGCTTTTTTTGTCGACGCGCAGGTTAACGAAGCCATCGCCGCAGTCCGGCTACCACTCTTCGAACACACCGGTTTTGGTCCTTTTCAATGTCTGCTTTTGTCCGGTGCCAAAGCCAATTGGCGAGTACGCTCTATCGTCGCGCGAATTAGGCAGGCATCGGACCACTCACCGAAAACTGATTGATGCAATTTCGGGTCGGCTTGGCACTCCGCATCTCGAAATTTCATCCAGGCTCTTTGAGTTTCTCTCAGTGCTTTCTGACCGCTTTCGTCCAGCCGACTCATACGATCCCGAAATACAGAATTCAACAATGCATCCGCGTCAGGAACCATCAGATCAAGAACGCCATTTCCCGAGGGAAACCACTCAACGTCCGCCAATGCCTGTTCGCTCTCATTGTTCCAATTGTAGAGGCCGTTTTCTTCGATCTTCAGTGTGGCGGATCGCTGATGGTGATTCGTCGGATCGCTTTCGCTGACCTCTGAGCGATAAACAATTTCCAAATAGATAGGGTCGGTTGTGCGCTGAGGATCATTCAATAGCGTTTGCCGAACAATGGCCCGTTGCTTATTGCTCTCAGTGATCTCTATCGAAAAGCACGGATCCGGCCCAGGACGTTCTGCGGACGCCTTCCTCTCCAGGCATTGAGTACGAACCGCCATGGAAGGGGTATCCGAACCGCCACCCACATCAACGACTCTGACAAGCAACCGGACTTCCGGATCCTTGGAAAAGTCGGCCTGAAGGATGGTGGCAATCATCGTGCCCTCAGCCATGACCACAGGCGACAGTATTGAAAGTAAAAAAATGAGGCTGAATCTGAAAATCTGCATTCCTTGGCGTCCGTAAAAAACTCAGTGATCCGTTCAATTCTGAACGGGCCTGCGACAGAAGATAGAGTCAGAACCGAAAAACGGGCCAGATCTATTTAAGTTCTCAACCAAATTCAAAGCGATCGAACGCAACAAATAAATCCGTCCACTTTGATTCGTCCCCTTTGATTATTAAAAAATTCAGATGAAAACAAATCCTTCCTCTACCTTAGAGCCTCACTCAACAAACTCAATAGTTTCAACCATCTTAATAACCTCCTTCAACGCAGAACCATTTAGATCATTCAAGTAGGCCACACTTCCACCTCCACAAAGTGCAGCAGATCCATGGGGGATGCAGAATCCAAACCCACGCGTTCGATCCTCTTCTTCACCATTTGTAACATCCTGAGATATCGCGAGACCTTCCCAGTTCTTCCCTTTTAATACATAAAAAGTATTATGCATGGACGTGTCAGCCTCAACATCTGGATCCAAACTCATTACCCATCCTTTGTCAGTCATTTTCCCACCCGAAAAGTTAGCAAAAGTTTGGGCATCGGCGGGATCCACACATCGTAATTTCAAATCGACTTCTATCGGCCGCCTAGAATTAGGCTTAATAATCTTCGAATAAAATAAGAGCGCAGGTACTTCTTCCTTATCCACCACATAATCACCTCCGTACAAATTATTCATTTTAAATTTGCACGCATTGATATCTGCAAATATGACCGACGACTTCACATTCGCTTCATTAGCGAACGAAACCGACGAAATTGAAAGAACCAAAATAATCAACCAAACCTTCATCACTGTCTCCTCGCCTTAAACAGATCTGGGAGCTTAAGAAAAAAGGGGACAGAAAAAAGGAAAAAATGGGACAGACCACGTTTTGTGGGTAATTACTCAAACCGTGGTCTGTTCCCATTCCCCTGCAACAGTTAAATAAGCTTCACTTAATAGCTAAGGAGCTGACATACCGCAAAGCAGCTTCCATAGTGAGCAATCCTTGACCCTGTAAACTGAATACCAAAGCAGGTGTCACACAACCAGTGTTCCGGACCCACTCCGCGGGACTTTCTTTCTCCAACTCATCAGAGATTTTCATCAGAGAATCCCCTCCTAGCTCTTGAACACACGTGCCAAACGCAGAAGAAAATAACTTCTTTGCATCGCCATCGTTCTCGAGAAACTTTTGATAGGTTAGATCACTCAGAGGCGTGGCAGGGCGTTGGTAAAAAACGTCACGCGTTATCGTTTTTTCAGCTGAAGCGACAACTTCTTCACGAGAAAACAAAAAGCTTCCATCCTTATAAGTGCCCACAACATTTCTGCTGTAGCAAACACTGGTTGATGGCTCACAGAAGTGATACTGAATTACCAAATTTCCGTCTATTACAGATAGACCATGCGATACATCCAGCCCCCCGCTATTGTTCATTTTTTTCGTTGGTACAAGACTGTTATTTTCAAGAACATCTTTTCCGCCAGAAGTGACCACGAGATCATAAAAATCAGGCCCGCCCTCGGACAACTTTATAACGTCTGCTTGCCCATCCCCCGTCACATCAGCATTAATGACAAGATAATCCCCTGCACTGACCCTAGCAGCGAAGCAAAAAATAAATAAGCCCAAAAACAAACTATCTAAAAATTTTTTCATTTTCCCATATCCTTGTAAATTGAGCTCGACGCTCAGCATAACTACTCGTGTACAGATTTATGACTTTCGTAATATCATTAACAAAGGATCCAGAGTCTCCCTTATCCGCAATATTATACAGCTCATTTTTTAACCAAAAATAGACTGCTGACCTAGCAGCATACTTTGGCTGCTCCAATAAAGCTGGATTATTTATAAAATTCAAATTTTCACCAGGCCAAAGCCCTGGGTACTTATTAGTAAAATCATTGTAGTTGTATCGCCCAGTTAACTGTTTCAGACCACGACCTCGATATTTCCAACCATCTCCACTTGCAATATTCCCATTACCTAGATCAGAGTTTCCAGTAATTCCATTATATGCTCTGTTGGCGATTTCAACTTGATTCGCACTTTGCACATTAGGTTTAAACCCATACAGATCAGCTTCGTCTGGCCTGTTTCTGAAATAAACAAATTTATCAATCAACACTTGAGGCCGGTATTTAAGCGACTCCACAAGAGCATAGCTATCGCCAACCTCGACGCGCACTTGTGCAAAAAAATGACTTAACCGTAGAGGGGTATCGAGTTTATACTCTGAAAGCCTTGGATTTAATTCATCCGCTAAAAGCTGCAATTGGGAGGAATCATCAGCACTTTTGAAAACCGCCTTAAGCATCGCCAAAGTAATAATCATAGAGCTTTGCGCTTTGGCGTTCGCAATGAATTCAACAGGGTGAAAATGCCAAATCATGCCGGTACTTATGGAAGCTTTTGCTCTCAACTCATCCCAAAAAACATAGTTATTTATTCTTTCTTTTTCATGCTTTAGAGTTTTGGGCGAATGTACCAGCTCTGTATCCAGTTTGCTCCACTTAGGTGCATCTGCCTTGTCTTTCCATTCGGTCGGATGATGGGCTACCAATTTTGACCACTGCATTCTCGTATCAGGATTTTTCAAAGCGTCAGTCAATTCATCCGGTTCGACTTCACCATTGCCGCTTTTATCGACCTTATTAAAAAGATCCTGAAAGAACTGAGGCATATCCTTATGATCAAGAAACCCATCCGCTGCTGCATTGGTTTCCTCTACAATCTTGAAACCAAGCTTTTCCCAGTCGTGTTGCGTGATAATCTGCGCGCCTGCTTTTTTTACCAGCCCGCTGACTGCCCCCTCTTTTTCGGCAACGGTGATTTCATAATACTCATCATTACCTTCTTTAATAATAGGTGCAATGTTCAAATCAACCGAGTGCTCTAGCTTCAACACTGAACTGCCAGTTACAGGAGATTTTTTCTTTAATTCACTTTCAGCGGGCAAATACAAGTACTGCTTGCCGACCTTCAACCCAGCCGTATTCTTCAGAAAATCTTGAACATCAGCCTCAGCGGTAAAAATTTCAACATGAACTTGGTGCTTACTCGCGACGCCTCCATCTTCGCCAGTCAGGTTTTCAGTCAATCCTAGATATCCTATCGGGTCACCAGCCTTGATCCCGCTATTGGCTGGCTCTACCGAATCAAAACTAGCAGGGATTACCTCCCAGGCAACGAACTCATTTTCTACAATTGCCCAGAAGCTGGGAGGGAGGTTGCCCGCCCCAGCCAAGCTACCACTGCTGGTACATTTCGCCATACTGCGAGTCGAACCAGAGACATTGAGGTTCAAAACGTCCTTGCTTTCGAATTCTACAATACTGCCCTGTGTAAGCTGCATCGTCCCCATTTTCGCGCCAGCAGGCTGACCATTCTGCGGTGAAGCGGGGTCCTGATAGAGATCCAGCTTTTTGACTGCAGTACCCTTCACCTTACCTTGCCAATATTTGGGCTTGGATCGCTCCGGGATCGGGTCTTCCAGCCATATACGAGCAGGTTTGGAGTTTTTGTAGGGCTCTCCATCTTTCAGATAGACGAACCAGACTTCTTGCCCGACTTCCCTCACCTTATGCGAATTTTTCTTCACACTACCCGACAAGATCTTTCCTTTGGCGTAGGTGAGGTTAACTACATCCTTCTGCTCTAAGATCTCGAGCTTCGTACCGGCGACTAATTTCCCTACATTCTCAACACTACTGGTTGCGGGAAAATCATCGTAAGCCTTGAAGTCACTAACCTTCATGGTTACTTTTGTTTTGGGTCTTTCGTTATCGGACAAGGGGTAACGTTTGAAGGGAAGCAAATGCATGTAAAGACTGAAAAAGGTCAGCTTGTTTTGTTTGCCCTTATTAGGCCCTTCCTCCGGATTCGGCGCAGATTTGTACTCATGCCGTACCAGACAGAACGAGTTGGAATACTTCAGTTTTTTCTCGTTATCACCGAACGTCGACTCCAGATAGTCTTCGTTAAGTCGATAGGCCACCACCTCGCCGTCGGCCATGCAGCGGATCGGTTCGTTCAAGATGCACTGGGGAGCGCTGGCATTGCTGATATGAATGCCACCATGCCAGAACTTATTACTGCCGAGGAGATAGTGACCCGAAGTTTCTTTTTCTAACGCCTTATATATTTCATCGGCACTCTCAAACTGCTTCCCATCCGCCTTTCTGAATGGGTATTGGAAACTCATGAGCGGCGACCCCGCTGGAGCAGGGGTCGGTGCAGGCGCGGGAGCAGGCGCCGGTTGCGCACCGCTTTTGTACTCTGCTTTCGGCCGCAAGTACTTGTCAGGCATCGGCCAGTAACCGCTACCGGCACCGTACTTTGCGGACTTCGGCCCAGTCGAGCTCTGTGAGCCGAAGAAGTTACCCTTGGTCCGGTGGACGTCCATATCCTCGATCACACCGGTATGGTGCATTCCTGTCCAAAGCGCAATATCACCCGGCTGAACACTGTTGAGGGGTATGACTTCGAAGTGCGTGGTGTCTGTCGCGAGTTGGCGTGTGGTGCGGTACGGAATGTTGTACCCCGCATCACCGAGCATGAGATTGAGTAAGTGAGAACAATCGATTTCCTTCCGGCCGTCACTGTCTTCGTCCGCAGTTCCACCCTTACCGTAACCGTATTCGTATCCGCTGCTGGGGTAGTTGACCCGCTGCTCGAGTAGTCCTGTGCTCATCGATAGCATCCTGCTTTAAAGGCAATGAATTGAATTATTTGCGGTAATGCCTTGGGTGCTTAGTCGTTCAACGCCTCTTGCACCTGCCTCATTGCCTTTCTTGTCGGCCTCTTGATAACAGGCCATCGCCCGGGGCAAATCACCAGAGACGATGGCGCCGGCCTCATAGGCGCCTCCTAGTTGAATCAGTGCATCCGGGGAGCCGAGCCGGGCAGAGTTCACAAGAGCGCCCAATGATTTTTCTGGACTGACACAGGCTCGTGTCTCTTCGTAATTGCCTTCGTCGCAATAGAAATCGGCAAGGGCGACCCCTGCTTCAGGCACGTTTATGGCAGCTGATTCCAGGAGCTGAAGGATCTTTCCATTTTCCAACCGTGGTGCTTGACCTGAAAGGCTGATCCCCGCCGCTGCGAAGGCCGCCTCTGCTGAGCCTTGATCTGCCCCATTCAAGTAACTATTCAGAGCGGAAATGTACAACTGGCTGGCAGAAGATGAGTCGGTATCAATACCCAGCTGGTTATACAATGCCCCTCTTTTTAATGCGCGCTCACCCGACGAGTTTTTTAACTTCGGGTATTGAGCATCAAGTACTGCCTCAAGCGACCAGTCTTCAATACGGGTCAATACCCAGCAGTCGTTATGTTTGAAAACAAAGATCTTCAGCACTTCACCGTTGTGATCGCGAACAATCACTTGGTTTGGCAACTGGACTTGCATGCTCAACTCAGACTTCGCGATGCTGTCCGGAGCAAGCATCACTAGCGACTGGAGGTCTAACACCTTCGACTTCCGCTCCAACACTCGCGGCTTCGAGTCGGTGGCGGCTACCGTCTGCTCGATCACGGGCGAGGCAATAAACGCTTGCTGCACCTCCGGCTTGGCCGAGAATTCTTTTACGAAATCTGCGAAGTTATCACTCGGGCATTGCACTGTGCTCGATTGCGCAGCAAAGGCTCCTGAACACGCCCCGAACGCCAGCAGCGCCAGACATTTCAGCTTGAATTGACGCACTCGGTTGTTCTTTCTCATCACGAACTCATCACTCAGAAAACACAAAAAAAGCCTTCGGCTTAACCTTCTCAGGCGGCGAATTCGCCAACGCCTGATCCATCAAACTCCCCGCCTTATCCTTATCCGCCGCCCCCGGCAGCACCGGCGGTTTAATCCCGATGCCAGTACCCGACCCAGCCGACCCACCGGCATTGATTTTGATCACCGGCCCAACCACCGTGACCCCACCGCCATCCAGCTTGATAAAGCTCCCACCCCCAAGAATGGTCAGCTCCGTCCCCGCCTCGATAACGATCTTGTCCCCAGCCTTGAGGTGAATCTCTTTCCCCACACTGGTCAGTTGCGCAGTCCCCAGCTTCACATGCTGGTTCTGCCCAACCGTCAGGTGATCATCCAGCTTCGCTTCAACCTTGCGGTCGGCAATCGTGGTGCGGTGTTCTTCAGCCTTCAGCTCGGTGTAAGTGTTCTTCACCACCGTGTCATGACGTTCATTGCCGACCCGAATCTTCTGGTCGTGCTCAACGTTCTCATCCCAATCGCGCTGGGCATGGATGTAGATCTGCTCCGCACCTTTCTTGTCTTCAATGCGCAGCTCGTTATAGCCACCGCCCCCCGGCGAGCTAAGCGTTTTGAACACGCTGCGCGTCTTGTTCGCCGGCAAGGCGTACGGCACCGGGTTTTCCTTGTGGTACAGGCAGCCGGTTACCAGCGGTTGATCGGGGTCGCCTTCGAGGAAGGTGACGAGGACTTCCATGCCGATGCGCGGGATGCTGATGGCGCCGTAGCGGTCGCCGGCCCAGGAGCTGGAGACGCGCAGCCAGCAGCTGGTTTTGTCGTCGGCGAGGCCTTCGCGGTCCCAGTGGAACTGCACTTTGATGCGGCCGTACTGGTCGCAGTGGATTTCTTCGCCTTTGGGGCCGGTGACCATCGCGGTCTGGCTGCCGAGCACGCGTGGTTTGGGGTGTTCGAGGGCCGGGCGGTAGAACACGTCCCACGGGGTGGCGAGGAAGGTGTTGCGGTAGCCCTGGTGGAAGTCGTCCTTGTTGTCGGTGGTGTCGCTGGTCACGCCTTCTTCGAGGACTTGCGGTTGTTTGCCTTCGTGGAAGATTTCCGTGAGCAGCCAGAGGTCGTTCCACTCACTGCGCGGGTGGTCGGACATTTCCATGAAGTGGCCGCTGACCAGTCTGGTCTGGTCGCCGCGACCTTCGGCCTGGCGGTAGTCGACGCGGTGGCGTTCGAGGGCGCGCTGGCTGAGGAACTTGCCGCGCGCGCGGTCGATGAAGCGGCCGGGGTAGTCGTAGTCTTCGAGATCCGGTTCAGTGCTGTCGCCGTCCGGTTTGTACGCGGCTTCCATTCGCAGGCGCGGTTTTTCGAAATCGTAGTCGCGGCGCGTGGTGCGCGTGGTGCGGGTTTCCAGGCGCAGTTTGAAAGCTTTGATCACCGGCTCGTCGGCGACCATACCGCTGCCCTGCACGTACGCAGTCGGCTGACCGAGATTCTGGAACACGGTCTGGTCGTCGCCGAACACCAGCAGGTGCGCTTTTTCGCTGTGCTGGAAGTGGTAGTGAATGCCTTCCTCTTCGCACAGGCGCTGGACGAAATGCAGGTCGGTTTCGTCGTACTGCACGCAGTAGTCGCGATCCGGGCACGGCTGGCTGAGCTGGAAGCTATAGGCGTTGCTCTTGATGCCGTGTTCTTCGAGGATCAGCGCGATGATTTTCGGCGCCGACATCTGCTGGTAGATGCGCTGGTTGGTGCGGTGATGCAGGTATTGCAGTTGCGGCACGATCGAGACTTTGTAGCGGGTCAGGCGCTTGCCGGCATCGCCCTGGGCGACGCGGTAGATCTGCCCGTGAATCCCCGAGCCCTGCGGATCAAATGCGAGAAACGCCTGCTTGTGCAGCAGTTGTTCGAGGTCCAGATCGGGGTTTTCGCTGACCAGTTCGAGGTCGAAGCGATACGCCTGGCTGATGCCTTCGGTGCCGGTGAACGACAGCACTTGCAGGTCGCCGACGTAGTCTTCGACCTTTAGGCTGAAGTGGGTTTCGTTAGCTGAGTTGAACATCGTGTGCTCCCTGTTCGAATGTCATCCGTTACGCCCGAAGTCGCAACCGTTGCAGCCAGGACGAAGTGGCGCCCAAGGCGTCACGCAATTGTTGGGCAGTGATGGTGCGTTCTGCCGGGTTGAAGCTCAGCGCGGTTCGCAGCGCTTGCCAGCCGTGCTGGGGTAGATTCGCTGGGGCGCGCAGCTCGCGCTCCAGGTGCTCGTCGCGGGCCTGGGTCGAGGGCAAGCGGCGGAACGGGTGTTTGCCGCCCGCCAGTTCATAGATTACGCAGGCCACGCCGTACACGTCCGCGCTGGCCGACAACGGTTGGCCCTCAAGCAGTTCGGGGGCGGCGTAGCCCGGGGTCCAGGCGTTAAAGCGCTCGCGGCTCAGGTGCGGCAGGCCGGGCAAGGTGCCCTCCTCTGCCTGCCCCAGACCGAAGTCGAACAGGCGCAGGCCGTCTTCGCTGAGCATGACGTTGCTCGGCTTCAGGTCACCGTGCAGCACGCCGCGACGGTGGGCGTAGGCCAACGTGTCGAGCAGCGGCAGGACGATGTCGCGCAGTTCTTGCCACGGCAGGCCGAGGGGCCGCTCGCAGAGCAATTTGTCCAGGGTCAGGCCACGCATGTATTCCATGGTGATGAAGGCCCGCTGGCAATCGGTGTCGACTTCAAAGGTGTGCGCACGCACGACGTTGTCGTGGCGCAAGCGTCGGGTCAGGGCGAACTCGCTGTAGAGCAAGGCACTGGCGTCCGGCGATTCGGCAAATTCTTCGCTGAGGATTTTCAGCGCGATGTAAGGGTCGGGATCGCCGAACTGTTCGTGCAGCAGATCCCGCGCCCGGTAAACGGCGCCCATGCCACCGGCCCCGAGCAGACGCTCGAGGTGGTAGCGACCGGCGAGTACATCCGGCAGCGCACCGATGCTGGCCTTGGTTGGCGCCAGCAACGGTTCGGCCTTGTTGCCCTTGGCGAAGGCGAAGTAGGTCAGGTTGTTGGCCTGTTCTTCGCTGATCAGCAAGTCATCGATGGGCGATTCGAGTTCACTCATTGGCGGATCACCACGGCAGTCAGGTTGTCACGCGCGGCGCCACGCAGAGCGCCGTCGAACAAACGTTCCAGCGCCACGTGCGGCGCGCTGAGGCTGAGGGCGTTGCCGAGGGCGTCGCTGCTCAGGCCCTGATACAAACCATCGCTGCAGAGCAAAAACACATCGCCCGGATAGACCTCGAGTTCAAGCACATCCAGGGTCAGTGTGTCGGCGGCGCCGACGGCTCGGGTCAGTGCCTGAGCCGCCGGGTGCGCTGCCGCCTGTTCGACGCTCATTTGCTGCTCGTCGATCAGCTGCTGTTGCAGCGAATGGTCCTTGGACAGCTGATACAGCCGCTGCCCGCGCCACATGTAGCATCGGCTGTCGCCTGCCCAGATGCAGGCCGCGCGATTGCCTTCCACCAGCAGCGCAACGACGGTGCTGCCCATGATGCTGTCGTGGCGTCCGGCAGTGACGGTCAACTCCTGCCCCAAACGCCGGTTCAGCCAGTGCAGGCACTGGCGGATGGCTTTGAGGCGTTCGTCGAAGTCCTCGTGTTGCGGCAACTCAGCCAGGCTGGCGACGATCAACTGGCTGGCGATGTCGCCACCCTGATGACCGCCCATGCCGTCCGCGACCACCCACAGCCCGTGCTGCGGGGAGTCGAGGAAGGCATCTTCGTTGCGCGCCCGCACCTTGCCCGGGTCGGTACGCGCCGCGCTGCGCCAGGGACTGGCCACCAGCATCAGAGCTGCACCGGCATACGGAAGGTGCGCAGCACGCCCATGTCGAACGGGTTCGGCGAGCGCTGGCTGGTCAGCAGATAGTTGGCGCGCAGGCCGCCCACGTCCGCTTTCAGTACCAGCACGTCACGACCGTTCAGGTACTCGGTCTGCATCAGGTCGAACAGACGGAACAGCGACCATGGGCCGGAGTTTTTCTCGATCCCGATAGGACGCCCGGCCATTTTGTCCATGACCAGACTGGTGCGACCGTCTTCAGCATCGGTCGGCCACTTGAAGGTCATTGGCAGGATCGGGCCGTGACGGTATTCCATGGTCTTGTCGCCGAACTTGAATTCGGAACGGCTGACCGCCGGATCGAGGGTGTACGGCTCCAGCTTGAACTGCACGGTCGGCTCGGCCGGGTTGATCGAGAAGAAGCTCTGGCGAATGGTCTGCGCCGCCGCCATCTGATCGAGGTAGACCTTCGATACCGGCAGGCTGTGGCCGTCGACGCTGCGCATGCGGTAGTTGCCCGGATCGCCGCTGACGAACGGACGCATGTAGCTGTCGAAGAAGCGGTCGACGGTACCTTGAGCACGGAAGAACTCGCGGAAGTCGCTGATCGCCACGTCGCTGGTGCTGCTGGCGCTGAACGGATAGCGCTTGCTGATGGTTTTGCCATACACGCTGTACAGCTCGTTCTGATAACGGCCGTTCAGGTATTGATAGGCATCGTTGAGCACCAGGCGCCACGAGTCCTCGGCCAGCACGTTGAACCACACGCTCAGCGGACGCGGCAGACGACCGGAGGCATTGCGCAGGTTGGTCAGCGCATCACGCTGGCCGCTCATGCGCGTCTTGGCCATCTCGAACGCGGCTTGCTCCGGCGTGCTGGAACGGGCCAGACCGGCCAGTTGCAGTTGCAGGTCGTTGAGTGCGCTGAACGCTGGCGTCAGGTCGGCGCCCGGGCCGTTGTTGTCGTCGAGCAGACGATGCAGCGGTTCGAAGCGGCGTTGCAGGGATTTCTTCGCGGTGTCCGGCAGGTTCTTCGCCACGTTCAGCGCCGAAGCCTTGTCGGCGGCAGCGGCGGCGAGTTTGCCGACCTTGCCCAGTTTGCCTTTCTGTCCGGCCAGCGCATCGGCAGCTTCGCCGGCTTCATCGACCGGATCAGCAGCGGCTTCGAAGCGGGTGTTTTCACGTACTTCGGTGAGCAATGCGAGAACCGGCGAGTTGGCCGACGTCAGGCCCGCCAGTTGCTCGGCGCCTTCGCCGGCGTCGCTGATTGGTGGGAGTGCGACCTGGCCAACGGCTTCGCTCCAGTAGTTGGCGTAGTCGCGGAAGTACAGCTGCTCAAGCTCGACCATCAGGCGACGCAAGTCCATGTCGCTGATGCCCGCGCCTTCGCCCAGCACCCAGTTGTCACGCAGGATGTCGGTGACCAGCGCGGCGCCCTGCACCGAGAAATACTGCTGATAACCCTGCTGGGTGTAGAAACCCGGGATCACGTATTCAGTGCCGATGAACAGCGAGCCTTGTGGGCCGAGGTGTTGGCTGAAGCGATAGTCCGGCAGGTTGCGCGCCTGCTCGCGGAGCATGCGGTAAACCACGTTGGCCAACGATTCGCTGCGCAGGACCTGACGCGCCTGCGTCACCAGTTGATCGTTCAGCGGGTAGATGAACGGCTGCTTGAGCAAACGTTCGAGGTGCGTGTTCAGACCGTTCTGCACCGCGGTGTTGCCGGTGTAGCGCTGCGACCAGTCAGTGGCGACCCAGTCCTTGAGCCACGCCGCGTCGCGACGATCCTTCATGTTCAGCATCAGGTACGCACGCAGGCTGTTGAGCAGGCGATCGCGGTCCTTCATGTTGGCGCGGATCTGCCCTTCGAGCATGGTCGCCACCCGTGGCAGCAACTGCGCTTCCAGCTCGCGCTCGTAGGCGGTTTTCACCACCGGGTTGATCTCTTCGCCCTGATACAGGCCGCCACGCTCGTGGTACGAGACGTCGCCCTTGCTCGGGAACACCTGGGTCGCAGCGTAGCTGGTGTCGAGCACTTTCAGCACGCCCATGGCGTCATCGCGCGGCGTGACGGCCGAGCGTTGCTGGGTCCAGTTCTGCGCCAGCGTGCGCAGGTTTTCCAGCCGCTCGTAGTTGGCCGAGAAACCACCGGCCCAGAGCATGCCGAACAGTGCCAGTGCCGCCAGTGCACCGACGTACAGCGCCCGCTGGCCCCAATGAATGCGGCTGCGCTCGCGCTTGTCCAGACCGGCCAGATCGGCTTCGGGGAAAATCACCTGGCTGAGCAAGTGGTGGATGAACCGCGAACGGCCGCTGCGCAGAGTCGGCAGCACGCCGGCGTTCATGCCCAGGCTGGCGCCGATGCCGGCGGTGGTCGAATCCATTTCCTGGGTCAGGTGCGGTGCGCTGGTCAGGTAGAAGCCGCGCAGTTGCGTGGCGCGCTGATAACGGTTGCCGGTGAACGCCATGTCGACGAACAGGCACAGACGCTCGCCGATCTGCCCCAACTGATGCGGGAAATCGAGAATGCGGCCACGGCGCTGAGTATCGCGCTCGGAGTGCATGCGCATGATCACTTGGCTGTTCAGGCGGCGCAGCAGCTCTTCGAACTCGTTGCGCAGGACCGTGACGTCGGTGCCGACCTGATCCTTGCGGAAACTGGTGCCGAGCACCTGATCGCTTTCTTCGCGGGTCAGTTGATCGAAGAACTCGTCGAAGCCGAGCAGCTTGTCAGCCTTGCTCAGGACCAGATACACCGGCACGTCGACGTGCAGTTTCTGATGCACGTCCTGCAGACGGCTGCGCACCTGGCGTGCGAGAGTCTCGATGTCCTGCTCGCTGCCGCCGGTGAGGGTTTCCACCGGAATGGTCACCAGCACGCCGTTCAACGGACGGCCGCGACGACGCTTGCGCAGCAGCTCCAGCAGGGTGGTCCAGGCGTTGCCGTCGACTTCCGCGTCCGGTTGAGTGGTGTAGCGCCCGGCGGTGTCGATCAGTACACCGTGATCGGCGAAATACCAGTCGCAATGACGGGTGCCGAGGGTGTCGCGGGTCAGCTTGCGGTCGATCTTGTTGATCGGGAATTCCAGACCGGAAAAGTCCAGCAGGCTGGTCTTACCCGAGGCCTGCGGACCGATCAGCAGGTACCACGGCAAGTCACTGCGCCAGCGCTCGCTGCGACCGCGATACAGGCTCGACGTCTTCAGGGTTTTCAGCGCGTCCTTGAACCGCGCCTTCAACTCTTTCTGTTCTTCGTCGATCAGCTCTTCGCGGCGGATACGGTCCTGGCCGTCCTCGCTTTCCTCCTCGGCTTTCTTGCGGATACCCGCGCGCCAGCTGACGAAGACCATGGTCAGGCCCCAGATCAGGAACAGCACGCTGATTGTCAGCAGGCGCGAGGTCGCGCTTTCCCAGAACTTGTAATCATCGACCGCCAACAACGGGCCGACGAACCACACCAGCAGCGCCACGAACAGCACCAGCAGCAGAGTCCAGACCCAGGTCTGGCGCAGGAAGGCGCCGACTTTCTTGAAAAACTTTTTCATCACACGTCCCTGTTTTACGGCTGCGCCTGCGGTTGCACCGCGGCTGGATCAAGCGGCTGATAAGGATGCAGAACAGTGTCGCGTTGTTCGCTCAGGACCCAGGCGAAGCCCGAATACATCACCACCAGGCAGACCAGAGTAAAGAGCACCACCATCCACGCCGGCACGATGCGCACCAGGTTGCGGCGCTGATCGTTGAGGCCTTCCCAGTGCGGCGACAGTTCGCGCGGCACGTCGCCACGCAACTGACGGATCTGCCGGTACAAGGCGTCGCGGATGCCTTCAAGCTCAAGCATGCCGCGCGCCTGCACGCGGTACTTGCCCTCGAAACCGAGGGACAGGCACAGGTACATCAGTTCGAGCATCGGCAGGTGCTTGACCGGGTTTTTCGACAGCCGATCGAGCAGCTGGAAAAACTTCTCGCCGCCGAAGGTTTCGTTGTGGAAGCTGCTCAGCAGGCTCATCTGCGACCACTCGCTTTCGTTGCCCCACGGCGTGGTCACGACGGCTTCGTCGACCACGGTGCAGAGCACGTAACGCGCGGCCATCACCTGGCTGCTTTCGGCGCCGTTGTGCAGGGCGCGCACTTCAAACAATTTCAGCCCGGCGGTCAGCCGCTCATTCAGCGCATACAGGTCTTCGCGGGTTTCGCTGTGCTTGAGACGCACCACTTCCGAGAGCAGATCGGACGAGGCCGCGACCAGCGAGTTGAGGCTGATGTTGAACGCCTCCGCCGGACGCAGGCGCGCGGCGTAGATCATGCGTTCTTCCAGTTGCTCGAAACGCGGCGGCGCGGCGAAGTCGGTCAGCGGACTCGATGCCGGTCCGTGGCCCTGACGGTCGAGCAGAACGGTTTTGTCGTCCTGGTTGTAATCCGTTTCCTTGATCATGTCGGTCAGTTCCTGATGGCCCAGAATTTCAGTTCAAGCTCGGCGAATTCGCCGGACACGTGGAACGCGAAACCGCCGGAGCGCTCGAGTTGTGCCAGGTCTTCGGAACTGAGTTCGAGGATGAAATAGGTTTTGTTCGAATGGAACGCGATCTGCCGTGGGGCCACCGGCAACGGTTTGACCTTGATCCCCGGCAAGTGCAGGTTGACCAGTTGGCGGATGCGCTCCACCGGGCCGACCTTGAGGTGCTGCGGCAAACGCTGACGCAGTTCTTCGGAGTCGCAGTTGGCACTGGCTGCTAGCACGAACGAGGCCGAGCCGAGCAGTTTGTGATCGTGCAACGGCGAGACGATGATGCCGTACTGACGCGCCTGCAAGATCAACTCGATGGCGTGCTGTTCGAGCACCATCGACAGCACCTGACGAATCGCTTCCATCAGTTTGCGGAAGCTTGCGCCCTGATCGGCGTGGGAATAGCGGCTGTCCAGGCGCGGGCGTTTGCTCTCGCCGGAGAAAGTCGCCAGATCGCCGAGCATGGTCAGCAGCGTGCGATACAACTCTTCCGGATGCACTTGTTCCAGACCGAGGTAATGGCGCAGCAGCAGTTCGGTGCGGTTGATCAGTTGCAGCATCATGAAGTCGCCGACTTCAGCGCCGCCGACCTTGCCGTTGGAGCGAATCCGCTCGGCGATGGTGTCGCCACGGTGGCTGAGCATGCTGATGACTTCTTTCAGGCACGACAGCAGGTAGCTGGAGGCGTGGGCCTGAATGTAGGTCGGGACGAAATCCGGGTCGAGGCTGATCACGCCGTCGGGCGTGGTGTCGAGCACGTCGCAGATTTTCAGCTTCACGTAGGCCTGATCGCTCTGCTGCTCGCCGAGCAACAGTTTGAAATCCGGGCGACCGCAGCTGACCTGACTGGCGGAATCGTCGCCGGCGTTGGAGTCGGCGACTTCGGCGTCATAGGCGGTGTAGCGCGCGAGCACGTCGGATTGCTCCGGGCGCCGGGCCTCGATGTGGTTGCCGGTGACCAGCGGCAGCGCCAGATAGATCGGCGTGTTGCCGGTGTTCGGCGGCACGTCCAGCGCCAGCGGCTCAGTGTTGCCACCGAGTTCGAACAGACTGCCGTCCGGCAGAATCCCCGAGGCTTCACTGATCACCAGTTTGCCCATGTTGAGGAACTGCAAGTCGATTTCCAGATTGAGAAAACCCCAGGTGTAGCCACCGAGCAATTGCGTGCGGGTTTTCATCTGGTGATCGTAGTAACGATCGTTGTGCTGGAAGTGCTGCGGGCGCAGCAGCATGCCTTCCTGCCAAATGACTTTATGGGTGTTCATGATCAGTCATCCGCCTTGGCGAGCACTTGTTGGGTATTGCGGATACCGGCCTGATCGAGGGTCAGATCAGCCTCGGTGAGTTCCAGCGGAGTGATCTGCACGGTGTGCCGCCATTGGGTATCCGGCAGGTCGCGATAGGCAGCGAGGATGCCTACGTAACGGCTGCCCTCCTCCACGCTGAGTTTCAGTTCCACGGTTTCACCCGGGCGCAGTTCGAGTTCTTCGCTGGCCACCAGATCCGGGTTGAGGGATTCCTTGGCGCGTTCGTAGAGGCTGAAGAAATCAGCGTTCTCGAAAGTCACCGGGTGCTTGAGTTCGAACAGGCGCACGACGATCGGCGACGGCCGCCCGTTGAGGTCCGGGTTGAGCTGATCGCTGCCGGTCAGTTTCAGATTGATCTTGGTCACTTTCGAGTACGGCGACAGCGACGAGCAACCGGCCAGCAGCACCAGCACGGTGAGCGCAGTCAGCGTCTTGAAAAAAGCGGTCGAGCGGCGAGACATGCGCATCATCCTTGGTGGTCGGTGTGGAGGGTGGAGATCAGGCGGATCTGTTCTTCGTAGGCCTGAGCAAAGTCGCGGGCCAGCAGACGCTCGCTCCAGTCATCGTCCTGACGCAGTGCCTGGTGGTAGCGGCCGAATGCTCTCCAGCGCCCGCCCGAAGTGGCGATCAATGGCTTGCTGTCGCGCTCGAAACGCAGGGTCAGCTGCTCCGGCGAGAAGTGCTCCAGCGTGCCACGCACAGCGGCGCGACTGGCGGTCAGCAAAGCCACTTGGTGCGCCTGCAAATCACGGAATGCACGGGAGATCGCCTGCTCGGCCGGCAGGTGTCCAGGCTTGCTTGGCTGCAACAGAATCTGCAGTGCTTCGCTCGGATCGACGGCGAATTTCAGCGGGTTCTTGTTGGTGCCTTGCACGGTGGTCTGCGCCAGACGCAGTTCGTTTTTCAGCTCGGAGCGGG
Organism: Pseudomonas triticicola; assembly: GCF_019145375.1. NCBI lineage: Bacteria > Pseudomonadati > Pseudomonadota > Gammaproteobacteria > Pseudomonadales > Pseudomonadaceae > Pseudomonas > Pseudomonas triticicola. The sequence continues at coordinate 4,750,029 of NZ_JAHSTX010000001.1, read as the reverse complement.
TGCGCAGGCTTTGCTGCAAACCGCCGATGCTCTGGCGCAGCAGGCGCGCAGCGTTGAGCGCCAGCGCTTCGCGTTCGTCGTGGCCGAGGCCTTTGACGTCGACGCCCAGCGCCGCGCCGAAGTGCTCCCAGAAACCTTCGCTCTGACGCTCGACGGCTTTCGGTGCAGGCGCCGGCTCAGGTTCGACCGGGGCGGCGATCAGCTCCGGGACCATCAGGCTTTCCATGTCGATGCGCGCGTAGTCGGCACGTTGACGGGAGTCTTCCGGCTTGGCGGTGGGCGACAGCAGTTCGTCGATTTCCGAGTACACGCGCTCTTGCTGTTCGAGGGCGTTGAGCGGGTCGAGGTCGAGGAACGCGTCGTCCGGAATGATGCTGCCAGCGGCGCGCGGACGGCCGACTTCGCCGTCGAAGGTCGCCGGGTCACGGACCAGCCGCGCACGGATCTCGAAGTCGCCGAGAATGTAGGTGCTGCCGTGCTCGATGCGCACCGGCTCGCCCTTGTGCAAGCGTGCGCCACTGCTGCCGTCCTGGACACCGTTGCTGCTGGTGTCGGTAAGGAAGAACGAGCCCTCGCGGTAACTGACAATCGCGTGATGATTGGACAGGTGCCGCTTGCGGTCAGGGATGATCCAGTCGCAGTCCTCGCCGCGCCCGATCACGCCACCGGCCTGTTTGAAGGTCCGCTGGCACAGCTCGGTGGGCACGAACTGCTTGGTGTTCAGCATTTCGAAAACCAATTCCATGTTTGATGCTCCTTGCGGTCACTTGCCGCGATTGACCGCTTGCGGATCACCCAACGGGCGATAGTCGTTGTCGTTGAATTTGTAATTGCCGCTACAGCCGCCAAGGCCGCATAGAACGACGAGGGTCAGCAGGACAGCGTGCCAGTGACGAACAGACATCAGAGGGTCTCCAGGTGTAGACAAAGCACAAAGCGCCGACCCTTGCGGGCGGCGCTGAAATAAGTTTTTGAGGTGGGCTCGAAGCCTCTGGATCGGGGCCTTGCGCCATAGCCTGGAGGTACGGCGACCTCCCGTGGCGAGGGGACTTGTCCCCATTGGGGTGCGCAGCGCCCCCAAAACCTGCCAGCGCGGTCTCTCAGTGAAACCGTATTTACCGGACTGCGACTACTGCGCAGCCGGACGGGGATAAATCCCCTCGCCACAGGGTATGTGTTGGGTTCGAAGAAGTGCTGTAGCTCAACCATCAAAGTCACCCAAATTGATATTCAGGCGCCCGAGGCGGTACAGCAGCGTGCGCCGTGGCAGGCCCAGCTCGCGGGCGGCGAGGGTCTGGTTGCCGTCGTTCTTGCGCAGGCAATCGAGCAGCAATGTGCGCTCGACCTGCTCCAGGCGTTCGCGCAGATTCAAGCCGCTGTTGTCCTCGGGCATCGGTTCCAGACGCAGGGAAAAATGTTCTGCGAGCAACTCGCCGCCCTCGCAGAGCAACACCGCGCGTTCGACCAGTGCCTTGAGTTCGCGAACGTTGCCGGGGAAGTTGTAGCCGCACAGATGCTCCAGCGCCGAATCCGACCAGCGCACCGGATCACGCTGCAAAAACGTGCAGGTCTTCTCGGCGAAATGTCGAGCCAGATCGAGGATGTCGCCTTCGCGCTGACGCAGGGCCGGCAGCTCGATCGGGAACTGCGCGAGGCGGTAGTACAAGTCCTCGCGGAACTTGCCTTCGCTGACCAGTGCCGCCAGATCACGGTGCGTCGCGGCGATGATGCGCACGTCGATCTTGTGCGTGTCGTTGGAACCCAGCGGACGAATCTCGCCTTCCTGCAACACACGCAGAATCTTCGCTTGCAGCGACAACGGCATGTCGCCGATTTCATCGAGCAGCAACGTGCCGCCATTGGCCGCGTCGAACAGCCCGGCCCGATCGCGATCGGCACCAGTGAAGGCGCCTTTGCGATAGCCGAACAGTTCGCTTTCCAGCAGGTTTTCCGGGAACGCCGCGCAGTTCTGCACGATGAACGACTGGGAGCGACGCGGACCGCAATCGTGGATCGCCCGCGCCACTACTTCCTTGCCGGTGCCGGTCTCGCCACGCAACAGCACGGTGTACGGGCTGTGGAGGATCTTGCTGATCAGCGAGTAGGTCTGGCGCATCGCCGCGCTTTTGCCGATCAGGCCGTAGCCGCTGATGCTCGGCACACTGCGAGTGGCGGTGGCCGATTCGGCGGCTGGCTGACGCAGGCGTTGCAGCAGATGCAGCTGGCCGAGCACGAACGAGCCGAGCTGGCCAAGGGAGTCGGCGAAACCCTGCAAGTCAGTGCGACGACGACTGGCACACAGCAACAAGCCCTCAACCGACTTGTGCTGATTGACCAGCGGCACGCACAACAGCGACTGCCACGGCGTGCTCGTCGCCGGCAGAAAACTGGTTTCGTGCAGGCTGCCGGTCAGGTCGTCGAGGCACACCACGCGGTTCTGGCACAGGGCGAATTGCAGCAGTTGTTCACCGTTGTAATCCGCCGGCAGGCTCGCCGCCTGACGCGGTTGCAACGCGCCGTCGAGACACTCGGCGTTCATCCCCAGGCAGGTGTGGGTGGCGTCGAGCAGATACAGCTGCGTCAGTTCGCAGCCACTCAGTTCGGCCAGGCCACGGACGAATTCACCCAGCAGCGCAGCACTGTCCGCCGCCCGCGACAGACTGGCGAACTGCGCCAGCAACGCTTCGGCATAGACCAGTGGCTGCGGCACTTGAGTGAACATCACGCCCACCTCAGACGAACTCGCAGGTCACGCTGGAGTTGCCGTCAAGCGTGGCATGCACACGCTTGAGGCTCTCGCCGGTCGCCATCGCGTCGAGCAGACGGTCGGCCACCAACGGCAGCACGTGTTGATCGAGCAGATGATCGATCAGGCGCGCGCCGCTTTCGCTTTGCGTGCAGCGCTCGGACAGGTGATCGACGAGGTTCTGGCACCAGCTGAACTCCAGCTGACGACGGTTCAGGCGCTCGCCGAGACGGCCGAGTTTGATCTCGATCAGCTCGCGCAGTACCGGCCCGCCCACCGGGTAGTACGGCACCACTTTCATCCGCGCCAGCAGCGCCGGCTTGAAGTGTTTGCTGAGTACCGGGCGAATGGTTTCTTCGAGCACTTCGGCGGTCGGCCGCGCGCCGTCTTCGCAGAGTTCGCTGATCTTGTCGCTACCGAGGTTGGAGGTCATCAGGATCAACGTGTTGCGGAAGTCGATCTCGCGACCTTCGCCATCGTTGGCCACGCCTTTGTCGAAGATTTGGTAGAACAGGTTGAGCACGTCCGGATCAGCCTTCTCGACTTCATCGAGCAACACCACCGAATACGGCTTCTGACGCACCGCTTCGGTGAGCATGCCGCCCTCGCCGTAACCGACGTAGCCCGGTGGCGCGCCAATCAGACGCGAGACGGTGTGCTTTTCCTGGAACTCGGACATGTTGATGGTGGTGATGAAGCGGTCGCCGCCGTACAGCAGGTCAGCCAGGGCCAGCGCGGTTTCGGTCTTGCCGACGCCGCTCGGGCCGACCAGCAGGAACACACCGACCGGTGCATCAGGCTTGTTCAGACCGGCAGCGGTCGCGCGCATCGAACGATCCAGCGCATGCACGGCTTGCTCCTGACCACGGATGCGTGTGCGCAGATCGGTGGCGAAACTGGCGACCTTGGCGTTGTGCTCGCGGGCCAATTGCGCCAACGGCACACCGGTCCAGGCGCTGATCACTTCGGCAACCAGACGCGGGCAGACTTCGAAGCTGACCAGACCTTCTTTGACTTGCGCAGCCGTCAACGCGGCGTGGGTTTCATGCAATTGGGCTTCCAGCGCTTCGACGCTCTGGCCTTCTTCGACTTCGGCGACCAGAGTTTCAATCACGGTGCCTTCGGCGTCTTCTTCCACGCTGACGGTCGGCTCAACAGCTGCAGCCTCGCGGGCCTTGGCCAGTTGCTGACGCAGTTCCAGCAGGCGCTCGGCCAGTTCTTTTTGCTCAGTCCACAAGGTCTCGAGCGCAACCATCTCGCTTTCGGCTTCGTCCAGACGCGCTTCCAGTGCTTCCAGCGCTTCGTGGTCGATCAGCAGACCGGCCTCGGCATCGCGGCGCAGGGCCTGACGCTGACGGCCGCCTTCAGCCAGTTCGCCACGCAGGCGCTCCAGACTTTCCGGGGCCGCAGCGAGGCTGATGCGCACGCGGGCGCACGCGGTGTCGAGGACGTCGACGGCTTTGTCCGGCAGTTGCCGACCGGCCAGGTAACGCGCGGACAATTCAGCAGCGGACACCACCGCGTCATCGCGCAGGTAGATGCCGTGGCTCTTCTCGTAGACCTGAGCCAGACCACGCAGAATGGTCACCGCTTCGCTGACGGTCGGTTCGTGCAATTGCACAGGCTGGAAACGACGGGCCAGCGCCGGGTCTTTCTCGAAGTATTTCTTGTACTCGGCCCAGGTGGTCGCGGCGATGGTGCGCAGTTCGCCACGGGCCAGCGCCGGTTTCAGCAGGTTGGCCGCGTCGGAACCGCCGGCATTGCCGCCCGCGCCGATCAGGGTGTGAGCTTCGTCGATGAACAGGATGATCGGTTTTGGCGACGCTTTGACCTCATCAATCACGCCTTTCAAACGACGCTCGAATTCACCTTTGACGCTGGCGCCGGCCTGCAACAGGCCCATGTCCAGCGAGAGTAATTCAACGCCTTTGAGCACCTGCGGCACTTCACCGGCAGCGATGCGCGAAGCCAGACCTTCGACGATCGCGGTCTTGCCGACACCGGCCTCACCGACGACGATCGGGTTGTTCTTGCGGCGACGGGCGAGGATGTCGACCATCTGCCGGATCGCGCCGTCACGGCACAGCACCGGGTCGAGTTTGCCGTCGCGGGCCTGTTGGGTCAGGTTGTGGGTGAAGCGCTGCAACAGCGACTCGCCTTGCGCCGCCGGCTTGCCGTTGGCCGCCGGTTGCTCCTGTTGCGACAGGGCAAATTCCTTCAGGCGATCAATGTTCAGTTTGGCGAGCAGCGGTTGATAGCGGCTGCCGGCATAACGCATCGGGTTGCGCAGCAACGCCAGGATCAGCGCGGCGTCTTCGACCTGGGTCTGGCCCAGCTCGAGGTTGGCCACCAGCAGTGCGTCTTGCAGCCACTGCACCAGTTCCGGGGCGAACACCGGGTTGCGCGAAGCGCTGTGCTCGACCCGCGATTGCAATGCAGCGGTCAGTTCACCGGCGTCGACGTCAGCATCTTGCAACGCGCGCGACAGCAAGCCGTTCGGGCGCTCGAGCAAGCCCAGCAGCAAGTCTTCGACGAGAATCTTGCTGCCGCCACGGGCGACGCAACGCTCGGCCGAACGTTCCAGATCACGACGGGTTTCGGCGTCCAGCGCCTGGATGAGTTGTTGCAGGTCTACGTTGATCATGGCTCACGTCCTTAATGAATTTTGCTGCCCAGGGTCACCACGCCGTCCGCTTTTTCGCGGCCCAGCCAACTGGTCCAACCGAGGCGACAGGCGTTCTGCTCACCGATGCGCAGTTCGCGGATTTCTTCCTGGCGCAGGACCAGGCGAATGTCGTAATCGAGCGGGTCACGCAAGGTGAACCGCACCAGCGCGCAGAGCGGCTGGTAACCGAAACCGATCGGCAGGAATTCATGGAATCGCTGCCAGTCGAGTTCGGTGATGTGAATGCGGAATTTGCCGCTTCGATCGCGCACGTGTTCGCCCAGCACCAGGTCTTCGCCGAGTACGCTGTTGGCACGGCCCAAACGATTGCGCTGCTCGTCGAGAATTTCCACGCGGCGCTCGATGCACTGCTCGATGACCAGGTCTTCGTGCTTGAAGTAGTAACGCAGCACGGCTTCGATCAGCGCCGCCGAGTGCGCGCGCAAACTGAGCAGGCCGAGGTACGGCAGCAGGCGTTTCCAGTTGAGTTCCTTGGCCTTGCGGATCTCGTCGCCGCCCAGTCCGATCAGCGCAAAAAGTTGCGCCGAGAACGGGTCGATCGCGCCGCTCTGGAAGCTCGCGCGGTAACGGTACTTGCGCCAGATCGGCAGCATCAGCCGTTGCAGGCGATGGTGGAACAGGTCGAGGAAATTGCGCGTCGGGTTGCCGTCCTCGCTGTCGCCCAAGGCTTGTTCGCCGTAGAACGCCGGCAGCGGCGAACCGGAGCCGACCAGACCGATCAGGTTGAAACGCATGCGCGCGCGCATCTTGCCGTGTTCTTCGAAAAACTCGACGCGATCGACGTCGCTGCGCGGAAAGCCCAGACTCGGGTTGGCCTGGAACTCGACCTGGTCGTACAGATCGTCTTCGCTCAGATGCGGGTGTGCCTCGCGCAGCCGGTCGATCACCAGCAGCACGGCCTGAAACAGCGAGTACTCGCGTATTACCTTGGTCAGCCCGCTTAAAGCAGGGGCTGCAGGCCCATACGTGGTGTCCATTGGTACACCTCTCCCTGTGTGCTTTTTACCCGCAGCTCATGGAATGAATTGAGACTGGCGTAAAGCGCGAAAAACTCGTTGAGAACCGAAGCGAAGACGAACAGGTCGCCTTCGCCGATATAGCCTTCCGGGTCGATGGTCAGTTCGGTGCGCAAACCGCGTACCGGCAGACCACGATGCAGTCGGTCGACGTGGTGATGCTTGATGTGCTTGAGGCCGCCGAGCAGGCGCTTGCTGACCTTCTCCGCGTGCTGGTCGTAGTAGCGCGGCAGGTCGTAGGTTTCCAGAATCACCTTCAACGCATTGACGTCGGCCAGCGACAGATAGTTAAGCGACATGTTGCTGATCAGCTTCCACAGGAAGTCGCGGTTCAGCGGCGGCGCGAAGCTCGACGTGGCCGGGGTGATGTTGCGGAAACTGAGGAATTCCGGGGTCTGCTCGCTGGCCATGCAGATGTCGCCGAGCTTGAGCTTTTTCGGCAGGTTCTGGTTGGTGCACATCAGCTCGATCGACAGCGTTTCGTGGGCTTCGGTGTGGCGGATGCCGAAGCTCAGGTAGGTGTCGAGGCCGTCATGCAACAAGGACGAACGCTGGCGAATGCTGTAATGCGGACGGCTGTTGGGCACGTCGAAACTCGGGTCGTGCTCGAAGGATTCGAACGGCACGTACTCCTGATAACCGAGGCCGCCGGGCTTCCAGCCAGTGACGGTCTCCACCGAGAACACACCGCAGTTTTCCAGGTCGTATTCCGCCGGCAGCAGCAGGTATTCGTCCTGCTTGCCGTCGAGACGGATCGGCAGAGCGTCGTGCTCGAACAGATTGACGATCGGCGTGCAGAACAGCTTCACGTTATCGAGCGTCGGGCGCATGCGCATGATGCCGCTCTTGCGGATGTCGAAACGCAATTCGAGGCCACGCATCTGCTTGAGCGTGTCTTCCGGCAGCGCCTTGAGAATGTCCAGACCGTTGACGTCGACGAACAGGAATTTGTCCTGGAAGGCGAAGTATTCCTGCAGGTAGCGATAGCCACGGAAGGTGTTCAGCGGATACGGGATCAACGCTTCTTCTTCGGCAAAACCCACCGGTTTCACCCGGTCGCCGGGAATCTTGAACGCCATCGGCTTGCCGCTGACGCCATCGATCGGCTTGCCGGCGGCGTCGAGCGGAATCAGCTCGATGCCGTCGAGGTTGCGCAGCAGGCTCAGGTAGAGCATCTGGCTGATGTAACGCTCGCCGGCAAAGTGCAGGCGCAACTTGCTCAGCTCCAGTTCGCCGAGGTGGCCGTCAGCGCTCATTTCCAGACGCAGGCTGAGCAGCGAGCCATCGCCCTTGACCGAGTAGTTCAGCGCAGCCAGATCCAGCGGCAAGACTTCGGTCGGGTAACAGGTGCGGAAACGGCAGCGCACGTCTTCTATCGGCTTGCTCTCGATCGGCGTATCGCGCTCAACCAACAGCGCCGGCCCGGAACGCTTGAGCGGATCAAACTGCAGAATGCTGAACGCCGGCAGCGGGCGCATGTAGTTCGGCCACAGCAGTTGCATCAGCGAATGGCTGAGCTCCGGCAGTTCGTCATCGAGCTTCTGCCGCAGCCGCCCGGTGAGGAACGCAAAGCCTTCCAGCAACCGCTCCACATCCGGATCCCGCCCGGCCTGCCCCAGATACGGTGCCAGCGCCGGACTACGCTCGGCGAATCGGCGACCGAGCTGGCGCAGTGCGGTGAGTTCGCTTTGGTAGTAGTGGTTAAAGGACACGGGGTACCTGCCTGGTAATGGAGCTCATCAAAAAAATATCCCGCCCGGATTCGCAGTCCCGATTGTCCTGTGCATGATGCGCGGTATCCGACCTGAACTTAAGATCAGGCGTGCAGGCTAGATTTGCGTAATGGCCCATACGGATCTCAGTTCTCAAGATATACATACGGCGTATTACTGATAAAAATATTCAACCAATGGGTTTCCCATTGAGGCAATGCTATCTCGAAAGTTTTCTTATCCTTATTAAAATATATCCATACAATACCGACAGTTGATGCATTCTCTGATGCCCTCATGTCCAACGACTGAGTGTCATACAGCGGTGTACGATAAACTTCTTGCGGATTTTGCCTGTCAATAACTCTCAAATAGGCCATTCCACCGAGGGTAAGAATCTTTCCAACCCGCACGTTTTCCATAACATATCGGCCGGAAGGGCTAATTACCGTTGAGCTAGCCGGGTAATTTCGCATGGCAGACACAACAAAAAACAATGAAACAGAAAAAAACACAAATAATACAGCCACCCAGAAAGCCGCCTTCCTGTACTTATGAAATATTAAATACTTCAGGCCAGCCATTATCTTTCACCCTCACCCAATGACTCGACAACGTACGGTGTATTGCTCACAAAATAATTCATCGCATGATCCATCCAACGGCGATCATGAAAAACAAATATCTTCTCAGCCGTGAGAAAATCTATATTAGGAACACTTACCCTTCCCTCGCCTTCATTTACTTGCAGGAGCAAGAGTCGGGTTGGATACAGAGGACTACGGTAAATATACTTAGGCGCATCTTGATCTGTAACTCGCAGATAAGAAAAATCTTCGCCGAAAAATAAAGACGGAAAATCTACACGCTCAACAATATACTGCCTTGAATCACTTAACTCGATAACAGCTGGACGCCGCACAGAAAGATTATCGATAAATAAATAAAACGATAGTGCCCCGAACATCAGGGTCGCTGACAAAACCAGACCTGCGATTCTGAGAGGCATCTACTCAACTACCTTGATTAAGACAGGCGGAGTTACGTCCTCATACAAAATGTCAGAATACACGGTAAAATCTCCGCCTTTTCCATAGGTCGCCCGGTACTCGGCAAAATCACTGTTTTGGATCAAGTGGTAGCGTTTACCGTCTATATCCCTAAATAGAGCTTGTACGTCCTCCCCACGCATTGCAGCGGTTCTGGCCATTTCTGCTTTACCCATTGCCGCAAGGAAATTCGACCCATTGCTTGTTACTGGATCAGCTACACCGTCATAATTCCAATAACCCAGAGGCTGACTGAAACGGTTGCCCACGTCGCTGAAATCGTAACTATCATCAACGTAATACCCCAGACGATTAACCAGAAAGCTGATTTTTCCTGAGGCAATAATAATTTCACCTTCGGCAATGACCCTCATATTGAAATTTGCAAGGGCACCCCTAAGTTCATCCAACAGAAAAACATTAGCATTTGAGGTCTGAATCGAAATTGTATTGGTATACCCAAATTTCTCAGCGTCCCGTGCACTTCCAAATTTCTGCTGATAGGCACCGTCGACTTTACCTGCGAACTTCGCCGGAAAATCATTACGCATTCGAATCAGCGCGTTCGGACTATTCCATTTCAGCTTTAGTTCTTTAAATACCTTGTTGGCGCGTTCAAACTTTAGCACCCAAGCCATTTTTACGATCGAGCTTTCTATATAGGGATCGAGTGGCTCTTTTTTATGATCCTTGGTGAGTTCATCCATCCCGCCATCTTCGGTGGCCCATGGATTGCCTTTAAACCAATAGCGCATCAATCCAGCAGCAACAGGCCAGTTTATTTTGTCCATTGCCCCAGGGATGTCTGAGACTGAAAATCGACGTGCAGTTGCCGTCTGCCCGGTCTTGTTACTCGCCGGCGACAGCGTCGCAGTTACTGTTGTATTTGCCATTTCAACATCCCGGTCATTGTTACTCGTCCACCCTGCCACAGACAGCGGAGAGCCATTCTGTACATTCTCAAGCGATCGCCACCTTAGTTTGCTGTTCAATGATCAGCTCAACAGGCTCGGCGATCTCCGAATGAATCATCTTTGTCTTGCCATCGGCGCCCGTAACACCGTTCACGGTTTTTCCGGATGCCGTTTTCAATGTGTACTCGATTCCGGACAACGGTTTTCCGGTGTCCTGACAATTGATGACGAAGTGCTCATTGAACGGCCAACTGAGCTCCACCGGCAACGGCGGAACAAACGGCGCTGGCGAATGCGAATTGCCAATAATCACCGTGCCGGATCCAGCCGTAACCTTGTTGCCATGGGTCCCCACCGAATCAACCGTGGCGGCCGGTTTTCCGTTGATCAACACGGTAGTCGCAAGATCGCCGACCAACGCACCACCACACGCAGAGGCATCGCCTTCACGGGCGGCCGCGAGGCCGTCGAAGAACACGTCGCCGGAACCGGCGGCGATCGGGTTGGTGCCGTGGCCGGGGAGCGGGCAAGCGGTGGGGTCGGATACGCGTGCTGCGGGTTTGCCAGACATCGGGGATCTCCTTAGGTGACCTTGACTTGACCGCTGCCATCCAGGCGCGCGGAGAAACTGACCTGACGCTTGAACCCCTCGACTTCCAGCAGGCCTTCGATACTGAAGGCCAGGCGAAGTTGATCGTGGTCACGCGGCAGGGAAATGACACGCACATTGCTCAGGCGTGGCTCGTAGGCTTCGATGAAGTTTTCGATAGCCAGACGTGCCTGACTCAGGGAGTCGTGCAGGCTCAGACGCATGTCATTGAGATCGGGCAACCCGTAGTCGGCCAGCGTTTGCACGCTGCCGGCCCGGGTGCTGAGCATTTTGGCCAGATGGGCAGCCACTGACGCCATGGCGCAAGCCTCAAGGCTGTTGCCCTTGCGTAGTTGTGCGTCGCCGTTGAGGCGTTCGAACAGGCTGCCGTATCCGTCCATGAGTCGCTCTTACTCTTTGTCCAGCTTGCCAACCAGCGACAGGGTGAAATCGGCACCCATGTACTTGAAGTGCGGACGCACGTTCAAGCTCACGCGGTACCAGCCCGGCTCGCCTTCTACGTCGCTGACGATCACTTGCGCAGCGCGCAGCGGACGACGGCCACGGACTTCGGCGCTCGGGTTTTCCTGGTCGGCCACGTACTGACGGATCCACTTGTTCAGTTCCAGCTCGAGGTCGGTACGCTCTTTCCACGAACCGAGTTGCTCGCGCTGCAGCACTTTCAAGTAGTGAGCCAGGCGGTTGACGATCATCATGTACGGCAGTTGGGTGCCAAGCTTGTAGTTCAGCTCTGCCGCCTTGCCTTCTGCGCTGATGCCGAAGAACTTCGGCTTCTGCACTGAGCTTGCGGAGAAGAACGCCGCGTTGTCGGAGCCTTTGCGCATGGTCAGGGAGATGAAGCCTTCCTCGGCCAGTTCGTATTCACGACGGTCGGAAACCAATACTTCAGTAGGAATCTTGGTTTCGATTTCGCCCATGCTTTCGAAATGGTGCAGAGGCAGGTCTTCAACCGCGCCACCGCTCTGCGGGCCGATGATGTTCGGGCACCAGCGGAATTTGGCGAAGCTGTCGGTCAGCTTGGTGCCGAAGGCGTAAGCGGTGTTGCCCCACAGGTAATGCTCATGGCTGTTGGCAACGGTTTCCTTGTACACGAACGATTTCACCGGGTTTTCTTCCGGATCGTACGGGTTACGCAGCAGGAAACGCGGCACGGTCAGGCCAACGTAGCGCGAGTCTTCCGAGGTACGGAAGCTCTGCCATTTGGCGAATTGCGGGCCTTCGAAGTGGTCTTTCAGATCTTTCAGATCCGGCAGGCCGGTGAAGCTTTCCAGACCGAAGAATTTCGGCCCGGCGGCAGCGATGAACGGCGCGTGGGACATGCACGAAACGCTGGCCACGTACTGCATCAGCTTGACGTCTGGCGAGCTTGGCGACATGTAGTAGTTGGCGATGATCGCGCCCACCGGCTGACCACCGAACTGGCCGTATTCAGCGGTGTAGATGTGCTTGTACAGGCCCGACTGCATGACTTCCGGCGAATCTTCGAAATCGTCCAGCAGGTCTTCTTTGGAGACGTTGAGGATTTCGATCTTGATGTTTTCGCGGAAGTTGGTGCGGTCGACCAGCAACTGCAGACCACGCCACGACGATTCCAGCGCCTGGAAATCCGGGTGGTGCAGGATCTCGTCCATCTGACGGCTGAGCTTGGCATCGATCTCGGCGATCATGCGGTCAACCATGGCTTTCTTGACCGGCTCACCGTTGTTCTGCGGTTTGAGCAGCTCTTCGATGAACGCCGACACGCCACGCTTGGCGATGTCGTAGGCTTCGTCGTCCGGGGTCAGACGGGTTTCGGCGATGATGCTGTCGAGAATGCTGTATTCGCCGCTGGCGGCGCTCTTCTCTTGTGCTGCGCTAGTGCTCATTGTGTTGGCTTCCTTGGCAAGAGTCTCAGGCGTCCGGGGCTGCGGCGTTCAGGCCCAGCTCACCGAGTACGCGACCGCGGGATTCGTCGTCGGCGAGCACGCCTTCGATCGCTTTACGGAACGCAGGTGCGTTACCCAGCGGGCCTTTGAGGGCCACCAGCGCATCGCGCAGTTCCATCAGTTTTTTCAGCTCAGGCACTTGCTCGACCAGGCTGGCCGGGTTGAAGTCCTTCATCGAATTGACGCGCAATTGCACGGCCAGCTCTTCAGCCTCGCCATCTTCCTGCAGACGGTTCGGCACGCTCAGCGTCAGACCCAGCTCTTGCTTGGCCAACACTTCGTCGAAGGTCATCTTGTCGATGCTGATCGGCTTGCGATCTTCGATTTTGCGATCGTCCTTGCGGTGGGTGTAGTCACCGATTGCCAGCAGCTTCAGCGGCAGTTCAATCTCTTCCTGAGCTCCGCCGGTGGCGGGTTTGAAGGTGACGTTGATGCGTTCCTTGGGGGCTACCGAGCCTTCTTTGGCCATGGCTTTTCTCCTTGCGGTTGTGGCCCTGGGGCCTATTCGAGTACCACTTCGAGGTCGAGGTGGCACAGCCTGCGATAAATCTCTTCCTTGCTTTCACGTACGGCGTGGTTCTGCGGCAACAACTCGCAGCAACTGTGCAGCAGGTGCAGCACTTGCAATGCAAGATCGGGCTCCCAGGCGTGCAGGCCTGAGTCCTGTAATGTCTGATCGAGGGTTTCGAGCTGGTTCTTGGCCAGTTCGTATTTCTTGGCCAGGAAACACAGCCGCGCGAGGGTGAACTGCCAGAAGAAGCGTTCGCGGCCACCGTGGGCCGATTGCAGGCCCTGCTTGAGAATCTGCACGGCCGGCTTCAAGCCTTCCTTGCGCAGAATCGGCTGGACTTCCTCGAGGGCTTTTTCCCAGGCCGGCTGGGTTTCGACGTTCTCGCTTTCAACCTTGCGCGGCGCGCTGGCGCTTTGCAGATGCGGCATGACGTTGGCGGCGATCCACGCCCGGGTGGACGGATCGGCAAACGGCGCGCCGTCATGGAAGCGCAACTCGATGATGCCCGGCAGGCGCTGAATCAAAAGCGCGAAGTGGATTTCCACTTCGCGCATGGCCAGCTCGGCGTTGAGGTTCTGGAGACATTCCCAGACCATCCTCTGGCCATCGAACCAGAACGGCGCCTTCGCCAGGCTCGCCTCCAGTTCCACCAGCAGGTCGGCGTATTTGCCCTGATCGAAACGGTCCTGATAGAGCTTGAGCTTTTCCAGCGGCAGACCGCGCAGCACGGTGATCTGCTCGGCGTTGCGCTCGGGCACCGCGTCGATGGTCATCCACAGCAGCGTGCGATTGAGGCGCAGGGCACGCAGGTCGGTGGCTTTCTGTTTCAGCCACCAGGCACACAATGGCCGGGCGCTGTCCTGCTGGGCGCGCAGGGCTTTGTGCGCATCCCGCTCGTTGTCGATCGGCGCGCCAGGGGTGAGTAGTTGGGTCGCGGCCTGCTTGACCTGCGCTACCGCCGCGCCCACCACACCGGGTGCCGGCTGGTTGTCGGCGGCGCGCTGGATCATGGTTTTCAGGCGGCGGGAGATCGGCAATAACAGCGGCGCGTCATCGCCCAGATGTTCAGTGCACGCGGCCTCAAGGCCGGCCAGGTGCTCGGAGAGCTGCCGGAACATCGGCAACTGCTCTTTGATCGCAATGTTTTCGGTGATGACCTGCTCGAGACGCGGTACCAGCCAGCCGATCGCGGCGGCACGGGTGCGGGGTTTGAGCGGGTGGACGTCGGCCCAGTTGTTTTCCGACAGATGGTGCAGCAGACCGAGGCCGGCGAGCAGCCCGGGGAAGGATTCGCGCTGGTACAGCGACCAGGTCAGCCAGGCGCCGACACGCAGATCCTTGGATTGGGTACGCAGCAGATTTTCGCTGTTTTCGCGGATTTTCAGCCAGTCGATCTGCCCGCTTTCGTGCATCGACGAAGCCTTGGCCAGCTCACTTTCCAGCGCCTCGAATTCGCTCGAAAAACGAACGTCTTCGCCCGCGAAATTCTCTTTGGAAACAGAGACTTTTGCGAGTTCGAGGTAATGGGCGGAAAGTTTGCTTGAGTAGGACATCCATGGCCTTTATTAAGGATTACAGTCATGCGCGCGAATGGAGTTTCGGCAACGCGGGACAGTATCGAAGAGCAGTTCAGCGACTCATCCAATTGAGATGTGCTCTTTCAAGTGGGCGCATCGTAATCACTATGATGGCCACTAGCAAGCATCTGATTAAACAACAAGACGAACTGTTCGTTGAGGTCTGTAGGAGATCGCCCTATATGTCGCAGGGGTTTCCCTGAGGCCGATTAATACACGACGAATTTTCCACCGCTCTGCCAAACCCTTGACCCAGAGCCCTGCGCCGCAGCCGGGCGAGTTTACCTGACGCTCGTATCCTCGAGCGGCGTGCAGGATGCCAAATTCAAAAAAAAATAGAAGTAGGACACTTCCGAAAATAGCTGGTTTGCCTCAACAAGTTTTCTGCGACAACGATCAACGCAAAAAGTGCCACTATAATGATGGCATTTCATTATTCTGAAACTTTCTCGCGCCAACAAACACTGCCAACTCGATAGTTATCGAAGCCGCGTCCTTCAGATACTTCTCGCATCACGACCAAGACTTCCACACCGGAATACTCTGACAAATTTCAGGGATACTTCTTACATCAATTAGTTTGCCGCGCCGCTAGCTTGCCCTGGCGACTTTTCATGCGCGGCGATCAGGGAGGACAGCATCGCGCTTTGACTCACTTTGCTTAAGGACAAGCCCATGTTCGGCAAAGGCCACTGCGCGCCATTCTTTCTCCATATCCCCGCCATTCGTCACGACTTCAAGGTGCTCGCGTTCACGGGCACCGAAGCCATCAGTCAGCTGTACGCATTTCGCCTTGAGCTGGTGAGCGAGCACGCAGATTTCGATCTGGAAAGCTTGCTCAGCCAACCTGCGTTTCTGCAGTTCGGATCAGCGGGCGAAGGCATTCACGGGCGGATCGAAAACGTCATGCTCGGCGAATCAGGCAAGCGCCTGACCCGCTATGAACTGACACTGGTACCGGCGCTGCATTATCTGCAACTGAGCCACGACCAGCGGATTTTCCAGCAGCTGACAGTGCCGCAGATCATCGCGCAAGTGCTCAAAGGGCATGGCATCCAGGCCGATGACTTCACCTTCAATGTCGCCGCCGGTGAGCCTCGTGAGTACTGCACGCAGTACGGCGAAAGCGACTTCCTGTTCATCCAGCGCCTGTGCGCCGAAGAGGGTATCGCCTGGCACCATCAACATTCGCTCGACGGGCACTTACTGGTATTCAGCGACAGCCCGGTGTTCGCCCCCAAATTGGGTACGACAGCCTTTCGGGTTGATAGCGGCATGGTTGCCGAACACCCGGTGGTCAACCACCTGACCATGGGCTTCAACACCCGTACCAGCACCGTCACCCGCCGTGACTATGACCTCAAGCGGCCAAGCCTGCTGCTGGAAAGCCGCTTCACCGCAGAGTTCACGCCGGCTCTGGAGGAGTATCGCTATCCACTGTTGATGAAGTCCGAGAAGCACGGCAAACAGCTGGCGCGTCAGGCCTTGGAGCGCCATCGCAGCGACTATCAATGGATTGAAGGCAAAAGCGATCAGGCGATTTTGCGCAGCGGTCACCTGTTCGAGCTGAGCGAACATCCCAGGGCCGAGTGCAACGAGTTGTGGTTGTTGGTCAGTCTCAGTCACGAAGGCAAGCAACCGGCAGTGCTCGAAGAGGCTTTCAGCAGCGAGGCGAAACCTGCCGATGGTTTTTCCCAGGGCTATCGCAATACCTTCAGGGCCATTCCCGCAGAGGTGGTCTACCGTCCGCCTTTGCCCGCGCCAAGGCCCTTGCTGGTCTGCCAGACCGCGCGCGTTACCGGGCCTCCCGGAGAAGAGATCTTCTGCGATGAGTACGGCAGGGTTCGTGTCGAGTTTCCCTGGGATCGCGCTGAACGCAACAGCGAAAAAAGCAGCTGCTGGTTACGCGTAGCTTCCAGTTGGGCAGGTGACGGATTCGGTGCGGTGACCATTCCCCGGGTCGACATGGAAGTGGTCGTGACCTTCCAGGAAGGCGACCCGGACCAACCGCTGATTACCGGCTGCATCGCCAACAAGGTCAATGCCGTCGCCCATCCCTTGCCGGCGAGTAAAACCCGCACGGTATTACGCAGCCAGAGCTCACCGCGCAATGGCGGCTACAACGAACTGTCGATCGAGGATCGCGCCGGGCAGGAGAAGATCTACCTGCGCGCGCAGCGCGACCTCGAGCAACTGATCCTCAACGACAGCCGCAGCCTGATCACTCGCGACCGCCATGAGCATGTCGGCAAGGACAGCACCAGTCTCATCGAGGGCAAGGATTCGCGCACTCATCAAGGACTGCGCAGCACAGTAATCAACGCCGACGACTTGTTGCAGGTCAGCGGCACCAGCAGCCAGACCCTGGGCGCCCTGGTAATCCAGGCCGGCCAGCAGGCGCATGTCACGGCAAGCAACGTGGTGATCGATGCCGGCATGAGCCTGACGCTGTCAGCGGGCGGTCATCACATCGTGATCAATGCCGGCGGGATTTTCAGCAGTGTGCCCATCGTTCAGGGCGGAGCGCCACTACCGGGTCTCGCACCGCTACAACCGCTGCAAGTTGAGGCCGGCCTGCCAGCTGCGATCAACGCCACGCCGCTGTCGATCGTCAACAGTGCCCGCCAGCAGGCAGCGGATTTTTGCCCGCTGTGCGAAGCCTGCGCAGCGGGTCTGTGCGAGCTGGGAGAAGTCGCATGAGCCCGGTCGAACAATGGTTGCACGCTCAGTCCCGCGCCGGCTGCGAACTGTATCTGATGCTCGACACCGACGGCCAAAGCGCAGAGCACGCTGCGTTGACCCGCGACCTCGGCACCGAGCGGTTTCGTCCGCTCTACAGCGGCACGCCGGCCGAGTCGCTGGTGCCGACCGGCCCGCTACTGTTGCAAATCGATACGGCGCAGCATCCCGCCCTCCAGACCTTGCTCGCCACGCCCGAGCGCAATTGGGGCTGGCTGGCTAGTGCCCGTCACGTCGAACTTGACGCGCTGGCGGCGCACTGGCGCGAGCGCCTGATAACCGGCGAACGCCCGAATCATGCGGTGTACCGCGTGCATGACAACCGGGTTCTGGGCCGTGCGCTGGCGCACCTGCAACCCGAGCACCGCGCGGCGTTTCTCGGGCCATTCAACAGCGTCTGCTATTGGCACGCAGAGCGATGGAACGCGATCGACAACCCGGACCCCGGCCACCATCCGCTGCCGATGGATCCGCCGTGGCTGCACACCCCGACCCCGGAGCTGATCTACGCCAACGTGCTGTTCGACAACACCCGCCGTTACCTGGTCGGCGAACACACCGAAGCCATGGCCGAGCTGGCCGAACAACTGGACGTCGATGAATGGTTGTGGGGCCTGATTCAACTGACGCACCTGTGGGGCTGGCAACAACCGGAGCACGTGCATTTCTTGCTGACCCGCAGTTTGCAGTTACCGGGATATCGGCCAGGCAAATCATGGCTGCCCAAACCCGGTGAAGATCCGGCGATGCATTTTGAGCGGGTATATCAGGAAGCGTTGTATTGGCAGGGAGAGGTAGGTCGATGAGGAACTTGAAACGAGGGTTGCTGCTGAGTGGTTGCCTTGGATTGCTGGTGGGTTGTACGACGGTGAAGACCCCGAACACGTTTACGTTTGTTCCGGATTTTCCGCCTGGATTCAAATATGAGCTGAAGGCTATCTACCTGCCCGCAGCGGGTGAAACCTGCCGCGTGCCAGGAAAGCCGGATTTCTGGGTGAGCTTCAATAAACCCACCATGGAATATGTAAGCACTGCGGAAATCGAGTTGTACAAAACCGTCAGCGATTGTCCGTTGGCGCTCAACAAAGTGGAAATCAAGGTCATCGGCTTTTATGGAAAAGGCCGAAGCAACTTCAGCATGGACTACGCCTCGATTTTCGTGCGTCCAGAGTTGCTGGAACGACTAAAGGGCACTTTCAACGAGGACGGTGCAGGGGAGTTTTATGGTGAATGCAGGTGGTCATTCCGCACCGTCGGTCCACATCGTTTCCTGATCAAACTGCTGACCTGCAAAAACATGGATGCACAGGGCAACGTGCTGCGAACGAGACCTTCCACGGCGTACACATTGACTCAACTTGAGGGCAAAACGGTGACGCTGAAGGTCAGGCTGGCAAGTGAAGAACTTCCAGCCATCGGCGATACCTGGATCAAAGTAACCCGCGGCTGGAAGCGCTGTATGGGTGAGAACTTCGAGGATCAATACGCCTTTTGCTACGGCAACGACACAAATTTCAGCACTTTTAAAATGGTCGATGGGCGGGTTTGCACCATCTATCCGGGATGCACGGAGCAAGGGGCACCATGAACATTGAGACTCCCTCGGCGACCGATTTGCGCTTCATGCAGGGCGACATACATGCCTGCCCTAAACGCGGCCATCGTACCAGCTTCCAGCTAGTGGACGAATTCGGCGACGGTAAGCCATACGCTGGTCTGTCTTACGAAGTGATTGATTACGAAGACACGGTCCATAGCGGAAAACTTGATGCGACTGGATCTGCAAAGATCGACGATCATTATTGCGGTCCGCTAGTACTCAAATTGAAGAGCCGCTATCAAGGCAGCGAAAAATCTTACACATTTTTGCAAAAGCGCCCCCACTATCCCCTTCCCATCACCGAACTCCAAGTCCGCGCCGAAAAAACCCGCTTCTTCCACAAAACAGGCACTCGCACCCAGGCAAACCCCGCCAAGGACCTGCCCGAAACCGACGCGTACTGTCAGGTCGAAGTCAGTGAACTGGTAAAGCACATCGCCCACCTGCCACCACTGGTTGCTCGTCGCGACCCTCCGAAGAGGGCGGCGCACAAGCTCATGCGATCGGCGGCGAAGTCCAGAGACTTCACGCTCGTCGATAAAACTTCTGCGGATGGCGGACTGCACACAATCTTGAGTGCGGCGGAGATGGCCACCGTCGAACTGGGGTTTTCCCCGCCGCCGCCCAAGGGCGTCGCACTGCTGCCGAACAAACACCATGTGCTGGAAGTACGGCCGATGAGAGCACTACGGCCAATGCTGTCGACAGGCGAAGCGTTCTGCGCGCTTAACCTTTATCAGCTGTCGGTGATGGCGACGCTGAGCTACACCGATTTCGGGCAGGAACCCAACACTCAACCGGTGCAGACCGACACGGTAAGCTTTCCGCTACAGCCCAGCAGCGGCAACTGGTTCGGCCACGCGCTACCGCAGTTCGACGAGTTGTGGAAGGTCGATGACTCGCAAACGCAGAAATACTACCCACTGTACGAAGACGTGCCGTATTCGAAACGCTTGGAAGTGGTGCCGTTCGACCCGAACCTTTACCCCGAAGTGAATGACCCCGCGTTGGGCGACGAACAAGAACACCCGGCCAAGTTGCACTGTCTCGATGACCGTAACAAAGACAACAGTACTGACACCCAAGCTTTCATCTGCCACCACGACGAACTGATCCTGATCAGCGTACGCGGTACCAGTGAGATCTGGCCCGACGGCCGGCGTGACGGCGATGCCTATCAGGTTCCCTTTGCCGAAGGCGAAGGCAAAGTGCACCGCGGTTTCTACGGTGGCGCTTTGGCGGCTTACCCATTTATCGTGACTTATCTGGAAAAATTCTACAGCGGGCAAAAGCTGCTGATCACGGGTCACAGTCTGGGCGGTGCAGTTGCATTGATCCTGTCCGAGATGCTGAGACGCAACCTGGAGTTCTCCCCGCAAATCGTGCTCTACACCTACGGCGCCCCCCGCGCCGACGACACTACCTTCATCGAAAGCGCCCAGTCGCTGGTTCATCACCGCATCGTCAATCAGAACGATCCGGTGCCGAGCGTGCCGGCGACCTGGATGAACACCTTTGCCAAGCCTGTGCCGATGTACGCAACCAACGCCGTAGTGCTGGGCCTCAACCCGGTCGCCGGCCTCGGCCTGCTGATCTGGGGAATCATCAATTTCTTTGGCGACGACTATGGGCATCACGGTGCTTTGCGCCACTTCATGCCCGTTGAGTTCGACAAGGACCACCGATCCTCCCTTCTCTGGGAGCCGGGTTGCAGCACGATAGTCGATCACGGCTGCGCCAAGGCCCTGCGCGCTACCAACGGCTTGCCCGAACGCGGATCGTTTCTGCGGCAGTTGTTCGACCGGGGTCACCACTCAATGGTCGGCAGCTACATCCCAGGCTGCTGGTCCAGCTTGCGCCGTTGGCAGGAAGCACTGCAGCTCAAGCGTTCGCTGGTGACCAATCGCGAATACGAGTGGATCAGCAGCGCCCTGGAGAATATTCAGCAACAGCTGCGGGCCGTTAAGCGCGATCTGCAAAACAACCACCGTTCTTACGTGCGAGAGCAGGAGCGCGCGCACAAGACGCTGATGCTCAATCAGGAAATAGACAAGATCAGCATGACCAAGGCCCGCCTGACAGCGCTGCGCAGTCAACGGGTCACTGAGACCGACGTTTACGGCAGCTATGCCGACCAGCCCGAATGGGTTGAGGAAAGTCTGCTGCGCTGGAACGCCCACCCTGAAAACCTGGTTCAGGAGCAACTGGCGATGATTCCGCCAGCCGCTGAAGAACACGATGCCGCAATCGCCGCGATGACCGGCGGGCATTCGGTTGGCGCGCCGTTTCAGCTGGATATTGATTCGATTGTGTAGCGCCTGAACAACGGGCGGGCAAAACATGGCTGTGCCAGAATCCAACGCTCGAAAATGCGATCCCTCTACTACAACTGCCAAGGAGCTTCATTTCATGGAACTGAAACCACTGTTTTTCGCCGCGCTCATGTGGCTGCCCATCACCCACGCGTCAGCGGAAACCCCACCATTGGACGGCCATTACTACCTGACCGGCGCAATGGAAATGGGCGCCGAGTTGCTCTTGCGCAAGGACGGCACCTTTGATGCCGGTGTGGCGTATGGCAGCGCCGATGGCTTTGCCAAAGGCACCTGGAAAGTCGAGAACCAGACAGTAGTGCTGGAAAGCAAAACCAAGCCTGCCTCCAACAGCGATCTGGGCGGACTGTTCCAGGACCTGCAACTGGCGATCGAGCCAAACTGCCTGGCCGTGGATTTCGGCAACGGCAAGGCCTGCTTCCGACGCCAGTAAGCCAACAGACAGCCACAAAAAATGGGCACCCGACCGCAATCGGTGTGCCCATTTTTCATTTGCGGTACTCCCCGTCATTCAGGGGAGTACGCCGCCATCAAGGATTGACGCTGTCTTTCAACGATTTGCCTGGCTTGAATGCCACGGTGTTGCTGGCCTTGATCTTGACCGGCTCGCCGGTCTGCGGGTTTTTGCCGGTGCGGGCGCCGCGGTGGCGTTGCAGGAAGGTGCCGAAGCCGACCAGCGTCACGCTGTCCTTGCGGTGCAGGGCGCCGGTGATTTCTTCGAGGACGGCGTTGAGGACGCGATTGGCCTGTTCTTTGGTCAGGTCTGCCTTTTCGGCGATTGCAGCGGCGAGTTCTGGTTTACGCATTAGTGAAGCCCCTTTGACGGTTTTTTGTTGTTATGTCCGTGCTGTTCTCGTTGGAACAGCGCCCAAGGCGCCGCAGGCTCTACTCTGCGGCAGACGGGAGTGAGAATGGCACGCCGCCAACGGCGGCGCCAGTCTCCCCAAGACCTTTGTCGGGGCAAAAGAGCGGTGTTTGCGACAGAACGACCGGCATTTACGCCAGCAGCGGCGGCAGCAGTTTGTTCAGGGCCAGTTTTTCCATGACCGCCCCGCCGGTCAGGGCGTAACCGAGCAACTGACCGTCGGCACTGTGGCACAGCGCTTTGATGTCGGCGCCCTGCCCTTCGACGCTCCAAACGCCTTCGCTGCCCCGTGGTGGCGGCGAAACCACCAGCGGGCACACCGGGGTTTTCACGGTGATCGGCATCGGCCCGTAGCTGACCGCGGTCGGGTTTCCAGTGAGGGTTTGCGCCAAAGCGCGCGCGCAGCTCATCAGCGGCATCACGTAGAGCAGATTGAGCCCATCGACTTCGGCGCAGTCGCCCAAGGCGTAGATGTTGGCGTGAGAGGTCTTCAGGTAACGATCGACCATCACGCCGCGATTGACCTGCACGCCGGCGGCCGCCGCCAGATCGATGCGCGGGCGCAGGCCGATCGCCGAGACCACCACATCGCACGGGATGATCTGGCCGTCGGACAGGTGCGCTTCGAGGCCATCGGCGACTTTCTCCAGCCGGGTCAGCACCGGGCCGAGGTGAAACTTCGCCCCGATACTTTCCAGCCCGGCCTGCACGGCCGCCGCAGCGGCGGGATGCAAGAGCATCGGCATGACCTGTTCGCACGGCGCGACCAGTTGCACTTCGTAGCCGCCGAGAATCAGGTCATTGGCGAATTCGCAGCCGATCAACCCGGCGCCGAGCAACAACACCCGACGCTTGCCCGCCGCTGCGGCACGGAAGCGCGCGTAGTCTTCGAGATCGTTGATCGGGAATACCAGTTCCGCGCTGTCGCCTTCGATCGGCACGCGCACGGTTTCCGCGCCCCAGGCCAGAATCAGGTCGCGATAGGGCACGGCTTCTTCACCGATCCACAAGCGTTTGTGGCCGGCGTCGATACCGCTGATGCGCGTGTGGGTGCGCACTTCGGCCTTCAACTGCTCGGCCATGGCGCCGGGTTCGGCCATGCTCAGGCCGTCGGCGTCCTTGTTCTTGCCGAAACCGGTGGAGAGCATCGGCTTGGAGTAAGAGCGGCCGTCATCGGCGGTGATCAGCAGCAGCGGGGTTTCGCTGTCGAGCTTGCGAAACTCGCGGGCCAGGTTGTAGCCCGCAAGCCCGGTGCCGATGATGACGACTGGTGCGCTCATGCCTTACTCCTCTGATTTGCTTAGTTGATTTCGATCATTTCGAAGTCCATCTTGCCGACGCCGCAGTCGGGGCACAGCCAGTCTGCCGGTACGTCTTCCCAGCGGGTGCCCGCCGCGATGCCGTCATCCGGCCAACCATCGGCTTCGTTATAGATCAGGCCACAGACGATACATTGCCACTTCTTCATTCAGGTACTTCCTCAGGGTTCAGGCGTAGTGCCGGCGCGGACGGTCGATGGGTGCTGCGTTGCCATCCGGCTCAGGGCGTTTTGTACTGAGGGTGCCGCGCAGATGCAAGCCTGTTCGGCGCAACGGCGGCCGGCGCCGCTCAATCCTGTCGCCCGCCATGGTAAGCTCGCCGCCTCATTTGCGGCCAATAATGACTCATTGTGCAACATTCAAATGCCTGCCCCGCCCCGCTCTGGCTGACCCAGCAACGCCTGACGCCCCGCCCCGATTCGTTGACGCTGGACTGGTTGTTCGACGAAGGCTCGCTGACCCGCCGTTTGACCCGTTTGTCCGAGGACGGCTTCAGCGTGTCGCCGCTGTTCGAAGGCTGGGACACCTTGCGCGCTGATGAATGCGCGGCACTGGATCTGGCCGAGGGCAGCGAAGGCTGGGTGCGCGAGGTGTATTTGCGCGGCCACGGCGAGGCCTGGGTGTTTGCCCGCAGCGTTGCCTCGCGGGCGGCCCTGCAAGGTGATGGTTTGCACATGGATGAACTGGGCAGCCGCTCGCTGGGCGAATTGCTGTTTTGCGATCAGGCGTTCCAGCGCCGCGCGATTGAAGTCTGCCACTACCCTGAACAATGGTTGCCGCCAGCGGTGCAAGCCCCTGAGCTGTGGGGCCGGCGTTCGCGTTTCGACCGTGGCGCGCTGAGCGTGCTGGTCGCGGAAATCTTCCTGCCCAGCCTGTGGGACGTCGCCCGCGCCCATCCGGAGAACTGCTGATGTATCAGAGCCTGCTCAAGTCCCTCAACCGTCTGAACCCGCGCGCCTGGGATTTCGTTCAGTTGACGCGCATGGACAAGCCGATCGGCATTTACCTGCTGCTGTGGCCGACGATGTGGGCGTTGTGGATTGCCGGCAAGGGTTCGCCGTCGCTGGCCAACATCGTCATCTTTGTCCTCGGCGTGGTGTTGACCCGTGCCGGCGGCTGCGTAATCAACGACTGGGCTGACCGCAAGGTCGACGGCCACGTCAAACGCACCGCGCAACGGCCGCTTGCTGCTGGCCGGATCAGCTCGAAGGAAGCCCTGGTGTTCTTTGCCGTGCTGATGGGCATCAGTTTTCTGCTGGTGCTGTGCACCAACGCACCGACGATCTGGCTGTCGCTGGGCGGTCTGGCGCTGGCATTCACGTATCCGTTCATGAAGCGCTACACCTACTACCCGCAAGTGGTGCTGGGGGCGGCGTTTTCCTGGGGCATGCCGATGGCCTTTACCGCTGAGACCGGAGAATTGCCGGCGGCGGCTTGGCTGCTGTGGATCGCCAATCTGCTGTGGACGGTGGGTTATGACACTTATTACGCAATGACCGATCGCGATGACGACCTGAAGATCGGCGTGAAATCCACGGCGATTCTGTTTGGCGATGCGGATCGGGTGATCATCCTCAGCTTGCAGGCGCTGTCGTTGGGCTGTCTGATCCTGGCCGGGTCGAAGTTCGAGCTGGGGATCTGGTTCCACCTCGGTTTGCTGGTGGCTGCGGGATGTTATGCGTGGGAGTTCTGGTACACGCGCAGCAAAGACCGCATGCGCTGCTTCCAGGCCTTCTTGCACAACCATTGGGCAGGGTTGGCGATATTTGTCGGGATCGTGCTGGATTACGCGCTGCGCTGATGCATGACACCTGTGGGAGCGAGCCTGCTCGCGAAGGCGTCATGTCAGTCACCTCTGCGACAACTGACACAACGCTTCGCGAGCAGGCTCGCTCCCACAGGGTTTTGGACCGTGGTTATTTGGCCTTGGCGACTTTCCACGCGCCGTCCATTTTGCCGTCGCCGGTCATGTCGCCGGCCTTCTTGTCCATCACGAAGGTGTACAGCGGCATGCCCTGGTAGGCCCACTGCTTGCTGCCATCATCACGAGTGATTACCGTCCAGTCCCCCATCGACTTGTCATTCGCTGTCGCCATTAGCGGCGGCCAGTTTGCCGCGCACTTGTCATTGCACGCGGACTTGCCAGCGGAGTCCTTGGCAAAGGTGTACAGGGTCATGCCCTTTTGATCGGTGTACATGCCGTCCTTTTCCATCGCCGGATCGGCCGCCATGGCCAGCCCCGGCAATGTCAGGGCGGCGGCCAGCAGCAGGGCTTTGAACGAAGCAGTCATCTGAGTCATGGAAACCTTCTTTTGTGGTTGTCAGGATTCGGACTTGGAGCTTAGTTCAGGATCAGCACAAACGCCGCCACTCTGAAATACTGTCACACGACTGCAATAATTCCGTTATCTAATGCGGCGCAAGACAGTTAAATGACAAGAGGATTAAGGCATGGTTGGCAGGAGCATTCTGATCGTCGACGACGAAGCGCCCATTCGCGAAATGATCGCCGTGGCGTTGGAAATGGCCGGCTATGACTGCCTCGAGGCAGAGAACTCGCAGCAGGCGCATGCCATCATCGTCGACCGCAAACCGGACCTGATCCTGCTCGACTGGATGCTGCCCGGTACCTCGGGCATCGAACTGGCCCGGCGCCTCAAGCGTGACGAGCTGACCGGGGACATCCCGATCATCATGCTCACCGCCAAGGGCGAAGAGGACAACAAGATTCAGGGCCTGGAAGTCGGCGCCGACGACTACATCACCAAACCGTTTTCCCCGCGTGAACTGGTCGCCCGTCTCAAAGCCGTGCTGCGCCGCGCCGGACCGACCGATGGCGAAGCGCCGATCGAAGTCGGCGGCCTGCTGCTCGACCCGATCAGCCACCGCGTGACCATCGATGGCAAACCCGCCGAGATGGGCCCGACCGAGTACCGCCTGCTGCAATTCTTCATGACCCATCAGGAACGCGCCTACACCCGTGGCCAGTTGCTCGACCAGGTCTGGGGCGGCAACGTCTATGTCGAAGAGCGCACCGTCGACGTGCACATCCGCCGCTTGCGCAAGGCCCTCGGCGACGCTTACGAAAATCTGGTACAAACCGTGCGCGGCACCGGCTACCGCTTCTCCACAAAAGCATAAAAGCAGCTGCAAGCTTTCAGCCACAAGCGGCAAGAAACAGCGAGCCGCTCTGACTTGCAGCTTGTAGCTTGAAACTTGACGCTGCGGCTAAGGACGCCCCGTGAATCAAAACTGGCATGGCACCCTGATTCGCCACATGCTGTTGCTGGTCACCGCCTGCCTGGTGATCGGCCTGATCACCGGCTATTACGGCTGGAGCCTCGCGGCGGGTCTGGGGCTTTATCTGGCCTGGACGCTCAAGCAATTGCTGCGTCTGCACGAATGGCTGCGCCAGCATCAACCCGACGAAGCACCGCCCGATGGCTATGGTCTGTGGGGCGAGGTGTTCGACAGCATCTATCACCTGCAACGCCGCGACCAACGGGTGCGCGGGCGTCTGCAAGCGGTGATCGACCGGGTGCAGGAATCCACCGCCGCGCTGAAAGACGCGGTAATCATGCTCGACAGCGACGGCAATCTCGAATGGTGGAACCGCGCCGCCGAAACCCTGCTCGGTCTGAAGACTCCGCAGGACAGCGGTCAACCGGTGACCAACCTGGTGCGCCATCCGCGCTTCAAGGAATACTTCGAGCAGGACAGCTTCGCCGAGCCATTGGAAATCCCTTCGCCGACCAACGATCGCGTGCGCATTCAGCTGTACCTGACCCGCTACGGCAACAATGAACACCTGATGCTGGTCCGCGACGTGACGCGCATTCATCAGCTGGAACAGATGCGCAAGGATTTCATCGCCAACGTCTCCCACGAGCTGCGCACACCGCTGACGGTGATCTGCGGCTATCTGGAAACCCTGCTCGACAATGTCGAGGAAGTGAACCCGCGCTGGAGCCGAGCCCTGCAACAGATGCAGCAACAGGGCGGGCGCATGCAGACGCTGCTCAACGACCTGTTGCTCCTGGCAAAACTGGAAGCCACCGACTACCCGTCGGACAACCAGCCGGTGCAGATCGACACACTGCTGCAATCGATCACCAGCGATGCGCAGCAGTTGTCCGGGGCGAAGAACCAGCGCATCAGCCTCGAGGCCAATGCCGCAGTGCTGCTCAAGGGCAGCGAGGCCGAACTACGCAGTGCGTTCTCCAATCTGGTGTTCAACGCGGTCAAGTACACCCCGGCCGAGGGCAACATCCGCATTCGCTGGTGGGGCGACGATCAGGGCGCGCACCTGAGCGTGCAGGATTCCGGCATCGGCATCGACAGCAAACATCTGCCGCGCCTGACCGAACGTTTCTACCGCGTCGATTCCAGCCGCAACTCCAACACCGGTGGCACCGGCCTCGGCCTGGCCATCGTCAAGCACGTGCTGCTGCGCCACCGCGCGCGGATGGAGATCAGCAGCGTGCCCGGTCACGGCAGCACCTTCACCTGCCATTTCGCCCCGGCCCAGGTGGCCAGCGCACGGGCGATCAGCGCCACCGAGTGATGCCGCCCGGCACACGCCACTAGGCAATCGCACGGTCAGCCGCTACATTGGCTGACTTGTGCCTGCCTTTCAGGCGCTGTTTCTCCCTACTTTCGAATCACACGGAACCCGCAAAACTCCATCATGGACCCTTCCCCTGGCTTGTCCCTCGCGACCATTTTTGCCGACTTCGGCATGATTCTTTTTGCTCTGATCCTGGTTTTGCTCAACGGCTTTTTCGTTGCGGCGGAATTCGCCATGGTCAAACTGCGCTCGACCCGGGTCGAGGCCATCGCTGAACAACATGGCTGGCGCGGACATATCCTGCGCACCGTGCACAGTCAGCTCGATGCCTACCTGTCGGCGTGTCAGCTCGGCATCACCCTCGCCTCTCTCGGTCTGGGCTGGGTCGGTGAACCGGCGTTCGCGCATATTCTCGAGCCGCTGCTGAGCGCGGTCGGCGTCGACTCGCCCGAGATCATCAAAGGCGTGTCGTTCTTCACCGCGTTCTTCATCATTTCGTACCTGCACATCGTGGTCGGCGAGCTGGCGCCCAAGTCATGGGCGATCCGCAAACCCGAGCTGCTGTCGCTGTGGACGGCGGTGCCGCTGTACCTGTTCTATTGGGCGATGTACCCGGCGATCTACCTGCTCAACGCCAGCGCCAATGCGATTTTGCGTATCGCCGGGCAAGGTGAACCCGGCCCGCACCATGAACATCATTACAGCCGCGAAGAACTGAAATTGATCCTGCACTCCAGCCGTGGCCAGGATCCCAGCGATCAGGGCATGCGCGTATTGGCCTCGGCCGTAGAAATGGGCGAGCTGGAAGTGGTCGACTGGGCCAATTCCCGCGAAGACCTGATCACCCTCGAATTCAACGCGCCGCTGAAAGAAATCCTGGCGATGTTCCGTCGCCACAAGTTCAGCCGTTATCCGGTGTACGACAGCGAGCGCCAGGAGTTCGTCGGCCTGCTGCACATCAAGGATCTGCTACTGGAACTGGCGGCGCTGGACCACATTCCCGAGTCGTTCAACCTGGCCGAGCTGACCCGCCCGCTGGAGCGCGTATCGCGGCACATGCCGCTGTCGCAGCTGCTGGAGCAGTTCCGCAAGGGCGGCTCGCACTTCGCCGTGGTCGAGGAGGCTGACGGCAACATCATCGGCTACCTGACCATGGAAGACGTGCTGGAAGTGCTGGTCGGCGACATTCAGGACGAACATCGCAAGGCAGAGCGCGGCATCCTTGCCTATCAGCCGGGCAAGTTGCTGGTGCGTGGCGATACGCCGTTGTTCAAGGTCGAGCGCCTGCTCGGCATCGATCTTGATCACATCGAAGCGGAAACCCTTGCCGGGCTGGTTTACGAAACCCTGAAACGGGTGCCGGAAGAGGAAGAAGTGCTGGAAGTCGAAGGCCTGCGCATCATCATCAAGAAGATGAAAGGGCCGAAGATTGTTCTGGCCAAGGTGTTGATGCTCGATTGATGGGAGTTTGGGGGGCTCTTGTGGCGAGGGGATTTATCCCCGTTGGACGGCGCAGCCGTCCCAAAACCATTGAATGCAGTCAGTTAGTACAGAGTTGCAATATTTGGGGCCGCTTCGCGGCCCAACGGGGATAAATCCCCTCGCCACAAAAACCCTCAACACCCTATCGCGCCTACTGCTTGCCCAACGCAAAGTTGGGCAACGCCCCCAGCGGCTGGTTGAACTGATAGGGAATCGACACCAACCCTTCGCCGGTATTGCGCTGCACCACGAAATGCAGGTGCGGGCCGCTGCTGTTGCCGGTGTTGCCGGACAGCGCCAGCGGGCTGCCGACCTTGACCCGCTGGCCTTCGCGCACGCTCACCGAACCCTGTTTCAGATGCAGGTACACGCCCATGGTGCCGTCGTCGTGCAGCACTCGGACGAAATTGCCGGAGGCATCGGTGCCGCGCCCGCTCTGGGAGTTCTCGGTCTTGACTACCACACCCGCTCGCGCGGCGATGATCGGCGTGCCCACCGGCATGGCAATGTCCATGGCGTAGCGGTTTTTCGGCCCGTAGTGGCTGTATTGGCCGTTGGCGCCCTGGCTCAGGCGAAACGGCCCGCCACGCCAGGGCAGCGGATAGCGATAGCTCTGCGCGGTGCCTGCGGGGTCGCCCAGCGAATACTGGAACTGCGGCGAATACACCAGCGGCTGGTCACGACTGATCGCCGTCAGCAGCGCCAGCCGCGTGTTGCTGCGCGGTGGCAGCACACGACGGATCGCTCGCGACGGCGCGCCACGCACATTGCTCGTGCCGATGAAGGCCAGGGCAACCTCGACCGGCGCGTACAGATCGTTGCGCGCAAACACCACGTCGACGCCCTTCTGCTTCTTGATGTCCAGGTACACCTGGCGGTCGAGGCGCTCGACCATGCGGTCCTGAAACACGAACACTTTCGCGCCTTTGCTCGGGCGGTCGCTGTACGAGACCACGCCGTTGGCGTCGGTGGATTTGTAGATGGTCATGGCCATCGCCAGCTGGGAGGCCAGGCAGAGACCGCAGAAAAACAGCAGGCGCGCGAGCATGGGCAAAAGTCTGTCGAAGGAAGGCCTGGGAATCAGCCTAGCAGCTGAGACAGACCAGGCTAGTCGACAGATGTTTCAAATGATCGTCCCCACGCTCTGCGTGGGGATGCAGCCCGGGACGCTCTGCGTCCCCTGCACAGAGGACGCGGAGCGTCCGGTTGAGGCATTCCTTTGCTGCGCGTGGGAACGATCAGAGCACGAGAGACAAGTGGTGTTTCGGCTGGCCCCTTCGCGAGCAGGCTCGCTCCCACATTTGGAATGCGTTCCAGGGTGGGAGCGAGCCTGCTCGCGAAGGCGGCCTATCGGGCGACGAAGCTTACGCGCCGGGTACGAAGTGCTTCTGCGCAGTGCCCCGGGCGAT
The DNA here is from genome assembly GCF_019145375.1 of Pseudomonas triticicola. Lineage (NCBI taxonomy): Bacteria > Pseudomonadati > Pseudomonadota > Gammaproteobacteria > Pseudomonadales > Pseudomonadaceae > Pseudomonas > Pseudomonas triticicola. The sequence continues at coordinate 4,718,969 of NZ_JAHSTX010000001.1, read as the reverse complement.
CAGGCGCGAGATGTAGTCGAGCTTCTGCGCATCCTGGTCGACAAAGCGGAAGGTCAGTTGCAGCCAGTCGCTGTCAGCTTTTTGCTCGTGGGCGACGATGGCGTGCAGATAACCGTTGAGCCGCGCGATCTCGGCGTTGTCACCCTGCTCCAGATCGAGCACAGCGCTGTCGAGGATCTGCGGCAGGGTTTCGGTGCGCTTCACTACCAGCAGGGCTTCCTTGATGCTCAAGGCCTTGATCACGCATTGCTGAGTACCGCTCGGCAGGCGCAACTGGCCCTGACCACGACCGCCCACCGGCGCCTTGGATGCACCGGGCGCCTGAACTGGCGGGCTGTTGAGCAAACCGCGCGACGGCGCAGCGGCTGGAGCGGGGGCAGCAGCGGCAGCGGCAGGCCTGGCCGCAGCGCCGCCGACCACGGCCGGCTTGCCGCCGGTCAGTGCGCTCAGGGAATCGTTGCCGAATGCCGAATTCATCTTGGTCGGCGCGCTGTTCATCAAGGTGTCGAGCTTGCCGACCTTGTTCAGTGCCTGCTTGACCTTGGTCAGCAGCTGCTCGTTGGTGAACGGCTTGCTGACGTAACCGGATACGCCGGCCTGAATCGCCTGCACGACGTTTTCCTTGTCGCCACGGCTGGTGACCATGACGAACGGCATGGTCTTGAGGTTGTCCTGCTCGCGGCACCAGGTCAGCAGTTCGAGGCCGGACATTTCCGGCATTTCCCAGTCGCACAGCACCAGGTCGAAAGCCTCTTTGGCCAGCATGGCCTGGGCCTTTTTGCCGTTGATGGCGTCCTCGGTGCGGATCCCCGGGAAGTAATTACGCAGGCACTTTTTCACCAGGTCACGAATGAACGAAGCATCGTCCACGACCAACACACTGATCTTGCTCATCCAACACCCCTATTAAAATCCCGGCAAGCATAACGCTGGCTGATGGCACATTGCCAAAACTCTTCAGTCACGCCGGGACTTTTCGTTCGCGGGTGCTGCTTTTGATACGAATCCGCTTCTGAAAAGCAGAAACAAAAACGCCCGGCCAGAGGGCCGGGCGCTTTTCTCAGGCAATCTTACTTATCGTCAGCTTCGCCCGGAACATTAGCGGTTTCAGCGCTTGTGCCTTCAACTTCTTCTTTCATGCGCTTGAGGCCCATGTGGCGCACGTCGGTACCGCGCACCAGGTAGATCACCAGTTCGGAGATGTTGCGCGCATGATCGCCGATGCGCTCCAGTGAACGCAGGACCCAGATGATGCTCAGCACCCGCGAGATAGAGCGCGGATCTTCCATCATGTAGGTGGCCAGCTCACGCAGGGCGGTTTTGTATTCGCGGTCGATGATCTTGTCGTACTGCGCCACCGACAAGGCCAGATCGGCGTCGAAACGGGCGAAGGCGTCCAGCGCATCGCGCACCATGTTGCGTACTTGGTCGCCAATGTGACGGACCTCGACGTAACCACGCGGCGCTTCGCCTTCTTCGCACAACTGGATGGCACGACGGGCGATCTTGGTGGCTTCGTCGCCGATACGCTCAAGGTCGATCACCGACTTGGAAATGCTGATGATCAAACGCAGGTCGGAGGCTGCCGGCTGACGACGGGCGAGAATGCGCAGGCATTCTTCGTCGATGTTGCGTTCCATCTGGTTGATCTGGTCGTCGATCTCACGGACCTGCTGAGCCAGGCCGGAGTCGGCCTCGATCAGGGCCGTGACCGCGTCGTTGACCTGCTTCTCGACCAGCCCGCCCATGGCAAGGAGGTGACTGCGCACTTCCTCCAGTTCAGCATTGAACTGCGCGGAAATGTGATGAGTAAGGCCTTCTTTGGAAATCATTGTTCGCTCCGCGAAAGTTGCAAGCTTCAAGCTGCAAGCTTCAAGCAGTTATGTGTAAGTCCTGATATCGCACCAATTCTTTCTTGCCGCTTGTAGCTTGCGGCTTGCAGCTGCCCCAATCAGCCATAGCGACCGGTGATGTAGTCTTCGGTCTGCTTCTTCGCCGGATTGGTGAACAGGGTATCGGTGTCGCCGAATTCCACCAGTTTGCCCATGTACATGAACGCGGTGTAGTCGGACACCCGTGCCGCCTGTTGCATGTTGTGGGTAACGATGACGATGGTGAACTTGGACTTCAGCTCGTAGATCAGCTCTTCGACTTTCAGCGTCGAGATCGGGTCGAGAGCCGAGCACGGTTCGTCGAGCAGCAGCACTTCCGGCTCAACCGCGATGGTGCGCGCGATCACCAGACGCTGTTGCTGACCGCCGGACAGGCCGAGGGCCGAGTCGTGCAGACGGTCTTTGACCTCGTCCCACAATGCCGCGCCTTTCAACGCCCATTCAACGGCTTCGTCGAGGATGCGCTTCTTGTTGATGCCCTGGATGCGCAGGCCATAGACCACGTTTTCGTAGATGGTCTTCGGGAACGGGTTGGGCTTCTGGAACACCATGCCGACGCGACGACGCAGCTCGGCAACATCTTCGCCCTTGCGATAGATGTTGTTGCCGTACAGATTGATCGCGCCCTCGACGCGGCAGCCGTCGACCAGATCGTTCATCCGGTTGAAGGTACGCAGCAGCGTCGACTTACCGCAGCCGGACGGGCCGATGAACGCGGTCACGCGCTGTTTCGGGATGTTCATGCTGACGTCGAACAGGGCCTGTTTCTCGCCGTAGTACAGGCTCAGGCCCGGTACTTCGATGGCAACGGTTTCCTGCGCCAGGTCCAGGCTCTGCTTGTCGCGGCCCAGGGCAGACATGTTGATGCCGTGGCTGTGTGTTTCGTGCTGCATGGGTCTCACTCCGTTCGTAGCTGCAAGCTTCTGGCTGCAAGCTGCAAGTTTGAGCAAAAGCGGCTTGTAGCTTGCCGCTTGTGGCTAATGGCTTTAGCTATCCAGTGCTTTGTATTTTTCGCGCAGGTGGTTGCGGATATACACCGCCGACAGGTTCAGCGTCGCGATCACCAGCACCAGCAGTAGCGCGGTGGCGTACACCAGCGGGCGGGCTGCTTCGACGTTGGGGCTCTGGAAGCCGACGTCATAGATGTGGAAGCCCAGGTGCATGATCTTCTGGTCCAGGTGCAGGTACGGGTAGTTGCCGTCCACCGGCAGCGACGGCGCCAGTTTCACCACACCCACCAGCATCAGCGGCGCCACTTCACCGGCGGCACGGGCCACGGCGAGGATCATGCCGGTCATCATGGCCGGGCTGGCCATCGGGATCACGATTTTCCACAGCGTTTCCGCTTTGGTCGCGCCGAGGGCCAGCGAACCTTCACGCACAGTGCGGGGAATCCGCGCCAGACCTTCTTCGGTCGCCACAATCACCACTGGCACGGCCAGCAGCGCGAGGGTCAGCGAAGCCCAGAGCAGGCCCGGCGTACCGAACGTCGGCGCCGGCAGAGCTTCAGGGAAGAACAAGCGGTCGACCGAGCCACCCAGCACGTAAACGAAGAAGCCCAGACCGAACACGCCGTAAACGATCGCCGGTACGCCGGCGAGGTTGTTCACCGCGATGCGAATCACGCGGGTCAGGGTGTTCTGCTTGGCGTATTCGCGCAGGTACACCGCTGCCAGCACGCCGAACGGGGTGACGATCATCGCCATGATCAGGGTCATCATCACGGTGCCGAAGATCGCCGGGAAGATCCCGCCTTCGGTGTTCGCTTCACGCGGGTCGTCGGAGAGGAATTCCCAGATCTTGCTGAAGTAGAAACCAACCTTGGTCAACGTGCTCATGCCGTTTGGCTGGTAGGCATGCACGACTTTGCCCAGACCGATTTCGATTTCCTTGCCGTTGGCGTCACGGGCGGTCAAGGCGTCGCGGTTGAACTGAGCATGCAAATCAGACAGACGTGCTTCGATGTCTTTGTAGCGCGCGTCCAGCTCGGCGCGCTCGGATTCCATGTCCGCTTGCGCGGTGGCGTCGAGTTTGCCTTCCAGCTCGAGTTTGCGCCCATGCAATCGGATGCGTTCAAGACCGGCGTTGATCGCGCCGATATCGGTTTTTTCCAGCGTCTTCAGTTGAGCCGCGAGATCGTTCACCCGATCGATGCGCGCTTGCAGTTCAGGCCATGCGGCCTCGCCCTCGGCGATGACCTTGCCATCCTGTTTGACGTTGACCAGGTAGCCGTAGAAGTTGCCCCACTCGCGACGCTCGATCGCCATCAATTCTGGCGGTGTGGTCTGCTTGGTCAGCCACTCGCCGACGATCCACGTGAAGTCGTTGCCGTTCAAGTCACGGTTGCCGACCTTGATCAGCTCGCGGGTCATGAATTCCGGGCCTTCGTCAGGCACCGGCAGGCCGGCGCTCTTCAGACGTGCGCGCGGCACTTCTTCTTTTTGCACCACTTCGCCGATCACCAGGTGATTGGCCTGGCCCGGTACGTCGTAATGGGCGTGGATCAGGTCCGCCGGCCAGAAGTGACCGAGACCGCGCACGGCAATCACCGCCAACAGGCCAATGGTCATGATGACCGCGATGGACACCGCGCCACCGCTGATCCAGACGCCCGGGGCGCCGCTCTTGAACCATCCTTTCAGGGAGTTCTGTTTCACAGACTTCTACCTTTGCTTAAAGCGACGAGTATTTCTTGCGCAGACGCTGACGAATCAGTTCTGCCAGGGTGTTCATGACGAAGGTGAACAGCAGCAGCACCAGCGCCGAGAGGAACAGCACGCGGTAGTGGCTGCCGCCGACTTCCGACTCGGGCATTTCCACCGCGACGTTGGCGGCCAGGGTGCGCAGGCCTTCGAACAGGTTCATCTCCATGACCGGGGTGTTGCCGGTGGCCATCAGCACGATCATGGTTTCGCCGACCGCACGGCCCATGCCGATCATCAGCGCCGAGAAAATCCCCGGGCTGGCGGTCAGGATCACCACGCGGGTCATGGTCTGCCACGGCGTCGCACCGAGGGCCAGCGAACCCAGGGTCAGGCCGCGCGGCACACTGAACACGGCGTCTTCGGCGATCGAGTAGATGTTCGGGATCACCGCGAAGCCCATGGCCAGACCGACCACCAAAGCGTTGCGCTGGTCGTAGGTGATGCCCAGGTCGTGGGAGATCCACATGCGCATGTCGCCACCGAAGAACCAGTTCTCCATGAACGGACTCATGTACAGCGACAGCCAGCCCACAAACAGGATCACCGGAATCAGCAGCGCACTTTCCCAACCGTCCGGGACTTTCAGGCGGATCGATTCAGGCAGGCGGCTGAAGGTAAAACCGGCGACCAGAATGCCGATCGGCAGCAACATCAGCAGGCTGAAGATGCCCGGCAGATGGCCTTCTACGTACGGCGCGAGGAACAGGCCGGCGAAGAAACCGAGGATCACCGTCGGCATCGCTTCCATCAGTTCGATCACCGGTTTGACCTTGCGGCGCATGCCCGGGGCCATGAAGTACGCGGTGTAGATCGCCGCAGCGACGGCCAGTGGCGCGGCCAGCAGCATGGCGTAGAACGCGGCTTTCAGGGTGCCGAAGGTCAGCGGCGAGAGGCTCAGTTTCGGTTCGAAATCGGTGTTGGCCGCGGTCGACTGCCAGACGTATTTAGGCTCGTCGTAGTTCTCGTACCAGACCTTGCTCCACAGCGCGCTCCACGATACTTCCGGGTGCGGGTTGTCGAGCAGCAACGGCTGCAGCTTGCCGCCGGCTTCGACGATCACTCGGTTGGCGCGTGGCGACAGACCGAACAGGCCCTGGCCTTCAACCACCTGATCGACCAGCAACGTGCGGTGTGCGGTGCTGTGGAACACGCCGAGCTTGCCGCTGGCATCGAGGGCGAGGAAGCCTTTGCGGCGCTCTTCGGCAGCGATTTCCACAATCGGCGTGGTGCCCATCTGGAAGGTGCGGATCTGCTTCAGACGCTGCTCGCCATCGGTATCGCGAGCCATGAACCACTGGGCCAGACCGCCCTTGGAATCACCGACGATCAGCGAGATACCGCCGACCAGCTGCGCGGTGGCAGTGACTTGGGCGTCGGCATTTTCCAGCAGTTTGTAGCGCCCGTTGAGGCTCTTGTCGCGCAGGCTGAACACGTCGGCCTGGGCACGCCCGTTGACCACGTACAGCCACTGCTGGCGCGGGTCGACGAAGATGTTTTTCACCGGCTCGGTCATCTGCGGCAGATCGATGCGCGTCTGCTCGTTGGTGACCTCGCCGGTCATCATGTTTTCTTCGCTGGTCAGCGACAGCACATTGAGTTGCGAGCCGGTGGAGCCGACCAGCATCAGCGTCGAGTCGGTGGCATTGAGGCTGACATGCTCCAGCGCGCCGCCGCTTTCGTTCAGCGCGATCGGTGCTTCGCCATAGGGATATTCGATGGCCGGGCTGATGGTTTTCTTGCCATCGGGGTAGCTGACTTTATAGGTATGACGGAACACCAGCGCCTGACCGTTGGACAGCCCCACGGCCACCAGCGGATGACCCGGCTGGTCTTCGCCAATAGATGTCACGGTAGCGCCCGCTGGCAGCGGCAGATCGACACGCCTCAATTCAGCGCCACTGTCGAGATCGAAGAACAGCGCCTGGCCCTTGTCGGATACACGCATGGCCACCTGATTCTGCTCTTCGAGCGAGATCATCAGCGGCTTGCCCGCGTCCTGCATCCAGGCTGGGGTGATCGAGTCTTTCGCGGTCAGGTCGGCACCTTGAAACAACGGCGCTACAACGTAAGCGAGGAAGAAGAAGATCAGGGTGATGGCCGCGAGCACCGCCAGGCCGCCGACGAGGACGTACCAACGGGTGAAGCGATCCTTGAGCGCGCGGATGCGGCGCTTGCGTTGCAGCTCAGGCGTATTGAAATCAATGCGCTTGGGAGGGGAAGACGTAGTCATTGGGGAATTGGCCAGATCATTCATGCGCACACCCTAGCGATCCTGTATGACAGAAAGATGACAGTGCAGTGACGCAGCAAATCCGCCAGCCGGAAGTCCGGCAGCGGAGTCGAAAATTTGGTGGTTGCAGGAGCGCGTCTGTTCGCCAAGGCGTCGGGTCAGTCACATCGATGCTGCATGTGCCCCCCCTTCGCGAGCAGGCTCGCTCCCACAGGAGTCCGGCTTCAGGCCGGCCTCAGGGTGTTACTTCTTGGCGACAGCGCCGCCTTCTTGCAGACCGAGGTCAGCCAGTGCCTTGGCGGCAACCTTGGCTGGCAGCGGGATGTAGCCGTCTTTCACTACCACTTCCTGGCCCTGTTTCGACAGCACCAGCTTCACGAACTCGGCTTCCAGCGGGGCCAGAGGCTTGTTCGGGGCTTTGTTGACGTAAACGTAGAGGAAGCGCGACAGCGGATACTTGCCGTTCAGGGCGTTTTCTTCGGTGTCTTCGATGAACTCGCCGCCTTCTTTCTTGGCCAGGGCGACGGTTTTCACGCTGGCAGTTTTGTAGCCGATGCCCGAGTAGCCGACGCCGTTAAGCGAGCTGCTGATCGACTGCACCACCGACGCCGAACCTGGTTGTTCGTTGACGTTCGGCTTGTAGTCGCCTTTGCACAGGGCTTCTTCCTTGAAGTAGCCGTAAGTGCCGGACACCGAGTTACGGCCGAACAGCTGAACCGGCTTGTTGGCCAGGTCACCGGTTACGCCCAGGTCACCCCAGGTCTTGACGTCAGCTTTGGCACCGCACAGGCGCGTCGAGGAGAAGATCGCATCGACTTGAGCCATGGTCAGGTGCTTGATCGGGTTGTCCTTGTGCACGAACACCGCCAAGGCATCCACGGCAACCGGGATTGCCGTCGGCTTGTAGCCGTACTTCTGTTCGAAAGCCTGCAGCTCGTTGTCCTTCATCTTGCGGCTCATCGGGCCCAGGTTGGCGGTGCCTTCGGTGAGTGCAGGTGGCGCGGTGGAAGAACCGGCAGCCTGAATCTGGATGTTGACGTTCGGGTATTCTTTTTTGTAGTTCTCAGCCCAGAGGGTCATGAGGTTGGCCAGGGTATCGGAACCGACGCTGGACAGGTTGCCCGACACACCAGTGGTCTTGGTGTAGCTCGGGATAGCAGGGTCAACAGCGGCGAACGCGTTGGCAGTCGCAACGCCAGCAGCGACAAAAGTCATTGCCGCCATCAAACGCTTCAGTTTCATGCCTTACTCCTAGCAGATAGGGTGTGTTAAGTCGGGGCCAAGTATCAGCAGGCCATGTGAACACTCTATGGCTGAAATATGACAATTGGATGAAAGGCCAGCATCGGGTTTTGCTGGATGATTTGTGACGTCCCCATTCGCGAGCAGGCTCGCTCCCACAATTGAAATGCATTCCAACTGTGGGAGCGAGCCTGCTCGCGAAGTGGCCGGTATTGGTGGAGCAGATCCTGGGCTTTAGCGCCCCTTCTTCCAGAGCCACGCCCCGACCAGAATCCCCATCGCACACAGCACTGCCACATAGTAAGCAGGCCCCATCGCGCTTTCTTTCAGCAGCAGGCTCACCACCATCGGCGTCAAGCCACCGAAGATCGCGTACGCGACGTTGTACGAGAACGACAAGCCACTGAAGCGAACCACCGGCGGGAACGCTTTGACCATCACGTACGGCACCGCGCCGATGGTGCCGACCAGCAAACCGGTCAGTGCGTACAGCGGGAACAGCCAGTCCGGGTGGTCGGCGAGGCTGTGGTAGAAGGTCCAGGAGCTGATCAGCAGGCCCAGGCAGCCAAAGACGAATACACGGCCGGCGCCGAAGCGATCGGCCAGCGCGCCGGCGCCAATGCAGCCGAGGCTGAGGAAGACGATGGCCAGGCTGTTGGCTTGCAGCGCCGTGGTCGGCGAGAAGTGGTAGACCGTTTGCAGCACGGTCGGGGTCATCAGGATCACTACGACGACGCCGGCCGACAGCAGCCAGGTCAGCAGCATCGAAATGGCGATGGCGCCGCGATGATCACGCAGCACCGCGCGCAACGGCACTTCTTCGGCCAGCGCTTTACGCAGTTGCAGTTCGGCGAACACCGGAGTTTCGTGCAGCCAGCGACGCAAGTACACCGAGAACAGGCCGAACACGCCGCCGAGCAGGAACGGGATCCGCCAGGCGTAATCCGACACTTCGGCTGGCGTATAAATGCTGTTGATCGCCGTGGCGACCAGCGAGCCGAGGAGGATGCCGGCAGTCAGGCCACTGGTGAGCGTGCCGCAGGCATAACCGATGTGCTTTTGCGGTACGTGTTCGGAAACGAAGACCCACGCCCCCGGCACCTCACCGCCAATCGCCGCACCCTGGATCACCCGCATCAGCAGCAACAGGATCGGCGCCCAGATGCCGATCTGCGCGTAGGTCGGCAGCAGGCCCATGATCAGCGTCGGCACGGCCATCATGAAAATGCTCAGGGTGAACATTTTCTTGCGCCCCAGCAGGTCACCGAAGTGCGCCATGACGATGCCGCCCAAAGGGCGCGCCAGATAGCCGGCAGCAAAGATGCCGAACGTCTGCATCAAGCGCAGCCACTCGGGCATGTCGGCCGGGAAGAACAGCTTGCCGACGACGGTGGCGAAGAAAACGAAGATGATGAAATCGTAGAACTCCAGCGCCCCGCCGAGGGCGGACAGCGACAGAGTCTTGTAGTCATTGCGGGTCAACGGTCGTGCGGGTTGCTCGGGCTGCGCGAGGCTCGAAGGCGCTGTGGTCATGGCAAGGGCTTCTCTTATAGTCGAATCTGTCGCCACAACAACGCTGGCGGTGGCTCGGACAGGTTCGGCACCATAGCAAATTGTTCGAAAAAGCACATAGAGGCGCGTAATTGACGGTCGAAATCAGAACCGGGTGGTCGTCGCGGGGTCTATCGACCGATATACTCGCCACCTGCGCAGGATTTGTAAGAGGTTGCTGTGCGAAAACGTTGTTGGCCCGTCCTTTGCTCGGGATTTAGCCTTTTTCGCAGAGTTTCCCTTTAGGCGCCTGATGGAAAACGTGACGAACGCAGTGTGTTCGGTGTTGAATCGTTTTTCTTGAAGACGGCTACCACCCGCAATACCCACGAAGAGTCACGGGTCAGAGGCCCCTCGGCATGATAGAGCTCGAACAAGAAGATCCGATTCCACAGGGCGACCTGGCCCTGCAAATCACCGCACTCCCGCGCGAAACCAACGGCTTTGGCGATATTTTCGGCGGCTGGCTGGTCGCGCAGATGGATCTGGCCGGCACCGCCATGGCCAGCCGGGTGGCCGGTGGCCGCGTCGCCACTGTCGCCATCGACCGCATGGCGTTTCTCGTCCCGGTCGCCGTCGGCGCGCAGTTGTCCTTTTATACCCAGACCCTGGAAATCGGTCGCAGCTCGATCCAGATGATGGTCGAAGTGTGGAGCGATGACCCACTGTCCAGCGAATGGCGCAAGGTCACCGAAGCGGTTTTCGTTTTCGTCGCCATCGACGGCAGCGGTCGCACCCGTTCGGTGCCGCCACGCGCGCGTTAAACCTCGCGGCCGTTTTGCGGTCGATAGTCGTCCCCAGTGTCTGATCGAGAGTTGCCCATGAACACGCCCAACGTTGAAGCCGTGAAACAGGATGAACTGAACTGCTGGCGCATCCGCCACGGCAAGGCCGAAGTGCTGGTGGCCCAGCAAGGCGCGCACATCCTCAGTTATCAGATCGACGGCCAGCCGCCGATCATCTGGCTCAACGACAAGGCCGAGTTCAAGACCGGCAAAAGCATCCGCGCCGGCGTGCCGGTGTGCTGGCCGTGGTTTGGCAAATTCGAACGCAACCCGAGCAGCGTGCAGGCCATGTACACCGGCGCGCAACCGGCCCCCGCGCACGGTCTGGTGCGGGCGATGGATTGGCAGTTGGGCAACATCGAATCAGAGGCTGACGGCATCAAGGTCGAGTTCAAGCTGCCCTACCCCGAAGGTGGCCTGCCGGGCTGGCCGCACGAGGTCGATCTGACCCTGACCCTGCATCTGGCGGATCAACTGCATTACAGTCTGACCAGCCATAACCGGGGTACTGACAGCGTCACGCTGAGTCAGGCGCTGCACACCTATTTCGCCGTGAGTGACGTGCGTAATGTGCATGTCGACGGCGTGGCCGGGCTCAACTACATCGAGACCCTGGATGACTGGAACACGGCCAGCCAGAGCGGCGATCTGCATTTCGCCGGCGAGACCGACCGCATCTACCTCGACGTTCCGCCGCAATTGAGCATCGTTGATCCGAGCTGGGAACGACGCATTGTGCTGACCTCCACCGGCTCACGCACGGCGGTGATCTGGAACCCATGGATCGACCGCGCCGCCGCCCTGCCGGACATGGACAACGATGGCTGGCAGCGCATGCTGTGCATCGAAACGGCGAACGTGATGGATGATCTGGTGACCCTGGCGCCGGGGGCGAGCCATACCATGGGTGTCAGCGTAGCTGCTACGCCGCTCTAAGCTCTAGCGCCATACAAAAGGGCAAAGAGCCCTGTGGCGAGGGGATTTATCCCCGCTGGGTCGCGCAGCGGCCCCCGCTTTTTTTAAATCAAAAGCTGGGGCCTGCTGCGCAGTCCAGCGGGGATAAA
>NZ_JAHSTX010000001.1:3595000-3802500 GCF_019145375.1 Pseudomonas triticicola | reverse complement strand
CGATAGTGAACTAGTACCGTGAGGGAAAGGCGAAAAGAACCCCGGAGAGGGGAGTGAAATAGATCCTGAAACCGTATGCGTACAAGCAGTGGGAGCAGACTTTGTTCTGTGACTGCGTACCTTTTGTATAATGGGTCAGCGACTTATTTTCAGTGGCGAGCTTAACCGAATAGGGGAGGCGTAGCGAAAGCGAGTCTTAATAGGGCGTCTAGTCGCTGGGAATAGACCCGAAACCGGGCGATCTATCCATGGGCAGGTTGAAGGTTAGGTAACACTGACTGGAGGACCGAACCGACTACCGTTGAAAAGTTAGCGGATGACCTGTGGATCGGAGTGAAAGGCTAATCAAGCTCGGAGATAGCTGGTTCTCCTCGAAAGCTATTTAGGTAGCGCCTCATGTATCACTGTAGGGGGTAGAGCACTGTTTCGGCTAGGGGGTCATCCCGACTTACCAAACCGATGCAAACTCCGAATACCTACAAGTGCCGAGCATGGGAGACACACGGCGGGTGCTAACGTCCGTCGTGAAAAGGGAAACAACCCAGACCGTCAGCTAAGGTCCCAAAGTTATGGTTAAGTGGGAAACGATGTGGGAAGGCTTAGACAGCTAGGAGGTTGGCTTAGAAGCAGCCACCCTTTAAAGAAAGCGTAATAGCTCACTAGTCGAGTCGGCCTGCGCGGAAGATGTAACGGGGCTCAAACCATACACCGAAGCTACGGGTATCACCTTCGGGTGATGCGGTAGAGGAGCGTTCTGTAAGCCTGTGAAGGTGAGTTGAGAAGCTTGCTGGAGGTATCAGAAGTGCGAATGCTGACATGAGTAACGACAATGGGTGTGAAAAACACCCACGCCGAAAGACCAAGGTTTCCTGCGCAACGTTAATCGACGCAGGGTTAGTCGGTCCCTAAGGCGAGGCTGAAAAGCGTAGTCGATGGAAAACAGGTTAATATTCCTGTACTTCTGGTTATTGCGATGGAGGGACGGAGAAGGCTAGGCCAGCTTGGCGTTGGTTGTCCAAGTTTAAGGTGGTAGGCTGAGATCTTAGGTAAATCCGGGATCTTAAGGCCGAGAGCTGATGACGAGTTACCCTTTGGGTGACGAAGTGGTTGATGCCATGCTTCCAAGAAAAGCTTCTAAGCTTCAGGTAACCAGGAACCGTACCCCAAACCGACACAGGTGGTTGGGTAGAGAATACCAAGGCGCTTGAGAGAACTCGGGTGAAGGAACTAGGCAAAATGGCACCGTAACTTCGGGAGAAGGTGCGCCGGTGAGGGTGAAGGACTTGCTCCGTAAGCTCATGCCGGTCGAAGATACCAGGCCGCTGCGACTGTTTATTAAAAACACAGCACTCTGCAAACACGAAAGTGGACGTATAGGGTGTGACGCCTGCCCGGTGCCGGAAGGTTAATTGATGGGGTTAGCTAACGCGAAGCTCTTGATCGAAGCCCCGGTAAACGGCGGCCGTAACTATAACGGTCCTAAGGTAGCGAAATTCCTTGTCGGGTAAGTTCCGACCTGCACGAATGGCGTAACGATGGCGGCGCTGTCTCCACCCGAGACTCAGTGAAATTGAAATCGCTGTGAAGATGCAGTGTATCCGCGGCTAGACGGAAAGACCCCGTGAACCTTTACTATAGCTTTGCACTGGACTTTGAATTTGCTTGTGTAGGATAGGTGGGAGGCTTTGAAGCGTGGACGCCAGTTCGCGTGGAGCCATCCTTGAAATACCACCCTGGCAACTTTGAGGTTCTAACTCAGGTCCGTTATCCGGATCGAGGACAGTGTATGGTGGGTAGTTTGACTGGGGCGGTCTCCTCCTAAAGAGTAACGGAGGAGTACGAAGGTGCGCTCAGACCGGTCGGAAATCGGTCGTAGAGTATAAAGGCAAAAGCGCGCTTGACTGCGAGACAGACACGTCGAGCAGGTACGAAAGTAGGTCTTAGTGATCCGGTGGTTCTGTATGGAAGGGCCATCGCTCAACGGATAAAAGGTACTCCGGGGATAACAGGCTGATACCGCCCAAGAGTTCATATCGACGGCGGTGTTTGGCACCTCGATGTCGGCTCATCACATCCTGGGGCTGAAGCCGGTCCCAAGGGTATGGCTGTTCGCCATTTAAAGTGGTACGCGAGCTGGGTTTAGAACGTCGTGAGACAGTTCGGTCCCTATCTGCCGTGGACGTTTGAGATTTGAGAGGGGCTGCTCCTAGTACGAGAGGACCGGAGTGGACGAACCTCTGGTGTTCCGGTTGTCACGCCAGTGGCATTGCCGGGTAGCTATGTTCGGGAAAGATAACCGCTGAAAGCATCTAAGCGGGAAACTTGCCTCAAGATGAGATCTCACTGGAACCTTGAGTTCCCTGAAGGGCCGTCGAAGACTACGACGTTGATAGGTTGGGTGTGTAAGCGCTGTGAGGCGTTGAGCTAACCAATACTAATTGCCCGTGAGGCTTGACCATATAACACCCAAGCAATTTGCGCTTAAAAGCCAGATTGCGGTGTGTGAAGACGAAACGAACCGAAAGTTCGAAGCGCACAAACACCGAAAGCTGTCACATACCCAATTTGCTGAAGCGAGGCCATCCGGTCACGAGTCAGTACCCGAATTTCTTGACGACCATAGAGCGTTGGAACCACCTGATCCCATCCCGAACTCAGCAGTGAAACGATGCATCGCCGATGGTAGTGTGGGGTTTCCCCATGTGAGAGTAGGTCATCGTCAAGATTAAATTCCGAAACCCCAATTGCGAAAGCAGTTGGGGTTTTGTTTTGCCTGCGAGAAAGTTCTTACAGCCTTCGCAGACCTCGTCCGGCTGTCACAGCCGGCCGACAATGCTAAGGTTCTGCCTCGGCTTTAGCGATTTTCCAAGGAATCCATATGTCGGACGCCCAGTCCCTCAACGCTGCATTCATGGTGGTTCAGAGTAACAGTCTTGATGAGCTGCGCAGCCTTGTGGTCAGCATCATGCGGCGCTATCCACTCGCACCCTTGGAGAACGAAATCGCTTTGGTACAAAGCAACGGCATCGCCCAATGGCTCAAACTGGCATTGGCCGAGGATCCCGAAGACGACGACCTTGGCGGTTGCGGAATCGCTGCGGCGATTGACGTTCAACTACCCGGCAGTTTCATGTGGCAGCTCTATCGCATGGTATTGGGACGAGAAGAAATTCCGGCTAAATCCCTGCTCGACAAAGCCCCGCTGACCTGGCGCCTGATGCGCCTCTTGCCACAGGTAATCGACCGCGCCCATTTCGAGCCGCTGCAACGCTTCCTCACCCACGACAGCGATCTGCGCAAGCGCTATCAATTGTCAGAGCGTCTGGCCGACCTGTTTGACCAATATCAGGTCTACCGGGCCGACTGGCTGGAAGATTGGGCGGAAGGGCGTCATCAACTGCGCAATGTGCGAGGTGAAATCAAACCTCTGCCAGCGACCAGTTGCTGGCAGGCCGAGTTGTGGCGAGCGCTGCTGGATGACGTCGGCGAACAAGGCATGGCGCAGAGTCGTGCCGGCGTCCATCAACGTTTCATGGAGCGCATCAACACTCTTGATGAGGCTCCGGCTTCACTGCCACCGCGTGTGATCGTTTTTGGTATTTCTTCGCTACCCGCGCAGGTACTTGAAGCGCTCGCCGGTCTGGCGCGCTTCAGTCAGGTTCTGCTTTGCGTACACAACCCCTGTCGCCATCACTGGGCCGATATCGTCGCCGACAAGGATCTGCTGCGGCATCAATACAAGCGGCAACAACGCAAAAGCGGGATGCCAGTTGTACTTGATGCCGAGACCCTGCATCAGCACGCACATCCGTTGCTGGCCGCTTGGGGCAAGCAAGGTCGCGACTATATCAACCTGCTCGACAGCTACGACGACCCCAACAGCTACCGCGCAGCCTTTCGTGACGGCCGCATCGACCTGTTCAGCGAAGCCCAGCCCCGCAACATGCTTAACCAGCTGCAGGATGACATTCTGGAGTTACGTCCACTTAACGAGACACGCGAACTCTGGCCTGCGGTCGATTCAACCCAAGACCATTCAATACGTTTTCACATCGCCCACAGCGCCCAGCGTGAAGTCGAGATCCTGCACGATCAACTGCTGGCGCGTTTCAGTGCCGACCCGGACTTGCGCCCCCGCGACGTAATCGTCATGGTCCCGGATATCGACAGCTATGCGCCGCATATCCGCGCGGTTTTCGGTCAGCTCGATCGATTCGACACGCGCTTCATTCCGTTCACTTTGGCGGATCAGGGCCAGCGTGGCCGCGATCCGTTACTAATCGCAGTCGAGCACCTGCTCAAACTCCCGGACAGCCGTTTCCCGGTCAGCGAGATTCTTGACCTGCTCGATGTTCCAGCTCTGCGTGCTCGCTTTGGCGTAGAGGAGCGCGACCTGCCAACCTTGCATCGCTGGATCGAAGGCGCCGGCGTGCGTTGGGGCATGAGCGCGGAGCAACGGGCCGGTCTCGGATTGCCGGAGGAACTGGAGCAGAACAGCTGGCATTTCGGCCTGCGCCGAATGCTGCTGGGGTACGCTGTCGGCAGTGCCGACGCATGTGCAGGTATCGAGCCTTACGACGAAATCGGTGGGCTTGATGCTGCCCTGATCGGGCCATTGGTGGCGCTGCTGGATGCCTTGGAAATCGCTCATCAGCAACTCACGCAACCGGCTCAACCGAAAGAGTGGGGGCTGCGCTTGCAGGCGCTGATGCAGGTGTTCTTTCAGGCGAGCAACGAGCACGACGACTACCTGCTGACCCAACTGGAAGAGCTTCGCGAAACCTGGCTGGAGACCTGCGAGGCGGTCGGGCTGACTGACGAACTGCCGCTGACTGTCGTGCGCGAAGCCTGGCTCGCCGGGCTGGATCAGGGCCGTTTGTCGCAACGATTCCTCGCCGGTGCGGTGAATTTCTGCACCTTGATGCCGATGCGTGCCATTCCTTTCAAACTGGTTTGTCTGCTGGGCATGAACGACGGCGATTATCCCCGCGCGCAACCACCGCTGGACTTCGATCTGATGGGCAGCGATTACCGACCTGGGGATCGCTCACGACGTGAAGACGACCGCTACCTGTTACTCGAAGCGCTGTTGTCCGCACGCTCTCAGCTCTATATCAGTTGGGTCGGTCGCAGCATCCGTGACAACAGCGAACGACCTGCCTCGGTACTGATCGGCCAGTTGCGCGATCACCTCGCCAGCGGCTGGCGTTCAATCGACCCAAGCCAGGATCTGTTGGACGTGCTGACCGAAGAACATCCTCTGCAACCTTTCAGCGCCCGCTATTTCCACGAAGGCGAGCAACTGTTCAGCTATGCCAGCGAATGGCAAGTTGTGCATCAAGAGCAAACGCATCAAAGCGAGGCGGAGTTACTCGCACCGTATGTTCAAGAGGAACCGCTGACACTGGCTTTACTGCAGGACTTTCTGCGTAATCCGGTTCGGCAGTTTTTCACCCAGCGTCTCAAAGTGTATTTCGAGGCCGCGCAAGCGCCGTTGGCCGATGAAGAACCTTTTGTACTGGACGCGTTGCAGCGCTACACGCTCAGCGACAGTTTGCTGGAAGCTGCGCTCAGCCAGCCGCAGGATGTCGATCAGGCACTGCAAGCCCGGGCGCTGCGCCTGCAAAACAGTGGCTTGTTGCCGATGGCGGGTTTCGGCGAATGCCTGCAGCGTGAACTGATCGAACCGCTGCCGGATCTTCTGCAACGTTATCAGCAGTTGCTGACGTTATGGCCGACGCCGTTGACCAGCGCGACCCCGGTCAGTCTCGATTTGCAGGGTTTGCGGCTGGAAGGCTGGCTCGCAAGTCTGCACCAGCGCGCCGATGGCGGCCTGCTGTCCGTTACGACCATTCCCAACAGCATCGGCTCGATCAAAACGCGCAAGTGGCATCGCCTGACCAAACCGTGGATCACCCATCTGGTCGCCTGCGCCAGCGGACATGCGTTAACCACAGCGCTGGTCGCCAGTGACGACACACTGTTGCTTGAGCCAATGGAGCGGGACCGAGCGCTGCGTTTGCTCGGTGACCTGCTTCTTGCCTGGCAATCCGGCATGCGCCAACCCTTGCCGATTGCGATAAAAACCGCGTTCGCCTGGTTGTCTCAAACTGACTCGGTCAAAGCCGAAGCCGCTGCACGAAAAGCCTATGAAGGTGACGGCCAGACCAGCGAGGGCGAGCGGCGTGAAAGCCCGGCACTGCTCCGGCAATATCCCGACTTCGATGCATTGTTGGCAGACGAAACCTTCACCGGCTGGTGCGACGCCTTGTACCGCCCATTATTCGAAGCGCCCTGGCGTTCCTTGTCCAGCGAAGGTGCGCGCGCATGAGTACCAAAACACCGTTGGCTCTGGCCTTCCCGCTGCGCGGCAGCCAGTTGATCGAAGCAAGCGCCGGCACCGGCAAAACCTTCACGATCTCGGCACTTTATCTGCGGCTGATACTCGGTCATGGCGGCGAGACAAGCGGTTTCGCGCGCGAATTGCTGCCGCCGCAAATCCTCGTAGTGACGTTTACCGACGCTGCCACCAAAGAGCTGCGTGAACGAATTCGGACACGCTTGGCTGAGGCCGCGCGATTCTTCCGCGATGAAATCACTGCCCCCGACGGACTGATTGCCGAGTTGCGCGATCAGTTCGATCCGCAACAATGGCCAGGCTGTGCCAACCGCCTCGATATCGCCGCGCAGTGGATGGACGAAGCCGCCGTCTCGACCATTCACAGCTGGTGTCAGCGCATGCTGCGCGAGCATGCGTTCGACAGCGGCAGCCTGTTCACGCAGTCGCTGGAAACCGATCACAGCGATTTGCTCGGCGAGGTACTGCGCGATTATTGGCGGCTCTTCTGCTACCCGATGCAGGGCGATGCGCTGAACTGGGTGCGCAGCAATTGGGGTGGCCCCGCAGCGTTGCTGCCTCGAGTACGCGGCTTGTTCGCCAGCGAGCGTGACACCGGTGAAGGCAAGGTGCCTGCGGAGCTGATCGCCGAATGTTTGCTGGAGCGGCGAGCGGCGTTGGTCGAACTGAAAGCGCCTTGGCGTGACTGGGCAGACGAGCTGCTTGCTCTCTGCCATGAAGGCGTGGCCAGCAAAACCGTCGATGGCCGCAAGATGCAGGCGCGTTATTTCGAACCCTGGTTCGAGAAACTCAAGACCTGGGCCGCAGACGAATCGCTTGAGCAACTGGACATTGGCACCGGCTTCACCCGTCTGACACCCGAAGGCATGGCCGAGGCCTGGAAAGGCCAGGCCCCGAGTCATCCGGGGCTGGACGCCATGTCCGCACTCAAATCGAGCCTCGACGCATTGCCGACGCCCGATGCCGCTGTTCTGCAACACGCTGCCAAGTGGGTCGGTGCACGCTTCGAAGAAGAGAAGCGTCGCCGCGCAGAAATGGGATTCGACGACATGCTGTTGCGTCTGGATGCCGCGCTGCAATCGGAGGGCGGCGAGCGTCTGGCAACGCTGATCCGCGAGCAGTTCCCGGTCGCGCTGATCGACGAATTCCAGGACACCGATCCGGTTCAGTACCGCATCTTTGAGAGCATTTACCGTATCGAGGACAATCACCCTGACACCGGCCTGTTCCTGATCGGCGACCCCAAGCAGGCGATCTATGCCTTCCGTGGTGCCGACATCTACACCTATCTTCGCGCACGTCAGGCCACTACCGGCCGTTTGCATACACTAGGCACCAACTTCCGCTCCAGCCACGGCATGGTGACAGCGGTCAATCACGTATTCGAACGCGCCGAGTCCCGAGAGCAGGGACGCGGCGCGTTTTTGTTTCGCGAAAGAAATGGCGAGAACCCGGTACCGTTCCTCCCGGTTGAGTCTCAGGGACGCAAGGAAACGCTGCGGATTGCCGGGCAAGACGTCGCGGCACTGAATGTCTGGCTATTGTCTGGCGATCAGCCGCTGTCCGGCGCGTTCTATCGCCAGCAAATGGCCGCCGCCTGCGCCAGTGAAATCACCGCACTGCTCAATGGCGGGCAAAACGGTAGCGCTGGTTTTGTTCAGGCAGATGGCTTCATAGGTCTGCGTCCTTCGGACATCGCGATCCTCGTCCGCGACGGTAAAGAAGCCCAGGCCGTACGCGCCGAACTCGCCGCCAGAGGGGTGCGCAGCGTTTATCTCTCGGACAAGGATTCCGTATTCGCCGCGCAAGAGGCGCACGACCTGCTGGCGTGGCTGAAGGCCTGCGCCGAACCCGATGTCGAGCGCTCGCTCAAGGCTGCGCTGGCCTGCACCACCCTGAACCTGCCGCTGATCGAGCTGGAGCGCCTGAACCAGGATGAAATGGTCTGGGAAGCCCGGGTCATGCAGTTCCGCGGCTATCGAGAGCTCTGGCGCAAGCAGGGTGTGTTGCCGATGTTGCGGCGCCTGCTTCACGACTTCCACCTGCCGCAAACCCTGATGCAGCGTAGTGACGGCGAGCGCGTGCTGACCAACCTTTTGCACCTGTCGGAGCTGATGCAGCAAGCCGCTGCTGAACTGGACGGCGAGCAAGCATTGATCCGCCATCTGGCCGAGCTGCTGGCACTGTCCGGTCAGGCTGGTGAAGAGCAGATTTTGCGTCTGGAAAGCGACGAGCAACTGGTTAAAGTGGTGACCATCCACAAATCCAAGGGTCTGGAATATCCGCTGGTATTCCTGCCATTTATTTGCTCGGCGAAACCGGTGGATGGCAGCCGCTTGCCGCTGCATTACCACGACGCTGCGGGCAAGGCGCAGATCAGCCTCAAGCCGACTCCCGAGTTGATCGCTCTGGCTGACGATGAGCGTCTGGCCGAAGATCTGCGGCTGCTGTATGTCGCGTTGACCCGTGCACAACATGCCTGTTGGCTGGGCGTCACCGATCTC
This sequence comes from Pseudomonas triticicola, assembly GCF_019145375.1. Classification (NCBI taxonomy): domain Bacteria; kingdom Pseudomonadati; phylum Pseudomonadota; class Gammaproteobacteria; order Pseudomonadales; family Pseudomonadaceae; genus Pseudomonas; species Pseudomonas triticicola. The sequence goes on along the minus strand of NZ_JAHSTX010000001.1, from coordinate 3,793,638 downwards.
AAGCGCGGCAATAACAACAGCTCGGTGTTGCACCTGTCTGCGCTGGGTTACTTACTCGGTGGCGGTGCCGCTTTGGGCGAGTCCAGCGAATTGAATCGCTGGCTGCGCGATCTGCAGCAAGACTGCGCGGCGATTGGCATCGGCGAAATGCCTCAGCCCACTGATGAGCATTACCAGCCGCCGCGCAATGAAGCAGTGCTACGAGCGACGCTACGGCCCAAGCGCAAAGCCAGTGAAAACTGGTGGATCGCTTCCTATAGCGCTTTGCGCATCAGCGACGTATTGAGCGTCGGCAGCGATGAAGCACCGGACAGTCCGCAGGCGCAAAAGCTCTTCGACGACGAGCGCCTCGACCCCGACGCACCTCGCGAAATCATCAGCGGTGGCGCCGATATCCACCGTTTTCCTCGCGGACCGAATCCCGGCACGTTTTTGCATGGCTTGCTCGAATGGGCGGGCGCTGAAGGTTTTTCGGTTACCCGCGAAGCGCTGGAAGATGCAATTGCCCGGCGTTGCAACCTGCGTGGCTGGCAAGGCTGGATCACCACGCTGACTGACTGGCTGCAGCATTTGCTCAAGTCGCCGTTGCCGATCGCTGGCGGGCAACCGCCGGTGGTTCTTGAGCAACTGAAGCAATACCGCGTCGAGATGGAGTTCTGGTTCGCCAGCCACAAAGTCGACGTGCTCAAGCTCGATGAACAGGTGCGCCAGCACACCCACAATGGCGTCGCCCGGGTGGCGGCGGAGCCGGTGCAACTCAACGGCATGTTCAAGGGCTTTATCGACCTGACCTTCGAGCACGCTGGCCGCTATTACGTCGCCGATTACAAATCCAATTGGCTCGGCGTGGATGATCAGGCCTACACCGTGCAGGCGATGGAGCAGTCGATCCTCGACAACCGTTATGACCTGCAATACGTGCTGTATCTGCTGGCATTGCATCGCCAGTTGAAGGCACGGCTGGCGGATTACGATTACGATCGTCACATCGGCGGGGCGCTGTATCTGTTTCTGCGCGGTACGCGTGCCGAAAGTCGTGGCGTGTACTTCGTGCGTCCACCACGGGAATTGATCGAACGCCTCGACCGGATGTTCCAGGGCAAACCCGAACCCAAGTCCGAACCCGCCTGGGAACAGGGAGTCCTGCTATGAGCCGCACATTCGCCGATCTACTGCCGACGCCGCTGGAAGCGGACAGCCTGTCGAAACTCTCGCCGCTGACCCGCGCCGATGATTTGCTGTTGTTGCTGAGCCGTTGGGTCGAGCGCGGTTGGCTACGTGCGCTGGACCGCGCCTTTGTCGCTTTCCTGCATGAACTCGAGCCCGAGACCGATCCGCTGGTGCTGCTGGCGGCGGCGTTGACCAGTCACCAACTCGGCCATGGTCATGTGTGTCTGGATTTGTTCGAAACCCTCAAGGCGCCGGATTTTGCCCTGTCATTGCCGCCCGAAGGCGATGTGCAGGGCGGTGTGTTGTTGCTGCCTTCGCAATTGCTCGAAACGCTCGATGGAGCCCATTGGTGCAAAGTGCTGGCAAGCAGCTCGCTGGTCGCCCTTGCCGCCGATGCCAGTGAACCAGCGCAGACACGTCCGTTGGTGCTGTCCTCCAAACGCCTGTACCTGCGCCGCTACTGGACCTACGAACGCCGCATCGATGCAGCGTTGCGCCAACGCTTGATGCAACAGGAGCCGACGCCAGATGACCTGCCGCAGCGCCTCAATCGATTGTTCGGCGGCGCGGAATCCGCAGCTGTCATCGACTGGCAGAAACTCGCCTGTGCTCTCGCTACGCGCAGCTCCTTCAGCATAATCACTGGCGGCCCGGGCACCGGGAAAACCACTACGGTGGTGCGCTTGCTCGCGTTGCTGCAGGCACCGGCCGTCGAGGCTGGCCATCCGCTGCGCATTCGTCTGGCCGCCCCGACCGGCAAGGCCGCTGCACGTTTGACCGAGTCGATCAGTCAGCAAGTGCAATCACTGCAAGTCGCCGAAGCGGTGCGCGCGGCGATCCCCAGCGATGTGACCACCGTGCACCGTTTGCTCGGCAGTCGACCGGGCACCCGGCATTTCCGTCACCATGCCGGCAACCGCCTGCCGCTGGATGTGCTGGTGGTCGACGAAGCGTCGATGATCGACCTGGAAATGATGGCCAACCTTCTCGACGCCATGCCGGCCCATGCGCGGTTGGTATTGCTGGGCGACAAGGATCAACTGGCCTCGGTCGAAGCCGGCGCGGTACTGGGCGATCTGTGCCGTGACGCCGAGGGCGGTTGGTACAGCCCGCAGACGCGGCAATGGCTGGAGTCAGTCAGTGGCGAGTCGTTGCAGGGCAGCGGTTTGCATGAGGACCGCGACGGCACCCACCCGCTGGCGCAGCAAGTGGTGATGCTGCGTCACTCGCGCCGTTTCGGCGAGGGCAGCGGCATCGGTCAGCTTGCGCGCCGGGTCAATCAGCAATTGGCCGATGAAGCGCGACAGTTGCTCGCGGCCGGCAGCTACGACGACGTGTATTCCCTGCCGCTCAAAGGCGAGCACGATCAGAAGCTCGAACGCCTGTTGCTCGAAGGTCACGACAACGGCCCGCAAGGTTATCGCCATTACTTGAGCGTACTGCGCGATCAGCGTCCACCGTCGACGCGGCCTCTTGAGCATGCGGACTGGACCGATTGGGCGCGGGAAGTCTTGCAGGCGTTCGATACGTTCCAGTTGCTGTGCGCGGTGCGCAAAGGGCCGTGGGGCGTTGAAGGTCTGAACCAGCGCATCACCGCTGCGTTGCTCAAGGCGCGTCTGATCGAGAGCGATCAGCAGTGGTATGAAGGTCGGCCGGTGCTGATGACTCGTAACGACTATGGTCTGGGCCTGATGAACGGCGACATCGGCATCGCCCTGAAACTGCCCGAGCGTGAAGGCGCAGAGATCGGCAAAACCGTTCTGCGCGTGGCCTTTCCGCGTAACGATGGACAGGGCGGCGTGCGCTTCGTGTTGCCGAGTCGGCTCAATGATGTCGAAACCGTGTACGCCATGACGGTACACAAATCCCAGGGCTCGGAGTTCGCCCACACGGCGCTGATCCTGCCGGATGCGTTGAACCCCGTGCTGACCAAAGAACTGATCTACACCGGAATCACTCGCGCCCGACACTGGTTCACCTTGATCGAGCCACGTGCCGGCGTGTTTGAGGAAGCGGTGCAGCGCAAGGTCAAGCGTCTGAGCGGGCTGATGCTGGAACTGGAGGAGGGCACCGAGCCTCAGGGATAACGTGCTGAATGACCGACAACGAATACTGACCAACCGGTCAGAGGCCGGCGCCTCGCTGGTGTTCTGGCGCTGTGCTATCGTTGCGGCATCATTTCGTTACGCTCCAAGAGAATCCCTCCATGAAGGTGGCCGTCTGGGCGACACAGCGTGTGGGGGCCTGCCAGCACGCATTGCTGATCGTTTTGCTCTGGTTGTTCACGGGCAGCGCCATCGCCCAAGCGCAAACCGGGCCGGCCGAGCAACGGGCCAAAGCGGTCACGCAAGTGGTGCTTGGCATCCTCAGTTATGCACGCTGGCCGGTGGAACCGGCGCAATTGCGCCTGTGCATCGTCGGCCCCACCGAATACACCGATGACCTGGTCAAAGGCACCACCCAAGCCACGGGCCGGCCGGTGGCTGTGCGGCGTCTGCTGGCAGACAACCCGGGCATCGTCAGCGAATGCGATGCGGTGTACATCGGCAAGCTCACCGCCGATGAACGCAGTCGCCTGTTCGCATCGTTGATCGGGCACCCGGTGCTGAGCATCAGCGAAGCAGACGATCAATGCACCGTCGGCAGTCTGTTCTGCCTGCGCGTTGGCGATGAACAAGTGTCGTTCGAGGTCAATCTCGACTCCGTGGCTCGCAGTGGTGTGCGCATACACCCCAGCGTGTTGCAGTTGTCCCGTCGCAAAGCGGCAGCGCCATGAAGCTGTTCAGTTGGAAGGCTCGCCCGACCCTGGGCTCGGTCATCGGCCGTGGGCATTTGATTGTCGCGCTGGTAGCGGTGGCAATGGCCAGTGTTTCGCTGACCTTGCTGGGCGTGCTGGCGCTGCGGGTGTATGCCGACCACAACCTGCATTTGATCGCCCGGTCGATCAGCTACACCGTCGAAGCGGCCGTCGTGTTCAATGACAAAGCGGCGGCAACCGAGGCGCTGGCGATCATTGCCGCGACCGAGGAAGTGGCAGATGCCCGAGTGCTCGACGCGCAGGGCCAATTGATCGCGCAATGGCAGCGCGCTGAGACCGGTTTGTTCTCCGAGCTGGAAATGCAGGTCACCCGCGCCATTCTGGAAAAACCGGTCAGCCTGCCGATCGAACATCAGGACCGCGAAATCGGTCGGGTCCTGCTCATCGGCCACGGCGGCAGCCTGATGCGCTTCCTGCTCAGCGGCCTGGCCGGGATTGTGCTGTGCACCGCGATCAGCGCCTGGGTCGCGCTCTATCTGGCGCGGCGGCAGTTGCGCGCGATCATCGGCCCGTTGCACAGCCTCGCCGCCGTCGCCCACGCCGCCCGTAGCGAACGAGCGCTGGATCGGCGCGTGCCGCCGGCGCAAATCGCCGAACTGGATAACCTGGGCAACGACTTCAATGCCTTGCTCGGCGAACTCGAGTCCTGGCAAACCCACCTGCAGAACGAAAACGAAACCCTCGCCCATCAAGCGACCCACGACAGCCTCACCGGGTTGCCCAACCGCGCGTTTTTTGAAGGCCGCTTGATGCGCGCCTTGCGCAACGGCAAAAAACACGATGAGCGGGTCGCCGTGCTGTTTCTCGACAGCGACCGCTTCAAAGGCATCAACGATAACTTCGGCCACGCCTCGGGCGACGCCGTGCTGGTGGCGATCGCCAATCGCGTGCGAGCGCAATTGCGCGAGGATGATCTGGTCGCGCGGCTGGGCGGCGACGAGTTCGCCGTGCTGCTCGCGCCCCTGCACACGGTCGAAGACGCTGAGCACATCGCTGACAAGATTCTCGCCAGCATGGACATGCCGATCACCCTGCCCGGCGACAGCAGTGTGGTGACCTCGCTCAGTATCGGCATCGCCGTCTATCCCGATCATGGCGCCACGCCGGGAGCCTTGCTCAACGCAGCCGACGCGGCGATGTATCAGGCCAAGCGCCTGTCGCGCGGCGCGCAATTCACCGCCGGGTCGGAGCGCCCGGTCGATTCCGTTCACACCAGGAGCTGATGCCCGTGTTCACTCTTCCCGTTCGACTTTTTTCCGCATTGCTGATGATCGCCGCGCTGACCCTGAGCGGTTGCCAGACCGCCCCACAGAAAGGCCTCACACCGGCGCAGGTCGCCGTGCTCAAACAGCAGGGTTTCGAGTTGACCGACGACGGTTGGGAATTCGGCCTGTCGGGCAAAGTGCTTTTTGGCAGCGACGTCGAAAGCCTGAACGCAGCCAGCACGGAAATCGTCGAACGCATCGGCAAGGCGCTGCTCGGCGTGGGGATCGAGCGCGTTCGGGTAGATGGCCACACCGATGCGTCGGGCAAGGAAACCCACAATCAGCAACTGTCGCTGCGTCGGGCCAAGAGCGTCGCCAACGTCCTCGGCACGGTCGGCATGAAACCGGAGAACATCCAGCTGCAAGGCCTCGGCAGCAGCGAGCCGGTAGCCTCCAACGACACAGCGGCAGGGCGCACGGAAAACCGCCGGGTGTCGATTGTGGTCAGCGCCGACTAATCGGCAAAGCGCATCTCCCGCGTTTCACCCATCAACAACGCCTGATTGCGCTCGGTCACTTCTCTGATGTAATCCCACAACAACGTAATCCGCTTCAACTTGCGCAGATCCTCCCTGCAGTACATCCAGAACTGCCGGGTGATGTCGACTTCCTCCGGCAACACCGGCAGCAATCGCGGGTCTTGTGCGGCGAGGAAGCACGGCAGGATCGCCAGCGAGCGCCCCTGCTGTGCGGCGACGTATTGCGCGATCACGCTGGTGCTGCGCAAGTTTGCGCTGGCGCCGGGCAGCACGTTGGCCAGGTAGAGCAGCTCCGAGCTGAACGCCAGGTCATCCACATAACTGATGAATTGATGCTTGCTCAAATCGGCCGGGCGGCGGATCGGTGGGTGTTTGTCGAGGTAGTTCTGGGTTGCATACAGCTGCAAGCGGTAGTCGCAGAGTTTGCAGCAGACGTACGGCCCGTGCTCCGGCCGCTCGAGGGCGATGACGATGTCGGCCTCGCGCTTGGACAGGCTGATGAAGTGCGGCAGCGGCAGGATGTCCACCGAGATCGCCGGGTAGGCGTCGACGAAATGGCTCAGTTGCGGGGTGATGAAAAAACTGCCGAAGCCTTCGGTGCAGCCCATGCGCACATGGCCGGACAGGGCCACGCCCGAGCCCGAAACCTGCTCGCAAGCCATGTGCAACGTGCTTTCGATCGACTCGGCATAACCGAGCAAGCGCTGGCCTTCGGTGGTCAGGACGAAGCCGCTGGTGCGGGATTTTTCGAACAGCAATGTGCCCAGCGCCGCTTCCAGCGAGCTGATCCGTCGCGACACCGTGGTGTAGTCGACAGCCAGGCGTTTGGCGGCGGTGCTGGCCTTGCGGGTGCGGGCGACTTCAAGGAAAAACTTCAGGTCGTCCCAGTTCAGCGAGCCTAGCGAGGTGATGTTTTTTTGCATGATGGTCGGGCTTATATGTGCGTTCTTATTAGAAGTTTGCACATCTATACTCCAAAAACAGTCCGACAACCAATTCGTGACACACGCCTCATCTCAGGGCGAACCTTTCGCCTTGGCTCCTACGATAAAAACAAGTTCTGGAGACCAGCATGAACGCATCGCTTACGCCCAACGACACCACGCTGCAAAAGGTCAAGCTGCTGATCGACGGCGAATGGGTCGAGTCGCAGACCACCGAGTGGCACGACATCGTCAACCCGGCCACCCAGCAAGTGCTGGCCAAGGTTCCGTTCGCCACCGCGGCAGAGGTCGATGCCGCTGTCAGCGCCGCCCAGCGCGCGTTCCAGACCTGGAAACTGACCCCGATCGGCGCGCGGATGCGCATCATGCTCAAGCTGCAAGCGCTGATCCGCGAGCACTCCAAGCGCATCGCCGTGGTCCTCAGCGCCGAGCAGGGCAAGACCATTGCTGATGCCGAAGGCGATATTTTCCGTGGCCTGGAAGTGGTCGAGCACGCGTGCTCGATCGGCACCCTGCAAATGGGCGAGTTCGCCGAGAACGTCGCCGGCGGCGTCGACACTTACACCCTGCGCCAGCCGATCGGCGTCTGCGCAGGCATCACGCCGTTCAACTTCCCGGCGATGATTCCGCTATGGATGTTCCCTATGGCGATCGCCTGCGGTAACACCTTCGTGCTCAAGCCTTCGGAACAGGATCCGCTGTCGACCATGTTGCTGGTGGAGCTGGCGATCGAAGCGGGCGTCCCTGCTGGCGTGCTCAATGTGGTTCACGGCGGCAAGGATGTGGTCGACGGCCTGTGCACGCACAAGGACATCAAAGCCGTGTCGTTCGTCGGTTCTACCGCTGTCGGCACCCACGTTTATGACCTGGCCGGCAAACACGGCAAACGCGTGCAGTCGATGATGGGCGCAAAAAACCACGCCGTGGTACTGCCGGACGCCAATCGCGAGCAAGCGCTGAATGCCTTGGTCGGTGCCGGTTTCGGTGCCGCCGGGCAACGTTGCATGGCCACGTCGGTGGTGGTGCTGGTCGGTGCCGCAAAACAGTGGCTGCCAGACCTCAAAGCGCTGGCGCAGAAACTCAAGGTCAACGCCGGCAGCGAGCCGGGCACCGATGTCGGTCCGGTGATTTCGAAAAAGGCCAAGGCGCGGATCCTTGAACTAATCGAAAGCGGCATCAAGGAAGGCGCCAAGCTTGAACTCGATGGTCGCGACATCAGCGTGCCGGGCTACGAGCAAGGCAACTTTGTCGGCCCGACCCTGTTCTCCGGGGTGACCACCGACATGCAGATCTACACCCAGGAAATCTTCGGCCCGGTGCTGGTGGTGCTGGAAGTCGACACCCTCGATCAGGCGATCGCGCTGGTCAACGCCAATCCGTTCGGCAACGGCACTGGCCTGTTCACCCAGAGCGGCGCGGCGGCGCGCAAATTCCAGACGGAAATCGACGTCGGGCAGGTCGGCATCAACATCCCGATTCCAGTGCCGGTGCCGTTCTTCAGCTTCACCGGTTCGCGCGGTTCGAAACTCGGCGACCTCGGCCCGTACGGCAAGCAAGTGGTGCAGTTCTACACGCAGACCAAAACGGTCACGGCGCGCTGGTTCGACGACGACAGCGTCAACGACGGCGTGAACACCACCATCAACCTGCGCTGAGGATTCGATCATGAAAATCGCATTTATCGGGCTGGGCAACATGGGCGCGCCGATGGCGCGTAACCTGATCAAGGCCGGCCACTCCCTGAACCTGGTCGACCTGAACAAAACCGTGCTGGCGGAACTCGAGCAACTGGGCGGCACCATCCGCGCTTCGGCCCGCGAGGCGGCGGAAGATGCCGAACTGGTGATCACCATGCTCCCGGCGGCTGTGCACGTGCGCAGTGTCTGGCTGGGTGAAGAGGGCGTGCTCGCCGGCATTCGCCAAGGCGTGCCGGCGGTGGATTGCAGCACTATCGATCCGCAGACCGCCCGCGACGTTGCTGCGGCCGCCGCCAAACACGGCGTGGCCATGGCCGATGCGCCGGTCTCCGGCGGCACTGGCGGCGCGACCGCCGGCACGCTGACCTTCATGGTCGGCGCCACCCCGGAACTGTTCGCCACCCTGCAACCGGTGCTGGCGCAGATGGGCCGCAACATCGTCCATTGCGGTGAAGTCGGCACCGGCCAGATCGCCAAGATCTGCAACAACCTGCTGCTGGCGATTTCGATGGTCGGCGTCAGTGAGGCGATGGCGTTGGGCGATGCGCTGGGGATCGACACCGGTGTGCTGGCCGGAATCATCAACAGCTCGACCGGCCGCTGCTGGAGTTCGGAGATGTACAACCCGTGGCCGGGCATCGTCGAAACGGCGCCGGCCTCGCGCGGTTATACCGGCGGGTTCGGTGCAGAATTGATGCTCAAGGATCTCGGGCTGGCGACGGAAGCGGCGCGGCAGGCGCATCAACCGGTGGTGCTCGGCGCGGTGGCGCAGCAGTTGTATCAGGCGATGAGCCAGCGCGGTGACGGCGGGAAGGATTTCTCGGCGATCATCAACAGCTATCGCAAGCCGCAGTAATCGCGATCAGCCCTTGTGGTGAGGGGATTTATCCCCGCTGGGTTGCGCAGCAGCCCCCTGGATTGTGTCAGGTGAACCGCGTGCTCAGGGGTTGCGACTGCTGGGCAGTCGAGCGGGGATAAATCCCCTCGCCACAGGTTTTAGCAACGCCGGGACATTTGCCGGGAAATCACGTCGGGTGATTTCCCGGCTTTTTTGCATCAGGCGAAGACGAAATATTTGCGCACGGTCTCGACCACTTCCCACGTGCCCTTCATGCCCGGCTCAACCACGAAGATATCGCCGGCGCGCAGGTGGATCGGCGCCATGCCGTCCGGGGTGATCACGCAGTAGCCTTCCTGGAAATGGCAGTACTCCCACTTCACATAATCGACGCGCCACTTGCCCGGTGTGCAGATCCAGGTGCCCATGATCTTGCTGCCGTCTTCGCTGGTGTAGGCGTTGAGGTTGACGGTGTGCGGGTCGCCTTCGAGTTTTTCCCACTTGCAGGCGTCGAGTACCGGCAGCGGGTGAGTGTCGCGCAGAACGGTGATAGGGGCGGTCGCGGTCATGGGGACTCCGGGCAAGTGGACTTGAGAATTGAAGTCGCACCCTATAGCGCCCGGTTGTCGCTCAGTTGTCTGGGGTCGACATCGGAGTGCTCAGAAACGCGCAGCGATGAGCGCTTGTAACAATGCCTGGGCATAACCCGGCAGCGCGGCGAAGTCTCTCGCGCAGAGCAATAACCTGCGACGCGCCCACGGTTCATTGAGCGCCACACATTTGAAGCATTCGACCTTCGCGCGTTCGACAGCGGCCAACGGCACGATGGTCAGGCCGGCACCTCGGGCGACCATGCGCATTGCTCCATCAAAGCCATCGGCGCGAATGCGCACCTGCATTCGTGCGCCGCTGTGCAGCGCCTGTTCTTCCAGATAGATCGCCAATGCGCTGTCGGCGCTGAGTCCGACAAAGTCGTGCTGCAACGCGTCGCTGAAACTGACCTCGGTGGCGTCGGACAACGGGTGATCGAGCGGCAGAATCAGCACCAGCGGATCATCACGAAACGCTTGAGTCTGTAAGCCGTTGGTGTCGACCGCGTCGGAGACGATGCCCAAGTCCGCTGCGCCTTCGCGCAAGGCATGGGTGATCCGCGCGCTGGGCAGTTCCTGTAGATCGATGTCGAGATTGGGATGGATGCGCAGGAAATCCGCGAGCACTTCCGGCAGGTACTCGGTGATCGCCGTGGTGTTGCACAACAGCCGCACCTGGCCTTTGACGCCTTGCGCATAATCGGCAAGGTCCTGCTGCATACGTTCGGCCTGTTGCAAAAGGATGCGCGCGTGGCGGGCGAGGGCTTTGCCGGCAGGCGTCGGGGTGACGCCACGGCGTCCGCGGTCGAGGAATTCGGCGCCCAGCGAGGCTTCCATCGCGCGGATTCGGGCGCTGGCGGCGGCGAGGGACAAGTGGCTGCGGGCGGCGCCGGCGGTGATGTTGCCGGTGTCGAGGATATGCAGGTAGAGGCGCAGGTCGGTGAGGTCGAAGTGCATGGGTTTGCCTGTGGTTTCGCGGTGGCTGGGCTGGCCCTTTCGCGAGCAGGCTCGCTTCCACAGGGACTCATGTACAGCGCAGATCCCGTGTGGGAGCGAGCCTGCTCGCGAAGAGGCCAGATGCCTCAACGCCGATGTCAGCCTCTTGCACAGGAAGAGGCTGCCTCAGTATATGGCAGATTTTCCCCCAGCCCGGATCAGTGCACATTACCCCAATGCACACACTAACCGACTTCTACCAAACCCTCGGCCTGACCCTGTCTCTACTGGTCATCGCCACCTTCCTCCTCGCCGGTACGGTCAAAGGCGTGATCGGCCTCGGCCTGCCCACCGTCGCCATGGGCCTGCTCGGTCTGGCTATGGCGCCGGCGCAGGCAGCCGCGCTGTTGATCATTCCGGCGACCCTCACCAATTTCTGGCAACTGGCCTTCGGTGGTCATCTGCAAGGATTGATCAAACGCCTCTGGCCCATGCTACTGATGATCTTCCTCGGCACCGGCATCGGCACCCTGTGGATCGGCATGTCCGGCGGCCATTGGGTGGTGCGCGAACTTGGCGCGGCGCTGCTGCTGTACGCATTGAGCGGACTGTTTCTGCCGACTTTGCACGTCAACCCGCGTCATGAGCGCTGGCTCGGCCCGCTGTGTGGGCTGATCACCGGCGTCATCACCTCAGCCACCGGCGTCTTCGTGATTCCGGCGGTGCCGTACTTGCAAGCGTTGGGGCTGAGCCGCGATGAACTGGTGCAGGCACTCGGCCTGTCCTTCACCGTCTCGACCCTGGCGCTGGCGCTCGGGCTGTTCTGGCACGGCGCACTCGGCGGTGGCGAATTGAGCGCCTCGCTGCTGGCGCTGATCCCGGCCATGCTTGGCTTGTGGCTCGGTCAGTGGCTGCGTCAGCGCATCAGTGCGGTGCTGTTCAAGCGGGTGTTCCTTATCGGACTGGGCGCGCTCGGCGCCCATTTGCTGATCAGCGGCTAGCTGAGGATTCGCTGAGCATGTCGATCGCGCGGATATCGAAATCACGCTCTAGATAGTCCATGCGTTTGGCGAAGAACGCTTTCATGTGCGGCAATGCCGAGTGCTCATCCAGATGCGCCTGGCTGGCCCAGATCTCGTAGAAGATAAACAGCGTCGGATCCTGCTGGTCGCGCAGCATGTGGTACTCGATGCAGCCCGGTTCGGCGCGGCTCGGCTCCACGTAAGCACGGAACAGCGCTTCGAATTCGCCGGCTTTTTCCGGGCGGGTCTTGGCGTGCAGGATGAAACCCTGGCGTTCACTCATCACAACTTCCTCGAATGCAGAAAGCGCTGAATGCTACGGCAACAATTGGCGATCGATTCGTGCGTTTTGATCAAATGTATTTTGCGCCGACGTGGCTGTTTCCGCGCGAGATCGATGGTTAATCTGCCGCCATTCCAATTCCTGTTTCAATCCAGCCTTGAAGGCTGCGCCGAGGTTTTTCGATGAAAAAAGTCCTGCTGCTCAATGGCGGTAAAAAATTCGCCCATTCCGATGGCCGCTACAACACCACCCTGCACGAAACCGCGCTGAGCGTGCTCGATCGCGGCGGTGTCGACGTCAAGACCACCTTCATTGATGAGGGCTACGACGTTGCCGAAGAAGTGGCCAAGTTCCTCTGGGCCGACGTGATCATTTATCAGATGCCGGGCTGGTGGATGGGCGCGCCGTGGACGGTGAAAAAGTACATCGACGAAGTTTTCACCGAAGGCCACGGCAGCCTCTACGCCAGCGACGGCCGCACCCGTTCCGATGCTTCGCAGAAGTACGGCAGTGGCGGTCTGATTCAGGGCAAGCAATACATGCTGTCGCTGACCTGGAACGCACCGCAGCAAGCCTTCGATGACCCGACGGATTTCTTCGAAGCCAAAGGCGTGGACGCGGTGTACTTCCCGTTCCACAAGGCCAACGAATTCCTCGGCATGACTGCGCTGCCGACCTTCCTCTGCGTTGACGTAATGAAGCGTCCGAACATCGACAATGATGTAGTGCGCTATGAGCAGCATCTGACTGAGGTGTTTGGCCTCAAGGCTTGAGGCTTTCAGGCTAATATCGGGGTCACAGCAAAAGATCGCAGCCTTCGGCAGCTCCTACAGGGGGAATGCATTCCAATGTAGGAGCTGCCGCAGGCTGCGATCTTGGCGATTTCAAAGAGGGAACCCGTGAAAGCCAGATCCGATGAGTTGCAGATTTTCGTCTGCGTGATCGAGTGCGGTTCGATTTCCGCCGCCGCCGAGCAGGTCGGCCAGACGCCGTCGGCCGTCAGTCGCACGCTGTCGAAGCTCGAAGCCAAGCTCGACACCACGCTGATCAACCGCACCACGCGGCGCATGGACCTGACCGAGGAGGGCAAGTATTTCTTCGAACAGGCCAAGCTGATTCTCGATCAGATGGATCAACTCGAAGAGCGTCTGTCTTCGCGCCAGCAAACCCCGTCCGGACGCCTGCGCATCAATGCCGCCTCGCCGTTCATGCTCCACGCCATCGTCCCCTACATCGACGAATTCCGGCAGCTGTATCCGGACATTCAGCTCGAACTCAACAGCAACGACCTGATCATTGACCTGCTGGAACAAAGCACCGACGTCGCCATCCGCATCGGCACCCTCGCCGATTCGACGCTGCATGCGCGTTCGCTCGGTTGCAGTCCGTTGATGATCGTCGCCAGCCCCGCCTATTTGAAAAAACACGGCGCGCCACGCCAAGTGGCGGATTTGAGCGAACACACGCTGCTCGGCTTCACCCACAACGAAGGCCTCAACCAGTGGCCGCTGCGCTATGTGCATGGCGACCGCTGGCCGATCAGCCCGGCGATCAGCGCTTCCAGTGGTGAGACCGTGCGCCATTTGGCGCTGGAGGGGCAGGGCATCGCCTGCCTGTCGCACTTCATGACCATCGACGACATCCGCGCCGGACGCCTGAAAGTCCTGCTCGGTGAATTCAACAGCGGCTACCGTCAGCCGATCAACGCCGTGTACTACCGCAACTCGCAACTGGCGTTGCGCATTCAGTGCTTCCTCGACTTTATCCAGGGCAAACTCGCCGCCTACGCCAGCGCCGAATTCAAGGCTGATTCGTGATCCCTGCGCAAGAGTGAATTGGTCGGGGGCGGGTTTTTCGCTGGGGTTCATCGGCCGATACTCGCTGCATCACTTATTCACGCAGGGAGTTTCTCCATGAATGTTTTCGTCACCGGCGCTGCCGGTTTTATCGGCGGTTCCATTGCCACCGGTCTGTTGCAGGCCGGGCACAAGGTTACTGGTCTGGTGCGCAGCGCCGAGCAGGCTGACGAAATCAAAGCGTTGGGCATGCATGCGGTAATCGGCACCCTTGATGACAGCCAGTTGCTGGCGCAACAGGCGCGTGCTGCCGACGCGGTGATCAACGCTGCCAGCAGCGATCATCGCGGTGCGGTGGAAGCGTTGCTCGATGCTTTGCGCGGCTCGGATAAAGTCTTTCTGCACACCAGCGGTTCGAGCATTGTCGGCGATGCCTCCGGCGGCAAATCCAGCGATGTCATCTATTACGAAGACAATCTGCCGGAACCGACCGTCGATAAGGCGGCGCGCGTGGCCATCGACAACCTCGTGCTCGCGGCGGCGCAGGATGGCGTGAACTCGGCTGTGATCTGCAACACCCTGATCTACGGCCACAGCCTGGGCGTCAACCGCGACAGCGTGCAACTGCCGCGACTGCTCAAGCAGGCGCGCAAAAGCGGCGTCGTTCGCCACGTCGGAACAGGGCAGAACATCTGGTCCAACGTGCACATCGAAGACGTCGTCGCCCTGTATCAGCTGGCGCTGACCAAAAACGTGCCCGGCACTTTCTACTTCGTCGAGAGCGGTGAAGCCTCGTTCATCGACATGACCACCGCCATGGCCGAAGCCCTCAATCTGGGCGAACCGCAAGACTGGCCATTGCAAGACGCCGAAGCCGAATGGGGCTATGAAATGGCCAACTACGGCCTCGGTTCCAACAGCCGCGTACGCGGCAAACACGCCCGCGACCTGCTGGGCTGGACGCCGAAGCGCACGTCGGTGGTGGAATGGATTCGTAACGAAATGGTGTGAATCCAGCGCGCACCGAGTGAAGCCATTCGCGAGCAGGCTCGCTCCCACAGGTTGACCGCGTTCTGCCTGAAGGAATGCGATCAAAAACTGTAGGAGCGAGCCTGCTCGCGATAGCGTCGTGTCAGTCAAATGATCTTGTTTTGACCCACCGCGATCGCGAGCAGGCTCACTCCTACAGATTGACCGCGTTCTGACTGGAGAAATGTGATCAAAAACTGTGGGAGCGAGCCTGCTCGCGATTGCGTTGGGTCAGTCAGAGAATCATGTTTTGACCCACCGCAATCGCGAGCGGCTCACTCCTACAACTTGACCGCGTTCTGACTGGAGGAATGCGATCAAAAACTGTGGGAGCGAGCCTGCTCGCGAAAGCGGTGGGTCAGTCAATGAAGATGGTGAATGTGAAGCGGTCTTCGCGAGCAGGCTCGCTCCCACAGGTTGATTGCGATGTAGCTGGAGGAATGTGATTAAAACTGTAGGAGCGAGCTTGCTCGCGATTGCGTTGGGTCAGTCAGAGAATCATGTTTTGACACACCGCAATCGCGAGCGGGCTCACTCCTACAACTTGACCGCGTTCTGACTGGAGGAATGCGATCAAAAACTGTGGGAGCGAGCCTGCTCGCGAAAGCGGTGGGTCAGTCAATGAAGATGGTGAATGTGAAGCGGTCTTCGCGAGCAGGCTCGCTCCCACAGAGTTGCGTGGTGATCTGGAAAGCCATGTAAATCCCGGCCTCTGATTTTCATTAATCACGACACCCCATACCCACCAGCGACACCTCTTGTCTCTCCCCGAAAATTACTTTCATGCGGTTTGAAATCTCTATCTCGAAATGATTTATGAGTTTCACAACCCATTCGAACGTGACCCTTCCGAGGAGTACCGCATGACGCCTTCCTTCGGCTATTGGCTGCTGGTCTACGCCGCCGTGGCCATCATTGCGCTGATCGTGTTGATCGCCCGTTACCGGCTCAATCCGTTCATTGTCATCACCCTGATTTCCCTGGGCCTGGCGCTGGTGGCCGGGATGCCGCCGTCGGCGGTGGTCGGTGCGTATGAGGCGGGTGTCGGCAAAACGCTGGGGCATATTGCGCTGGTGGTGGCGTTGGGAACGATGCTCGGCAAGATGATGGCCGAGTCCGGTGGGGCCGAGCAGATGGCGCGCACGCTGATCGAGAAATTCGGTGAGAAGAACGCGCATTGGGCGATGGTCTGCATCGCGTTTCTGGTCGGCTTGCCGCTGTTCTTTGAAGTCGGTTTCGTCTTGCTGGTGCCGATCGCTTTCACCGTGGAGCGCCGCGTTGGTGTGTCGATTTTGATGGTCGGTCTGCCGATGGTTGCCGGCCTTTCGGTGGTGCATGCGCTGGTGCCACCGCACCCGGCGGCGATGCTCGCGGTGCAGGCCTATCAGGCCTCGGTCGGGCAGACCTTGCTGTACGCGATTGCGATCGGCATTCCGACCGCAATCATCGCCGGCCCGCTGTACGCGAAATTCATCGTGCCGCGCATTCAATTGCCGGCGGACAACCCGCTGGAAAAGCAATTTCTCGACCGCGAACCGCGCGACAAACTGCCGGGTTTCGGCATTACGATGGCGACCATTTTGCTGCCGGTGGTGCTGATGTTGATCGGCGGCTGGGCCAACCTGATTTCCACCCCCGGCAGCGCGTTCAACCAGTTCCTGCTGTTCATTGGCAACTCGGTGATCGCGCTGTTGCTGGCGACTTTGCTGAGCTTCTGGACGCTAGGGATTGCCCAAGGTTTCAACCGCGAATCGATCCTCAAGTTCACCAACGAATGCCTCGCGCCCACCGCCAGCATCACCTTGCTGGTCGGCGCGGGTGGCGGCTTGAACCGGATTCTGGTGGATGCCGGCGTCACCGATCAGATCGTCGGCCTCGCCCATGAATTTCATTTGTCGCCACTGATCATGGGCTGGTTGTTCGCCGCGCTGATGCGTGTCGCCACCGGTTCGGCGACGGTGGCGATGACCACTGCATCAGGCGTTGTCGCGCCGGTGGCCATCGGTCTGGGTTATCCGCACCCTGAGCTTTTAGTGCTGGCGACCGGCGCGGGCTCGGTTATCTTTTCCCACGTCAACGACGGCGGCTTCTGGTTGATCAAGGAATACTTCAACATGACGGTCGCGCAGACGTTCAAGACCTGGACCGTGCTCGAGACGCTGATCTCGCTGGTCGCTTTCGCGCTGACCGTCGGCCTTTCCTACCTGCTGTAACCGGAGCCCGCCGCCCATGGACATCCTCTACCAGATCCGCGCCCGCCAGGATTCCTTCAGTGCCGGCGAGGGGCGCATTGCGCGGTTGATGCTCGACGATGTCGGCTTTGCCGCCAGCGCCAGCCTCGAAGACCTCGCGCAACGCGCCGAGGTCAGCACCGCCACGCTGTCGCGCTTTGCCCGCACGGTCGGCTGCCGTGACCTGCGTGATCTGCGTCTGCAACTGGCCCAGGCCAGCGGCGTTGGCAGCCGGTTTCTCGACCCGGCGGGCACGCCTGAGCAGTCGGCGTTCTACGGGCAGATCGTCGGCGACATCGAAACCACCCTGCGCCAGCATCTGGCCGGTTTCGACGAATCGCGCTTCGCCGACGCAGTGAAATTACTCGGTCAGGCGCGGATGATTCACGCGTTCGGCATGGGCGGTTGCTCAACCCTGTGCAGCGATGAATTGCAGGTGCGCCTAGTGCGCCTCGGTTACCCGATTGCGGTGTGCCACGACGCGGTGATGATGCGCGTCACCGCCGCCAGTTTGAACGCCGAGCAAGTGCTGATCGCCTGCTCGCTGACCGGCATCACCCCGGAGCTTTTGGAAACCGTGGAGCTGGCGCGCAACTACGGCGCGCGCATTCTCGCCATCACTCGCGGCGATTCACCACTGGCCGAACTGGCCGACGTCGTGCTGCCGCTGCAAGGCGCAGAAACCTCGTTCATCTACAAACCGACGGCGGCGCGCTACGGCATGCTGTTGGCCATCGACGTGCTCGCCACCGAACTGGCGCTGGCCAGCCCTGAAGACAATCAAGAACGTCTGCGGCGAATCAAACTCGCCCTCGACGAATACCGTGGCGGCGACGATCACCTGCCGCTGGGAGACTGACATGCAGTACGACACCCTGATCCGCAACGCGCTGGTTATCGACGGCAGCAACACGCCCGGCTATAAGGCCGACGTGGCAATTCTCAATGGCCGCATCGAGCGCATCGGCGATTTGCCTCACGCCCGCGCCAGCGAAGAAATCGACGCCGCCGGCCGGGTGCTGGCGCCGGGTTTCATCGACGTGCACACCCACGACGACACCGTGGTCATCCGCCAACCCCAGATGCTGCCCAAGCTCAGCCAGGGCGTGACCACGGTGATTGTCGGCAACTGCGGCATCAGCGCTTCGCCGGTCACTTTGAAGGGCAACCCACCCGATCCGATGAACCTGCTCGGCAGCGCAGCGGCGTTCGTCTATCCGCGCTTCAGCGACTACCGCGCCGCCGTCGAAGCGGCCAATACCACGCTGAATGTCGCCGCGCTGGTTGGCCACACGGCGCTGCGCAGCAATCACCTCGACGACTTGTTCCGCACCGCGACTCCCGACGAAATCACCGCCATGCGCGCGCAGTTGCGCGACAGCCTCGAGGCCGGCGCGTTGGGTTTATCCACAGGCCTGGCCTACGCCAGCGCCTTCAACGCGTCCACCGATGAAGTCATGCAACTGACCGAAGAACTGACGGCGTTCGGCGCGGTGTACACCACCCATTTGCGCAGCGAATTCGCTCCGGTGCTGGAGGCGATGGACGAAGCATTTCAAATCGGCCGACACGCGCAATCACCGGTGATCATTTCCCACCTCAAATGCGCCGGCGTCGGTAACTGGGGACGCAGTCCGCAATTGCTCGCAGCGCTGGAAGAGGCAGCGAAAACCCATCCGGTCGGCTGCGATTGCTACCCGTACGCGGCGAGTTCCTCGACCCTGGATTTGAAGCAAGTCACCGATGCGCACCGCATCACTATTACCTGGTCGACGCCGCACCCGGAAGTCAGCGGTCGCGACCTGATCGACATTGCTGGCGAATGGAAACTGTCGCTGGAAGAAACCGCGAAACGTCTGCAACCGGCGGGCGCGGTGTACTACGGCATGGACGAGGCCGACGTCAGAAGAATCCTCGCTCATCCGCTTTCGATGGTCGGCTCTGACGGACTTCCCGAAGACCCGTTCCCGCATCCGCGCCTGTGGGGCGCTTTCCCACGGGTGCTCGGCCATTTCAGTCGCGACGTTGGCCTGTTTCCGCTGCACACCGCCGTGCACAAGATAACCGGTCTGTCGGCGGCGCGTTTTGGCTTGCAGGAACGCGGCGAGATTCGTGAAGGGCATTGGGCGGATCTGGTGTTATTTGATCCGGCGACCGTGCGCGATGTGGCCGATTTCAACGATCCGCAGCGGGCGGCGCAGGGAATTGACGGGGTGTGGGTCAACGGCGTTTTGAGTTATTGCGACGGACAGGCGAATGGGGCGAGGGCAGGGCGGTTTCTTGCGCGACAGGGCGACCTGCGCGACAACTTTCGTTAAGGATTCGTGGTTTGCGTCACAGTGATGGCACATTGCGATTAAAGAAAGCCATCCACAAGCCGATTTGCTGACATCCTCCCCGTCTACACTGTGGGGCCAATCAGTCAGGGAGCACCCCATGAGCTTCGGCAAAACCACCCCGATCCTGCGGATCTTCGATGAGGCCAAGGCTGTCGAGTTCTACGTCGATTTTCTCGGTTTCAAGATCGACTGGCAGCATCGCTTCGAAGCGAATTTTCCGCTGTATCTGCAGGTGTCACGGGGCGAGTGTGTGCTGCATCTGTCCGAGCATCACGGCGATGCCTGTCCGGGTTCGGCGCTGCGTATCGAGACTGATGAGCTGGAGGCATTTCAGCAGCAGTTGATGGCCAAGGATTACAAGTTCTCGCATCCGCAGATTCAGGCGATGCCTTGGGGCAGTCAGGACATGACGATTGCCGATCCGTTTGGCAATCGGTTGGTGTTTACCAATGCGATCAGTCTTTGAGCTTAGCGCCCAAGATCAAAAGCCCCTCACCCTAACCCTCTCCCGGGGGGAGAGGGGACCGATTGGGGGATGCTCGGGAGTTACGCCGACCTGAATGTGCTGTGCTGAATCCATAATCGAATTGAATGCATGGCGTCGAATCCATAATCGACTCGGTCTTTCAGGTCGACGGACAGCGCAAGACAGCTGGGTCGGCCCCCTCTCCCTCTGGGAGAGGGCTGGGGTGAGGGCAACCCCTGACACCCCACAAAACCAGCCCACACCAAATTCCTCAAAAACCCTCAATCAGTCGGCACCAACCGATCCAGGACCCGGTTCACCGCCATCTCCGCAACCATCACAATCTGCGCAATGCCCTGCAACGTCTTGCGCTGCGAGCCGTTCACCAGCCCCGCCTGATCGTTGAGCATTACCGTCGCCGACCCCAGGGTTTCGCAGGCGTCGGCCAATAGCGATTCGTTGTCGGCCTCGGGATTGGCCATGTACAGCGTGTTGGACTTGTAGGGCGGGGCCATGAATTCAGCGCTGGACGGCCCGAGGTAATGATCGAGGGCGCGGTCGGTGGCTTCGTGGAATTTCTTCGAGTCGGCGGATTCGTAGGGAGATGCCGGGTCGGTGGGTGGCGGGTTTGGGGTTACTTTGAACATATCCAGATCCTCATTTTGGCTGGCCACCGCTTTCCTACTAAAGAAAGTGGAGGCAGCTGTGCGCAGGTTAGTAGACCGGGGATCTGGGAAACCGGCGCGCCCGAGAGCGCCCTGCGCACAGCCACCATAAAGCTCAGGCGAGACCTGACTGTCTGATGAACGATGCACCCCAAATACTCCGGGCTACTAAACCCGATCACTGATAGGCAGTGACGCAATTACAGTAGCGATGAGGTCTGGGGCGCACAAGCCGGCGGATTCTGGCGCAGGCGTAGGCAGCGGCGCAAGGAATTGTGGGTGGTTTCGCGGAATGCCGTGTCGCTTTAAACAGTTGTGCCAAGACGTGTTTAATCGGTGTGGCGAATGACGCCTTCGCGAGCAGGCTCGCTCCCACAGGGGATCTGCGGTGAACTCGGAAATGCAGGCAACCGAGAACTACTGTGGGAGCGAGCCTGCTCGCGAAGGGGCCATCAGCATCACCGCCGATTCCGCAACCGAAACTCCCCCGGCGGCATCCCGCGCCAGCTCTTGAACGTGCGATGAAATGAGCGCGGTTCGGTGAAGCCCAGATACTGCGCAATGTCCTGAATCGGCAACGTGCTGTTGAGCAAATAGTGCTCCGCCAGTTCCTGACGCAGCTCATCAAGAATCTGCTGATACGACGTCCCCGCCTGCTGCAATTGCCGCTGCAACGTGCGCACCGAAACGCTGAGCTGCTCCGCCACTTGCTCCTTGCGCGGCAAGCCCTCCTTGAGCAAACCGCGCAGGATGTTTTCCACCTGCTGCGCCAGCGACGCATCTTCCAGCGTCGCCAGCAAACCCATCGCGTGTTCTTCCAGGGTTCGCAGCAATTGCGCATCGGCCTGGCGCAGCGGCAATTGCAAATACGCCAGCGGCACCACCAGCGCCGAATACGCCTGATCGAACCGCACCGGGCAACCGAAAAACGCCTCGTACTCGGCCAGCGTCACCGCATCCGGCCGCGCATGCTCCAGCCATACGCAGGCCGGCGACAGCTGCGTATCGGCGATCCAGCGCGCGTAGTGCAGCCACGAACCGAGCACATTTTCCACCAAATGCCGGCGAATCCGTGGCTGCTCGTAGCGGCAAGTCCAGACCAGATGCACGTGCTCGCCCTGCACCTCGGCGCGGCTGACGCCCATGTCGCCGACGAGTTTTTCGAACGGCATGATCCGGCTCATCGCATCGCCCAGCGTCGCGCAATTCATGGTGATGTAACCGAGTACGCTCCACGAATTGGGCAGGACGAAATTCGCCGCATGCAGCCCGAACAACCCATCGCCCGAGTGCTCGCAGAAATAATCCAGCAAGCGTTCGTGAACCTCACCCGGCAGGCGCAAGGTGTTGTCGCTCAACTGCTGCGCCTGCAACCCGGCCGCCGCCAACGCAGGCTCGATGGCCATGCCCAACTGTTCGGCATGGCGCAGGTATTTGAGCAGCGGCGGAACGGAAGTGAAGCCGAGCGATGGCATGGTCGCGGTCCTTTGATCGACGGCGCGTGAGCGAATGAATGGCGCAAGGTAAGTGGATTGCCCGGCGAATGTAAATGCCCGGACGTTTGGCGCCATTGGCTACAGGTTCTGGCCGGATGCGACCGTGACAGATCTCCAGCGCTGACTAGTATGCAAGCTTGATCCAACGGCAGAAAAAGGACACACGCATGCGACGCTGGAACGGCTGGGGAGAGGCAGGCACGGTGGTTGAACTGCCGGCCCAGGGCGCGACATTTCTCCACGAACGCTTGGGCTCTGGCCGCGCATTGCCTGATGCGACATTGGAAGCGGCGTTGGCGCAAGTGCCGACCTCGCGCCTGGTGCCGCATCGCTTGTACAGCGTCGATGCTCACGATCGCCTGCTGCACGCGCGCGGCCAGAGCCTGCCGGATTGGTTGGCACTACGCGAAGGCGCACTGGGCACGTATCCCGATGCTGTGGCGTTTCCCGAAACCGCTGAGCAGATCCGCCAATTGCTGGCCCTCGCCCATGATCAGGATCTGTGCCTGATTCCCTACGGCGGCGGCACGTCGGTGGCCGGGCACATCAATCCACCAAACTCCGCGCGCCCGGTGCTGACGGTGTCGCTGGCGCGGATGAATCGCCTGACCGACCTCGACGAACAGAGCCTGCTGGCGACATTCGGCCCCGGCGCCAGCGGGCCGCAAGTCGAAAGCCAATTGCGCGCGCGCGGCTACACGCTGGGGCATTTCCCGCAGTCGTGGGAGCTGTCGACCCTGGGCGGTTGGGTGGCCAGTCGTTCCAGCGGCCAGCAGTCGTTGCGCTACGGGCGGATCGAGCAATTGTTTGCCGGCGGCACCCTGGAAACGTTCGCCGGGCCTTTGCAGATTCCGACGTTCCCGGCGTCGGCCGCCGGCCCGGATCTGCGTGAAGTGGTGCTCGGTTGCGAAGGCCGTTTCGGGATCATTTCCGAGGTCAAAGTGCGGGTCAGCGCGTTGCCGGCGGACGAGCGCTTCTACGGCGTGTTTTTGCCCGATTGGCCTCAGGCGCTGCGAGCGATCCGGCAACTGGCGCAGGCGCGCGTACCGTTGTCGATGCTGCGTCTGTCCAACGCGGTGGAAACCGAAACGCAACTGGCGCTGGCCGGCCATCCGCAGCAGATTGCCTGGCTGGAAAAGTACCTCAAGCTGCGTGGCGCCGGCGACGGCAAATGCCTGCTGACCTTCGGCGTAACCGGCAATCGCCAGCAAAACGCACTGTCGCTGAAACACGCGCGCGCCCATCTGAAAGCCTTCGGCGGCGTATTCACCGGCACGCTGCTGGGCAAGAAGTGGGCGCAGAACCGCTTCCGCTTTCCCTACCTGCGCGAGAACCTGTGGAACGCCGGTTACGTGGTCGACACCCTCGAAACGGCCACCGACTGGAGCAACGTCGATCACTTGCTCAGCCTGATCGAAAACAGCCTGCGCGATGCCCTGGCCGCCGAGGGCGAACGGGTGCATGTGTTCACTCATCTCTCGCACGTTTACGGCGAAGGCTCGAGCATTTACACCACTTACGTGTTTCGCCCGGCAGCCGACTATGCCGCGACGCTGGCGCGCTGGCGGATGCTCAAACACGCGGCCAGCCAGACCATCGTCGACAACCACGGCACCATCAGTCATCAGCATGGCGTCGGCAAGGATCACGCGCCGTATCTGCTGCGCGAAAAAGGCCCGCTGGCGATGCAGACGTTGCAGGCGCTGAGCGAACATTTCGACCCGGAAGGGCGCCTCAACCCGGGCACGTTATTGCCAGAGTCGCGGCCATGACGGCGAACTGGAACGCGCAGTGGCGCGAGCAGATTCTGCCGACGCTGGCGGATGAAACCTGGGACCTGATCGTCATCGGCGGCGGCATCAGCGGCGCCGGAATCGTCCGCGAAGCCGCGCGCCGGGGCTGGCGCTGTCTGCTGCTGGAACAGCGCGATTTTGCCTGGGGCTCCTCCAGCCGATCATCGAAAATGGTCCACGGCGGTTTGCGTTACATCGCCAAGGGCCAGTGGCGCCTGACCCGCGATTCGGTGCGCGAGCGTCAGCGCCTGCTCGACGAGGCGCCGGGGCTGGTCGAGCCGATGAGTTTCATGATGCCGCACTATCGCGGCGGCTTTCCCGGGCCGCGCGTCATGGGCGGCCTGCTCTCGGTGTACGACGCGCTGGCGGGGCGGCGCAACCATGCTTTTCATGACGCCCAGCAACTGCGTTTTCTTGCGCCGGGGGTGAAGGAAAACGGCCTGCTCGGCGGCAGCTGTTTTGTCGATGCACTGACCGATGATGCGCGGCTGGTGATGCGCGTACTGCGCGAGGCCCGGGCCGATGGCGCGGTGGTGCTCAATGGTGTGCGGGTCACGCAACTGCTGCGTGAAGGCGGGCGGGTGTGCGGGGTTCAGATCGAAGATGGCGAGAGCGGGGCGACGCTGCAATTGCGCTCCGCTGTGTTGGCCGTGGCCACAGGCGCGTGGGCTGAGCGCCTGCGTCCCGCTGACGCTGCGAAGCAATTGCGACCGTTGCGCGGCAGTCATCTGTTACTGCCGGGCTGGCGCTTGCCGGTGGCGCAGGCGTTCACTTTTCTGCATCAGCGTGATCGGCGCCCGGTGTTCGTGTTTCCGTGGGAAGGCGCGACGGTGGTCGGCACCACGGACCTCGATCACCGCGAGGACCTCGACCACAGCGCACGCATTTCCAGCGAAGAGCTCGACTATCTGCTCGCCGCGTGCCAGCAGCAATTTCCCGGCGCCGAAGTGGGCGTCGACGACGTGCTGTCGACCTGGTCAGGCGTGCGCCCGGTGGTCGGCAGCGCGGCGGGAGCGCAGCAGGACAAACCGTCCAACGAAACCCGCGAACATGTGCTGTGGCAAGAGCCCGGTTGCGTGACGTTGGCCGGCGGCAAACTGACCACATTCCGCCCGCAAGCGATCGAAGTGCTCAAGGCGTGTGCGGCGATGCTCGGGCGTTCTTTTGTCGATGACGGCGCGCCGGTGTTCGCCGCTGTGCCGCCGCTGACAATCGCGGGACTGAGCGGCAGTCAGTGGCGACGCTTGGCCGGACGTCACGGTCGAGACCTGCCGAGGTTGGCGCAATTGCTCGGCGAACTCGGTCTGGAAACGGTTGGCGCCAGCGATACTTTGTGGGCAGAGCTGGCGTTCGCCTGCGAGGCGGAAATGATTCTGCATTTGGATGATTTGCTGCTGCGCCGCACCCGTTTGGGCCTGTTGCTGCCGCGCGGTGGCGAGGACTATCTTCCCGCGATTCGCACGCTCTGCCAGCCACGATTGGCCTGGGACGATGAGCGCTGGCAAGCGGAAATTGAGCGTTATCGATTGTTGTGGCTGCGCGATCACGGCTTGCCGGAGATCACGCCATGACGCAGAAAAAATACCTGTTGGCGATCGACAACGGCACTCAGAGCGTGCGCGCATTGCTCTTCGATCAGCAGGGCAATCTGCTCGGTAAAGGCAAAGTCGATCTGCAGGCGTACTACTCGACGCAACCCGGTTGGGCCGAGCAGGATCCGGAGTACTACTGGGCGAAACTCGGCGAGGCCTGCCAGCAACTCTGGCAGCAAACCGGCATCGACCGTGCGCAGATTGCCGGCGTGTCCCTGACCACTCAGCGCGGCACCGTGATCAATGTCGATGCCAGCGGCAAACCGCTGCGCCCGGCGATTGTCTGGCTCGATCAACGTCAGGCTGAGGTCGAGGGCGGCATCAAAGGGCCGTGGGGCTGGCTGTTCAAACTGGTCGGCGCCAAGGCAACGGTGGATTACTTTCGCGCCCAGGCCGAGGCCAACTGGATCGCCCGGCATCAACCCGAGGTGTGGACGGCGACCGACAAGTTTTTGCTGCTCTCGGGTTTTCTTACTCATCGCCTGTGCGGGCGCTTCGTCGATTCGGTCGGCTGCTGCGTCGGCTATCTGCCCTTCGACTTCAAACGGCTGAAGTGGGCGGCACCGCATGACTGGAAATGGCAAGCACTGGCGGTGCGCCCGGAGCAGTTGCCGACCCTGCACAAACCCGGCGAAACCCTCGGCTACATCACAGCCGAAGCCGCCCGGCACACTGGCATTCCCGAAGGGCTGCCGCTGATCGCGGCGGGCGCGGACAAGGCCTGCGAAGTGATCGGCTCCGGCGTGGTCGATGCGCGCACCGTGTGCCTGTCTTACGGCACCACCGCGACCATCACCAGCACCCGCTCGCGCTATTTGGAAATCGTCCCGCTGATCCCGCCGTACCCCTCGGCCGTGCCCGATCAGTACAACTGCGAAGTGATGATCTATCGCGGCTACTGGATGGTCAGCTGGTTCAAGAACCAATTCGGCCTGCGCGAGATGCAGCAGGCAAAAGAGCAGGGCATCGAGCCGGAGCAACTGTTCGATGCACTAGTCAACGAAGTGCCCCCGGGTTCGATGGGTTTGATGCTGCAACCCTACTGGTCACCGGGCATCCGCGAACCGGGCGTGGAAGCCAAGGGCGCGATGATCGGCTTCGGCGACGTACACACCCGCGCGCACATCTACCGGGCGATTCTCGAAGGCCTGGCCTACGCGCTGCGCCAAGGCATGGAAAACATCGAACGGCGTTCGAAGGTCTCGATCCAGCGCCTGCGCGTCGCCGGCGGCGGCTCGCAAAGCGACGCCGCCATGCAACTGACCGCCAACATCTTCGGCCTGCCGGCAGAGCGCCCGCATGTGTATGAAGCGTCCGGGTTAGGGGCGGCGATTTGCTGTGCGGTGGGGTTGGGACTGCATCGGGATTTTCCATCGGCCATTGCGGCGATGACTCGGGTTGGAGCGGTTTTCACACCGCAGCCTGAGGCGCAGAAGGTTTATGAGCAGTTGTACAGAGAGGTGTATTTGCGTATGTACCGGCAGCTCAAACCGCTGTATCAAAGCATCCGCAAAATCACCGGGTATCCCGAATAGTCCCGACACCCTAGACCCCTTTGGGAGCTAGCCTGCTCGCGAAGGCGGAGTGTCAGTCAATGATGATGTGAATGATCCACCGCTTTCGCGAGCAGGCTCGCTCCCACGGGGGTATTGCAGTGTGCCGTTACCGACGATGCCGCTCGGCGGGCATGACTCCAATCAAACCTGAATATGCTAGCCTGCAATCAATGAGTTCATTGATTGCAGGAGGGCGACATGGCCAGCATCACCATTCGAAACCTTGACGAGAAGCTCAAGGAGCAGCTGCGCATTACCGCTGCACACAACGGACATTCCATGGAAGAAGAGGCTCGGCTGATTCTGGGCCGAGCGCTCACCACGGTTGATCGTGCCGGAGGGCTCGGCAGTCGGATCCACCAGCGTTTCAGCGCCGAGGGCGGAGCCGAGCTCGATCTGCCTGCGCGTGTAGAAAAACCGCTCGGGGTGGATTTTTCTGAATGATAGTGCTCGATACCAACGTTCTATCAGAATTCATGCGTATCGAACCCGAGGCTCAAGTGTTGGCTTGGGTGGATGCGCAACCGGCCATGGACCTGGCCATCAGTGCAATCACCGTGGCTGAGATACTGCACGGCATCGCTCGATTACCTTCCGGCAAGCGCAAACAAAAACTCCAGGCTCACGCTTTGGCAATGTTTGAAGAGGATTTTGCCGGGCGGATTTTGCCATTCGATGCCCACGCAGCCGTCGAGTACGCGACGCTGGTAGCCGATGCAGAGGCGAAAGGGCGGGGGATTGCAATGGCCGATGCGCAAATCGCAGCGATCTGCCGAAATCGTGGAGCCGCGATTGCTACACGTAATGTCCGGGATTTCGAGTTTTCCGGGATTGAAGTGATCAATCCGTGGCAGGTCTGAAAATGTGCTCTGCCATTTAAACCGCTTTCGCGAGCAGGCTCGCTCCCACAGGGGTATTGCGGTGTGCTCAAAATCCGGTGAGTCACACAAATCCAAATGTGGGAGCGAGCCTGCTCGCGAAGGCGGAGTGTCAGGCAACTTTGATTTGACTGACCCACCGCCATCGCGGGCAAGCCCGCTCCCACAAGGGATCTGCGGTGTGCTCAAAATCCGGTGAGTCACACAAATCCAAATGTGGGAGCGAGCTTGCTCGCGAATGCGCAGTGTCAGGCAACTTTGATTTGATTGACCCACCGCCATCGCGGGCAAGCCCGCTCCCACAAGGTTTTGCGGTGTGCTCAAAATCCAGCGTGGCACACAAATCCAATGTGGGAGCGAGCCTGCTCGCGAAGGCGGAGTGTCAGGCACTGTTGATTTGATTGACCCCCCGCCATCGCGGGCAAGCCCGCTCCCACAAGGGATCTGCGGTGTGCTCAAAATCCGGTGAGTCACACAAATCCAAGGGTGGGAGCGAGCCTGCTCGCGAAGACGGAGTGTCAGGCAACGTCGATTTGATTGACCCACCGCCATCGCGGGCAAGCCCGCTCCCACAGTTATCGAGGTGAACACATCAACAGTGCTCAACCACGAAAACCTGTGGGCTTGCCCGCGATTCGGTTTGCCTCAGCGCAAAACCAACGTCATACGCGGAAGTGGCTGACCATCTGCTGCAACTGACCACCCAACCGCGCAAGCTCAACACTCGACGCTGCCGTCTCATCACTCGCCGCTGCGGTCTGCTCGGACACGTCTCGGACGTTGATGATGCTGCGGCTGATCTCTTCAGCCACGGCGCTTTGCTGTTCGGCAGCGGCGGCGATCTGCTGGTTCATCGACTGGATGTTCGACACTGTGCGGGTGATGTTTTCCAGCGAGGCGCCGGCCTTGCGCGTCAGGGCGACGCTGCTGTCGGTCAGGGCGCGGCTGTTGTTCATCACTGCCGAAACCTGCTGGGTGCCGTTCTGCAGACCGGCGACCAGACCTTCGATTTCCTCGGTGGATTTCTGCGTGCGCTGAGCCAGACCACGCACCTCATCGGCGACCACGGCAAACCCACGCCCGGCTTCACCGGCACGCGCGGCTTCGATCGCGGCGTTGAGCGCGAGCAGGTTGGTCTGTTCGGCGACAGCCTTGATCACGTCCATGACGCTGCCGATCTTGTCGCTTTCCTGTTGCAGCACGCTCATCGCTTCGGTCGAACGCACCACTTCGCTGGCCAGACGCTCGATCTGCGCGATGGCCTCATTCACCACCTTGTCGCCTTCACGGGCTTCGCCATCCGCCGCGGCGGCAGCTTGCGACGCTTCCTCAGCATTGCGCGCAACTTCCTGCACGGTGGCAGTCATTTCGTGCATGGCCGTGGCGACCTGATCGGTCTCGACTTTCTGGCTATTCACACCGGCGCTGGTCTGTTCGGTTACAGCCGACAACTCTTCGGCGGCGCTGGCAATCTGCGTGACGCCGTCGCGGATGCCACTGATCAAATCACGCAGGGTCACGCCCATGCGCGCGATGCCTTGCTGCAACACGCCGAGTTCGTCGCGGCGGGTGACGGTGACGTTCTGAGTCAGGTCGCCGCTGGCGATGCGCTCGACCACGGCCAGGGTTTCCTGCAACGGACGAGTGATCTGACGGGTGATGATCACCGCAGCAATCACGCCAACCAGCAGCGCCAGCAACGTGCTGATCAACTGGAAGGTGCGCGCCTGGGCGCTTTCAGCGTCACGACGGTCAAGTTGAATCTGGTAGAGCTGCTCGCTCAGGGCGACGATGGTGGTGCCCTGATCGGTCATTTCCTTACGCGCCTGCACGGCCTCGGTGTTGGCGTTCTTGTACGCCATCAACGCGCTGCGATAGCTGCTCAGCGCGGTTTCCAATTGGCGCAGGGCATCCTGCTGAGTCGCGGCAAATTGCGCATTCAGCGGTTTGAGGCTGGCGATGGCCGCGTCGATCTGGCCGACGGCTTTCTGCTCGGTTTCGGCATTGCTGGTTGCGGTGTAACCACGCACTTCATAGCGCGCGAGGATGAACGCTTCCTTGGCCGCAGTGACAGCCTGGAACTGCTCGAAACGCTGATCGCTCAACTCCATCTGCTGCACGCGCTGGCTGATCGATTCGATCAGGTTGTAAGCGGTCTGGGCGTTGGCGCTCATGGTGTCGCGCGCGCTGTTGCCGGTGCGATAGGCGTTGCGCATTTTGTTCAGCGAGGTCTGGTATTCAGCGATGGTCGCGGCCTGCTGCTTGAGCAGTTTGACGTTCTCTGGACTCTTGAATTTGCTGATCAACGCCTGCTGCTGAGCGGCGAAACTTTCCAGGGTTGTCTGCACATTCTGCGCGGCGGTTTCGTCGCCGTTGGTCAGCATGTATTGCAGGCGCACCACGCGCAATTTGGTCAGGCCGGCGTTGAGCTGGGTGATGTCGCTCATCCAGTTGCTGCGGTCGATCAGGCCGCCGAGACTGGTCCAGCCGGTCAGCGCCAGAACGCAGGTCAGGGCCAGCACCAGGCCGAAGCCCAAGCCGAGTTTCATGTTCACGCTGATGTTACCGAACCAGCTATTCATGCAAATCCTCCAGAAACGTTGGGTTTCTTGGTCGTCAGTTAAGCTGGAAGATTGTTGTTCTTTTGAGCCAGCAGGGGTGTTAGCAGGTCTGTATCGGCCGCAAACCCGAGAGCTGAAAGGATTTTTGTCTGACAGATTTAGCGCAACTCAACCCAGGCGCCGCGACCAGCGCTGATCCGGCGCCTCGAACCCCGGATTGACCAGCGCCGTCAGCACATGATCCTGCCAACGCCCGGCAATGTTCAGATACGCCTTCGCATAGCCCTCGCGCTCAAAACCCAAGCGCTCAAGCAAACGCGCACTGCGCTCATTGCCGGGAATGTAATTGGCCATGATCCGATGCAGATTCTGCACATCGAACATATAACCAATCCCCGCCTCCAGCCCCTCCTGCATCAAACCCTGCCCCTGATGCGCCTCATCAATGTGATAACCCAAATAACACGCCTGAAACGCCCCACGAATAATCCCGCTGAAATTGCACGCACCGATCATCTGCTGACCGTCCGGCGACAGCAGCGCGAAATGCATCACCAACTCGGCCTCGAAGGCGCTGGCCTGGATCTCGAGACGACGGCGGATGTTGGCGGTGGAGAAGTAATCGGTGGTGCGGATGGGCGACCACGGCGCCAGGTGGCGGAGGTTGCGCTGGTAAAAAGCGCTTTCGAGCTCGGCTTGGTCGGGGGAGAGGATCGCCATTGTCAGGCGCGGGCAGGGCAGGGATAACAGCGGCATCGAGCGCTCCTTGGCGAGGGATCTGCTGGCAGAGTCGCGCATATGGTGGGGAGCGGCAAGATATGGAGAAGCCGAGGCGAAAAAAAGCCCGCTAGGAGCGCGGGCGAACCGTAGTTTCTTGAATGAGCGGGGGGATTTTATCGGTTCGCGGGACGGAGTGCGGTGAAGAAAAATTCATCGTGCAGGGCGGTGGGCTCGACGTGTTTGTTGAAGGAAATATACCAATCACCAGATGCGACGAAGCCCGCATTGGGCGGGCTCTGTCGTTGAGGGTCGATGGGCCTCGAACGGTTGGTTCGGACTCGTAACTGAAGGCCGTCGCCGCCGGTCAATATGTACTCCGAAATCTATCAGTCAGGGGGGCTTGGATTAGGCCTTGGAATACATTTCAAAATGGATCTGCCTGAAGCGCTGTGAAGCCCAATAGCCCTGAAACCCCCGTATTTACTGGATTTCAGGCACAAAAAAAGACGTCCGGGGACGTCTTTAGATGATGAAGTGGTGGGCCGGGGTAATCTGAATTAGGTCAGTAACATGTTGATTAATTGGGTGAATTCCGGTTTGTATTTTAAGCTGGAATACCGATTGGAATACTGCGAGAAGTGTTCCTGGCCTGCCGATGACCAGCTCGGTCGCCCGCTGTAGGGCGACCCTTGGTCCAAGCGCGGTCACTGAGCTAAACGACTACGAGATAACACGCATCACCCCACAATGTGTCCGGGTTATCCAGCATCAGCAGAATGATGACCGGAACTAGCTTGCCGAGCAGGTTGGCGCAGTCACGCAGTTGATCTCGGTTGACGCTGCTAAGATCCAAGCGTCAGTATTTCATCAACCACGGCTGCAGTTCCTGGAGGTTGTTCACCACCAGTTGCTGGGCCTCGGGAAGTATCGCCATGTTGCGGTGGTCAATCTGGTACCGCTGCAACACATACTTCACCAATGCCCTGCGGCTTGGCACCACCAATTGCCCCTGCGTCATGCCGTAGTCGGTTTCGATGATTGCCTTCTGCGCCTCGTTCAACCGCCCATCAGGCGCGAAGATGACCGGCACCTCGACATTCCAGTCTTTATCCTGCTCGCGCGTGTTCGGTGAAACGTCGAGCAAGTCTGGCTGCCCACGCAGGCGGCTAAGGACGAAGTCGCGGTATTGGCCGTTCTTTTCGCAATAGGCTCGCACGTGCCAGCGCATACCGGTGTAGACCAGTGTGTGGGGGGCGATCAGGCGCACCTCGACATTGGGGGTGTTGAAGGACACGTATTCGGTTTCCAGGCGCAGGCCTTCACGGCAGGCCTTGAGCAAAGGGCGCAGTACCTCTGGCCGAATGGGGCGGTCAGGCACTTCCAGTACCCGGGTGTGCGCATACGCCAGAGCCAGCCCGTCGATGTGCGGGGCGCGCTCATTGTTCTGGTAGAGCAGGTGCAGGTAGGCGCTGGCGCTGTTGTCGATGAACAGCGGCTTGAAATGCTTGCTCGGCACATAGCCCTTGAGCTGCTTGTCATATGTCAAGTTTTTGGGCGCATGTTCGGTGATGTACGTATTGATGTCCTTAGACGCCTGCTGGCGGCTGATGCCAAAGCTCTGCATCAGGTGGCCCGTGGTCAGCCGGCCTTCCCACCAGGCAACGGTCTCGATCAAGCGATAGCGAAGTGCCAGGTCCCAGCGTACCCGCTCGATGGATTGCTTGCGTTTCATACCCTCTCCATGTGCGCGATTACTTTACCTGTATAAGTCTACATTCTAGACGTGTAGTTTAACATTACATATCTTTCGCTTGTCTTTGGAATACTTCGAAGGCAGCAAAGGATATGAGTATGGCTATGCCGGAAGTGGTTGCGACGGGTGCATTGGTGGCGATGGGGATCATCCTGCTGGTGCTGATTCAGCAGGGGTTAAAGCTCGGCGAGCTTGGGAAGACGGTGGAGCACTGCCAGAGGGATCTGCGCTGGTTGCAGATTTGGGAGATGGAGAATAGTGAGCTGCGGTCAGCGTTGCGGGCGGAGCGAGAGCATGTGGTGCAGTTGCGGCGCAAGTGTGAGTTGCTGGAGGCGTTGGTGCCGGTTGCGGAGTGATCAGCGGCAATGGATTGAGTAGCGTGCCGTTCAGGGCGTTTGCATAGCGGGCTGTCGCCATGTCTGGGGTGGCGTGGTCAGGGTTATGCCGCTCTTTGTTTGCCCACTGGCAATCGTGATTTGAGTTCACAGTAGGTTGCTGTCATTTTGATATTATCGGCGTGACGAAGATAGGCCGCTTGTCTGCGGTAGGCGTTTTACGGATGACTAGAGGCCAATGGTGCCTCGCGCAAGGAGTTTTTGATGCAGGAACAATCGATAGATCTGCTACGTGATGAAGCTCGTAGGCTTCTAAGCTTGGAGCTAGGCTTGCTGCATCACGTGCAGGAAGGCGAAGGTGTGCTGTCTGATGATCAGGGTGATGAGCATCAGACCTTCAGCAAAGCGAATGTCATTCAAGAGATTGGTTACCTCGAAGGCGAGCTGGTCAAAGTCGGCGAATTGAAGATGGTCCTGGCCGTGGTCGGCACCATGAAGGCCGGTAAATCGACCACAATCAATGCCATCGTTGGACATGAAGTGCTGCCTAACCGCAACCGGCCAATGACTGCGTTGCCGACTTTGATCGAGCACACCCCTGGCCAAGTCGAGCCAGTGTTGGAGCTGAAAAACTGCAAGCCGATCAACGACCTCATTGTGCAGCTTGGCAAAGTAATCTCATCTGACCGAGGTGACGCGGCGCTGCAGAATCTGGAGCGTACCGATGACATGCTTGACCTGCTGAAGCTGATTGATCAGCGGGGAAGTTTCAAAGCGCTATATGAGGGGTCGGAAAATATCTTCTGGTTCCTCAAAAGCCTGAACGATTTGGTACGGCTTGCGGCGTTTCTGGGGGTGGACTTCCCCTTTGGCAGCTACTCCAGTATCGACGATTACCCTGTCATCCGCATCGAATTTTCTCATCTCGGCCAGGCGGCGGGTCAGGGTAAATTGGCATTGCTTGATACACCCGGCCCCAATGAGGCGGGCCAGCAGCATCTTCGCAAAATGCTCAAGGAACAGTTGAAGAAGGCTTCGGCTGTGCTGGCTGTCATGGACTTCACACAGCTCAAGTCTGACGCCGATGAGCAGGTGCGAAAGGAGCTGGATGAGATTGCCGATATTGCCGAAGGGCGACTGTTTGCATTGGTGAACAAGTTCGACCAAAGGGACCGCAACGGCGACAGTGCTGACCAAACACGTACCTTCGTGGCCGAGTCGTTGATGAATCGCAGGCTCGATGCAGCAGATGTCTATCCAGTCTCTTCGCGCTGGGGATATTTGGCCAGCCGTGCTCAACAGGAAATTGCCAACCACGGCAAGCTTCCTGAGGCCAAGAGAGGCCAAAATGCCTGGGTCGAAGACTTCGGCCAGTTGGTGCTGGGCATGGAATGGGAAGACGCCTTGCAAGACACCGAACTTGTCCAGCGCGGTGCCAGTCACCTTTGGAAAAAATCAAATTTCGCCGAGCCGCTGGAGAAAGTGATCTTCAAGGCCCACCGGCAGGCAGCCGTCATGGCGTTGTCCTCTGCTGCGTCGAAACTGGTTGACACGGCGACCCGCCTTGCACGCTTCCTGGAAGTGCGTGATACCGCGCTGGCCAAGAGCGCCGAAGAACTTCAGGAGCAGATTGGGTCGCTGCGCCATGACATTGCAATGATTGATCGCCTGGAACAGGACAGCGAGGAGTCTTCGCAGAACGCGCTGGCGGAAATCAAGTGCGAGATGAGCATGACCTTCACCGAATTGGCGGAGGCTATCAAGCATGAGGTCGGCGAAGGATTCAAAGCGGGAAAGCGGCAAGAGCAGCAACAAGCCGTCGCCAGAATGCAAGAGCAGCTCGCACCGACCATGGCAGGGCTCCTCAAGGGAGCCTTTAGCACTTGGTTGGGTGGCGAACAGGCTCGTCGCGCGCGCAACGGTTTCGATTTTGAATTCGACGAAGAAAGCCCAGTAATCAATTTCGATAAGCAGTCTGAGGCAGAAGCGCTGCTGAAAAAAATCGAAGATGGGGTGCACAGCATCATTAGCGATGGTGAAGTCGAACTGGTAAGGCGTATGGGTGAAATCCTCAAGGATTTCCGCATCACTTTCGCAGTTGATATCGAAGCCGAAGCCAACAAACTTATCGCAGGCCTGAATGAGCGGCTCAATCGCAGCGGTTTTGCCATCGATGTGAAAATCCCGGACACGACCCCGCTGACTCTCAAGTACACCGCTGGCGAGATTCTGCGTGATTCGGTGGATAGCAAGCACCGTAACGTCACGCGCTCTCGCCGCAGCAAAGGTGCATGGGGCACCATTTGTAGCTGGTTCGGTACCTCTGACTGGGGCTGGGAAGAGTACACGGTCAAGCAGGGCTATTACGCAGTCGATATCAACAAGGTCCGCAAAGCCATCGACGCATCGATCGAACAGCTGTTCAAAGACCTGGAAGCCTCCGCTGCGGACACCATCGCTCAGCCGCTCAATGAAGGGCTTCACACCTTCTTCGAGCAACTAAAAGGCAGCATCGAAAGCATTCGAAGCGACTTGCAACAGAGTATTCGCGATCAGGAACGCAGCCAGGACGAGCAAATTGCATTGGCTGGTTTGCTTTCTAGTTACAAACGCGAGGTCATGCCCATCAAGCGCGACAGCGAGGAGCTGCTGCGAGATGTGAGCCCGGCTGGGGTGCCAGCATGAGCGAAGCGCAAAACGATGAGTTGATTGGCGAAATGAGCCGTCTGTTTACCTGCCTGCCGGAAAAATTCGTGGTGGACTTCGCCAACGGTATCGATGTGGTGCGCGAGCGCCAGAGGCATATGTCGACTCGGACCGGGATGTTCGACCGCCTTTACGATGGGTTTACTGGCAAAACAGCCCAGAACCAGGCGGAAATCAATGCAAGCCTCACCGATGGCGTCGAAGGGGCACTGGAGTGGCTGGTCGACTTGACTCAATCGTTGGCCAAGAGTAACCGCGCGATCTATCAAGTGCAGATGCGGGTGAGTGGAATGAAGCAGGATTTAGCTACGGTCGCTAACTATTCAGCCGATACCCGCTATGCGTTGGAGCGACTTTCGCAGCACCTTGGCGATCGATGCAGTGCTTTAGAGCTAAATGTTGCGAGAATCGATTGTACGCAACGTGCCCAGTTACACCTCGAGAGTGTTATGGGCAAGTGGGGCGCGGGTCGGTTCGCTGGTCTTAGTCTTACTGGCCGCTGTTATGCGGTGCTGGAAGAGTTGCGCTGGGGGGCATTCGGCGATCATTGCCTAACCATTTCTGGTACTGAGCGTCAGCAACTGCTGGAGGACCTAGCCAACCGGGCGATCATACAGCTGAGTCGAGACGCTCAGGTGGGGCAAGGGGAGCGCATCGCTACCCGAAATCGCTGGCTGGCGAGGCCTTCGCCTGGCGTACCGTGGAATGTAAGCGAAGAGACGCTTGCTTATCTGGGTGATTGGTCGTGTCCTGATCGTTCGCCAATGTCCTATGCAATTTCGCAGGTGCCTGACGAGTTACCACTCCAAGTGCCTCTGCTGGGTTCTGCCCGGCGTATGACTGAAGGGTTGGTCAATGAATTGTTCTTGGAGACTTCAGCATGAGTGCATCCTTGAAAGTGGGCTTGGTGCTGTCGGGTGGAGGAGCGAAAGGTGCATACCAAGTTGGTGTGCTGAAAGCGTTGCGCGAGCTGGGTACACGCATTGATGCTGTTTCAGGTGCAAGTATCGGAGCACTCAATGGGGGCATTCTCGCGTCAGCGCCTTCGCTGGATGTTGCCATTGAGCGTCTGGAAGAATTGTGGGGGCGTTTGAGTAAAAGCTCCCCTTTGAGTTTGAAAATGCCAGGCTATGTGTCATTGCTGGTAGCTGCAGGATTACGCATGAACGGCGCGCCTGCCATTCTTGCTGCAGCTCATGGCGCCAAGAGGCTAGCCCAGCGCTTTGATGTCGAATTCCCCGAGTGGCTGAATGGCTGGGAAGACGGTTTTCTAGACGACAAGCCGTTGCAGCAACTAATGGATGAGTTCTTGGTCAGCAAAGATCTGCAGCGCGGCCTGCCATTGTACGTTTCTCTGTACGAGAGCTTGGGAGGGCTCGAGGATATAGCGCGTGCTCTCTGTGCTGAACTTGGCTTTGGTGACACGCCACATTCAAAGTTTTTCCATGTCCAGTCGATTGCAGATGAGGAGGAACAGAAACGCATCTTGCTGGCCTCGGCGGCGCTTCCGTTGCTTTTCAAATCACGTCGCCATGATGGGCGAAGCTGGTCAGACGGAGGGCAGGGTGGTTGGCAAACCATGCAAGGCAATACGCCGATTACTCCCTTGTTGGAGGCGGGTTGCAACCTGGTCATCGTCACGCATCTGAGTGATGGATCAGTCTGGAGCAGGCAGCGATTCCCTGATGCCACCATTTTGGAGATTCGCCCGAGCAAGAGTTTGGCACGTGCGAATGGGCCTTTGGCGGGGGCTCGCGACTTGTTAGGTTTTGATGGCGAGAAAATTCCATCGTGGATCGAGCAGGGCTATCAGGACACGCTTCAGTGTGTTGGTCGCGTGCTGAATGCACAGAGGGCGCGTAATGAGTTACGAGCTTCGGAAGCGGCTCCGGTCAACATTGAGCGTGAGTCCAATAGCGCTGATCAAGTGCTTGCAGACGCTATGGCGCGATTGAGGTGAGCGGCGCGGGGAAAGTGGTGATTTGTCGAGTCTCTCGCTAATCAAGGCTATGCGCCTATCGACTCTTCTTCCCGACCATTCCGCCGAAAGGAATGGTGTTCACTTAATTTAATTGGACACCATTTTAACCACCTAGTGAATGTTCGTTGCGGACTCCGTACCGTACCTACGGCAGCCTCGGGGTAGCTGAATCAAGCCAGTAACATATCGATTGAATCACTGAAAATCGGATTGTATTCGAAGATTTAATGCCAATTGAAATACTGTTAAGGGTATTTCTGGTCTGTGGGCAAGCAGTTGTGTTGCCTGTAAGCCGACCTTTGCTTCAATCGCAGTCATCTAGTTGAACAACACCCGGATAACGCTCCCCACAAGTTTTCTGGGTGTTTCAGGATGAGCAGAATAATTAACGGTACCAGCTTTCCTAGCAGGTTGGCGCAGTCACGCAGTTGATCCCGGTTGACGCTGCTGTTCTAGGTGGTGACCCCAAGCCTGAAGCCAGGTTCGACGGAGGCTTGTAGAGTCTTATCATGTAATAGTGGCATTATGCTTTCTCAACCATGCGGCTTCCGCGCGGGATGGCTATCGCAGCTGTGTGCGCTCATCCCAACGTTTGCAATCATGGCAAATTAGGTCGTGAAGCCCACCCAAGGTCCCGCTCAAGGAATGAAGGCAATGATCAAGAAATCGGTGACGGAGCTCGCGTTCGTCAACAGTAAATCGCCGCTACCCACCGTCGAGGTCGATTCGCAGTCCATCGAGGACGCAGGTTTCAGCATCTACCGCACGGTGATGCAGGTACTCACCCAATTAGCCGAGCAGGACGCATCATTCCGGGCGACTCTCTATATGTACGGTACTGTCAGCGTCAATTTCCGCGAGCCGTGCTGGTCTGAGTTTTTGCTGGTTGCAGGTCCAGAAAAAGTGCTGCGTGCCTTGGGGGCCGGCTTTGAACGGTTGCCAGCCGTGAAGTCGCGTTTCAGCGATTACGTTCCGTCTTCCGCTGCCTTGCGCACTTTCCATGTTCAGGATGGCCTGGTGTGGGAACAAGAGGATGCCAGCACTTGGTACTCCCACGCCCAGACACTGGCTGACCTGACCGCTGAAGCTGACGAGGCTGAAGAGGTCGACGACGATGCCGAGCCTATCGAGGAGGATGAAACGGAAGAGGCCTGGGATGCTGAGGACCTGGAGGCTTCGGATGACCAGGAAGAAGACTCGACGGTCGTTATCGGCAACCGGAAGGCGGCTCGCTATCGGGCCGCGCGCTCGGATGCAAAAGTGAGCACCATCCGGGCAAGGATCGAAGAAGTCTTTGGGTTGCCGGAAGGTTCTGTCGCGCTCTGTGGGCCAGACGGTCGCGCGTTGCGGGGGAACGCACTGATCAGGACGCTGCGTAGACGTTGGGACGAAAATTGAGCTGGGAATTCCTGACCGCCAAGCCGAATTCGCTTGTGCGGGTCAGTACTCTGCCTTTCGCCGAATTGCTCAATGCAAGCGATTGGCCATTGGCATTGGACAGCTATCAGCGTGGTTTCGTCTGGGGGCCAGATAAGCTGACGCAATTGGTCAGTGACCTAGCAGCATATGCAGAACAGTCGGATACCAGCTTGCCTTACTACATGGGCGGGGTACTACTGCATCGCGACGCAAACCAGTCGAAGCGGTTCATCATCGATGGTCAGCAGCGCATCACCGCGCTGTCGCTGTTGTACCACCGCTCTACCGGCAAGTTGCCAGTGGGGCAGGCACTCAGCTATTCGGGCCAATCCGCGCGACATATTGCTGAAGGGTTGCAGGCATTGAAGCAAATGGAGGCGATTACGCCGCAGATCATCGAAAGGCTACGGCTGACAGTGATCGAAGTGGACAGCACCGATCTCGCTTTCACCTTTTTCGACACCCAGAACAACCGCGGGGTGCGCTTGGAGGCCACTGACCTGCTCAAGGCCTACCACCTGCGTGCGATCGACTATGCGCAAGGGAAGACCGAACTCAAGGCAGCACTGCAGCGGCACTGTGCGGAGCGTTGGGAGTGTCTACAACGCCACCCGGCGGTGCTAAGCCCTGGTCAGGACTTTGCCCCTAACTTATTCAATCGTTTTCTCTGGCGTGCGCGGCGTTGGCGCGGATCGCACACGCCTGCGGGGAGGCACGAACCGCTCCTGGCAGAATTCCAGCGCGACACTTGGCCCCACGTCGCCGACAGCCGTAGCCGCATTGACAGCGTGCCGCTCTATGCGACTCGGCACAATCGGCTAGCGTCCTGCATGACTCTGGCGGGAGATGGCGATTACGTGCTGCAGGGCAGCCAGCTGCGAGTCGGTCAAAATCCTGCAAGCCTGCCCATGGCGTTGCGTCAGCCCATCCATGAAGGTGTTGGGTTCTTTCTTTACGCAGACAAGTACGCAGCGTTGCTGCAACGGCTGATGAATGATCCTGCGCCATGCCTGCAGGTGAGCACGTTCCGCACGATCTACAAACAGCTGCTGCGCAATAACCAAGAGTACCTGCGCGAGATCTTCATGCTGTGCAGCCTGATGTATGTCGATCAGTTCGAAGTTGAACAACTGACCGCCTTTGCCCTGCGCCTGGAGTTTTTGCTGGGTGCGATTCGCTTGGAGAAAAAACAGGTCAAGCAGGAAACCGCGGCCAATTTCTTCAGGCTGGCGGAGCTGAACCTGTTGGATGTGATTGCCCAGAGTTACCACCCGAAGCAGGTGCTGGACTTTCTTCAGCACCGACAACAAGCGGTGGCGTCTTCGTATGCCCACGAAACGGTAGCAACAGGGCAGGGTGTGCAGGGACGATACAAGAGGGCAGTCCTGGAGTTCTATCAAGGGCAGTTGGATTCCGAATGCTTGAGCCTTGCGAGTAA
Organism: Pseudomonas triticicola; assembly: GCF_019145375.1. Classification (NCBI taxonomy): domain Bacteria; kingdom Pseudomonadati; phylum Pseudomonadota; class Gammaproteobacteria; order Pseudomonadales; family Pseudomonadaceae; genus Pseudomonas; species Pseudomonas triticicola. The sequence continues at coordinate 3,752,842 of NZ_JAHSTX010000001.1, read as the reverse complement.
ATCGCAATGGCTCGAAACGTACTTGAAGGCTTGCCAGGAAGATCGCCATGCGTATTGATTCCCGTCTCTTCACCTTGGAACAGCTGGTTAATCAAGACGACGCGGCCTGGTGCTTCAACGTGCCCATCTATCAGCGCTTGTACGTTTGGGGTGACGATCAGATAAAGACGTTACTGACCGATATGGCCAATGCCTTCGATCGGCGCGATGAGCAGTTCTTTCTGGGTGGTGCCCTGCTGGTCGAAAAAACCTCTGAGCAAGACCGCCTTAAGGGCTTGCGCCGCTTCGACCTGATCGACGGGCAGCAGCGCTTTACTACGCTGTGGATGCTCAGCACGATCGCCATATGGAACCAGGTGATGGGGGATTTCAGCAGGGTGGTGCTGAAAGACGGTGTGATTCCGCGTTTGCACTTCTCGATTCGCGAGCAAGTGAACGCCTTCCTTGCCAGCATGATGCCGGGCAAGGGGGGAGCGAGCCCTGAGATCCTCGATACCCAAAGCATGAGAGAAGCTCAGCAATTGATGGTTTCCTTCAAACAGACCTATAAGCGTGCGGATGGCGGACCTGTGGATGATGAATATCTCAAGGCGCTGGCTGGCTTCGTTTATCGCAACGTCTCGCTCGTGCTCACACAGGTGCCTGAGGGGATGGACTTGAACAAGTTGTTCGAAGTCATCAACAACCGCGGCATCCAGCTCCAACATCACGAAATTCTCAAGGCCAGGCTATTGCGCGACATCCCTGCAGAAAGCCGTTCGCGTTACGCGGCTTTGTGGAATGCCTGTGCCGACATGAGTGGTTTTGTCGAACGTAACCTTTGCCAGGAAACTCAGCTGGAGGCTCACCGTCTGGGTGGTCTCTATAGCAAGGGGCAGTTGCTGCACGCGGCAGCTGTGCACGGGCTGCTGTCGCGAAGAGCCGAGGCTGCACAAGCGGAATCCGCTGAACGACTGACTTTGGAGAAAATCGTCAACGGCGCAGTTACCAGGTTTGACAATGGTTCAGCGGCCATCGCGGTGGATGAAGGCGAAGCGCCATGGGCGCGTAGTATTATTGGCTTCCCACTGTTCCTTCTGCATGTGCTGCGTATCTGGTTGAAAGAGCAAGGGCAGCCGGATGTGCCCCGCGTGCTGGATCGGAACCTACTTACCTTGTTCGAGGCCCACTTACTGCTGTCGGCGGAGCCAGCGCAGCGTACCGCAAGGGCGCAAGGGTTCATTGACCTGCTCTGGCGTATGCGGGTGCTTTGGGATGAATACGTCATCAAATGGGTCGACCAGGGCGATGACGAAATTCATCAAATTTGCCACACCTCGATCTCTGCCAATGATGATAAACGTTACATCAGTCGCAGCCGTGACAACGATCTGAAACAAGGCATGTCGTTACTGCAGAGCATGCTCTACCACTCCCAGGAGATCACCACCCATTATTGGGTGACACCTTTCCTCTATTTCATCCACAAGCACGCGCAAACGTTACGTGGCGGCGTGGGAGAGGTTGAGCGCTACTACGACTTCCTGTGCCATTTGGATAACCAACTCCTCGGGGAGGTGACGAGCGATCCTTTGGTAGTGCGCACGCGGGGATTCATGGACGAGCCCTGGCGTACCGCTACCGAGCTTCAATTCGAGGCAGTGCTGCCCGGCGACTACGGCGTGGAATTTTCCCATTACTGGTTCTACAAACTGGACTTCGTGCTCTGGCATGAGAAGCATTGTGATCATGATGCATGGGGCAACTTCCGCTTCACAGCCAAAAACTCGGTGGAGCATATTTCGCCGCAGAATCCACAGGCGACCGATACCAATAAGGTCACCAACACCTGGCTGAACCGCTTTGGCAATCTGGCGCTGGTCTCGCGTAGCATTAACTCCGAGTACAGCAATCTGCCATACAACGAAAAGCGCCAGCGATTCCTCAATAAGCGAGCCCTTGAGAAGCGGCCAGACTCTTTGAAAATGGACTTGATCTACTCGAACGACGAATGGGGAGATACATGGGCGGCTGAACATCAGGCGTCGATGCTGGCGGCAATGCAGCGCCATTACCAAAGGCGTTTTGCCGTTGAGTAGCGTGGAGTAAATGGCAGCGCTCACCAGTGCGCATCACTACAGTCGGAACTGGTGAGCGGTGGTTGGCCGCCCATTGCCGCATGATTTTCATCCGGTCAGCTAAATATCCAGTTAAGGCTTCACCTCACTGGTGGATATGTCGCATCATCCGGCCATTATCGTTGTCGTCACATGACACTGGATGTCGGGGTCGTGTCTGTTACAGGAATTTTCAATGCAAAGTCTTTATGCTCCAGGCGCTCGCGTCGTTATCCGTGACTGCGAATGGGTAGTGCGCCGAGCTGATCCCTGCGATGACGGTGGTTACATCCTCACCGTCGATGGGTTATCCGAGCTGGTCAATGGCAAGAGTGCGCAGTTTCTCTCTCGGCTAGAGGAGCAGGCTGACGTGATCCGTATTCTGGATCCGGCAGATACCCGCTTCGAGCAGGACACCACTCCAGGCTTCGAGAAGAGCCGTCTGTTCATCGAAACCCAGCTGCGGCAGATCACTCCAGCAGATGGCAAGATTCATCTGGGCCATCGCGCAGCGATGGATACAGTGCCTTACCAGCTCGACCCAGCGCTGCAGGCGCTTAAGCAGAATCGCCAGAGGATCCTTATTGCCGACTCGGTGGGCCTGGGGAAAACCCTGGAAGCCGGCATCCTGATGACGGAGCTGATCCGCCGGGGCCGCGGCAAGCGCATTCTGGTGCTGACGCTGAAAAGCATGATGACCCAGTTCCAGAAGGAGATGTGGAACCGATTCACTATCCCGCTGACTCGGCTGGACTCCGCCGGCCTGCAGCGTGTGCGCAATCACATACCGGGTAATCACAACCCTTTCTACTACTACGATAAGTCGATCATCTCTATCGACACGCTGAAGCAGGACAACGAGTATCGCCGCCATCTGGAAGAGGCCTACTGGGACATTATTGTCATCGACGAGGCCCATAACGTCGCCGAGCGCAGCAGTGGCTCGCAGCGTGCCAAGCTCGCGCAACTGCTGGCTGGCCGCTCCGATACGCTGATCATGCTCTCGGCCACGCCGCATGACGGCAAGGCGCGCAGCTTCGCCAGCCTGATGAACATGCTTGACCCGACTGCTATTTCCGATCCGGACGACTACGCCAAGGAGGACTTCCGCGATAAGGGGCTGGTCATCCGGCGCTTCAAGAAGGACATCCGCGACCAGGTAAAGCAGGAGTTCAAGGAGCGGGTAGTCAAGGACATCTACCTGTATGCCTCGCTGGAGGAGGAGGGTGCTTACCAAGCCCTGCTTGATGTGCCCTTCACCTACCGTGGCGAGCATAGTGCGACTAGCAACGGCCAGTTAGTGCGTATCGGCCTGCAGAAAGCCATGTTTAGCTCGCCGGCTGCCGCCGAGATATCGGTCAAGCAACGCATTGCCAAGTTGCAGGGTAAGGGTGCCAGCACCGACGAGCAGGCTGAAATTGAAGCGCTCCACTACCTTCAGCATGCCTTGCGCAACATCACCCCGACCAGCTTCAACAAATATCGGGAATTTCTCGGCCTGCTGAACAGCAAGGACTTTGGCTGGAAGAAGAGCGACACTGACGACCGCTTGGTGATCTTCAGTGAACGTATCGAAACGCTCAACTGGCTGCAGGCCCAATTGCAGCAGGATCTGAAGCTTAAGGACGATGCCATCCAGATACTGCATGGCGGCATGAGCGACATAGAACAGCAATCCATCGTCGAAGCCTTCGGCAAGCCGGAAAGCAAGCTGCGTGTATTGCTGTGTTCGGACGTGGCTAGTGAGGGTATCAACCTGCACTACCTGTCTCATCGTCTGGTGCATTTTGATCTGCCCTGGTCGCTGATGGTATTCCAGCAGCGCAACGGTCGGGTTGACCGCTACGGCCAAAAACAGACGCCGATCATCACCTACCTGATTGCCCAGAGTAGCAACCCGACGGTCAAGGGCGACCAGCGCATACTGGAAATCCTCAAGGAGAAGGACGATCAGGCCTACCGTAACATCGGTGATCCAGCCACTTTCATGAAGGTCCACGATGCGGACGCTGAAGAAGCGTTGACCATGCAGGCCATGGCCACCGGCACCGACGCACAATCGTTTGATCAGCAATACCAAGCCGATGACAGTAATGAAGGCGACGATCTGCTTGCGCTGTTTCTCAACCCCGAGGCCGTGCAGCCAAAAACTCCTGAGCAGGTAGAGCAGTTCACCGTCGACGGCTTCAGCTTGTTCCCCAGTGACTATGAGTTCGCTCGTCAGGCGCTGGAAGCCATCAACCGTGAGCGCCGCCAGGTCAACTTCACGGCCAACAATGAGCGTCAAACCATCACCCTGACGCCTCCGGACGACCTGGACTACCGTTTCCGCTTCCTACCCCCGGAGATCCGCCCGGAAGATGGCAGCCTGGTACTTACCGCTGACAAGCAGCGTTTTGCCGAAGAAATTCGCCGTAGTCGTCAGGACGAGAACGCCTGGCCCAAGCTGCACTACCTCTGGCCCCAACATCCGGCGATCCAATGGCTGCAAGACAAGCTGCTGGCCCAAGTGGCTCGGCACAGTGCGCCGGTACTAGCGCTGCCGGATATCGACCGGGTCACCCAGCTAATGCAACCCGACGAGAGTGTGTTCCTGGTCAGTGGCCTGATTCCCAACCGCAAGGCACACCCAGTGATCTGGAAGTGGTTCGCCATCAGGATCCGTAACGACGCGGTCACGGGCATTGAACCTGCCGAAGCGTGGTTGCAGCGCCTGCAGCTGGACAACCGCTTGCCTAACCGCGCTCAGCCGCTGGCTATCGTTCAGCTAGAACGTCTGCGGCCGGCAGTGATTACCGCTGCGCGCAAGCAGATGCAGCAACTGCAACAGGATTACATCGCCGCACACCGACCGCAGCTGGAGCGTCAGCTGGCCGAGCTCAAGGCGCTTAAGGGGCGTCAGGTCCTGCAGCTCGATCTGCAACTGGAAGGTTCCAGTCAGGCGGAGCATTTCAAGGCCGCTCGCAAAGAAGAGCGTCTGAACCGGATTGAAAAGGTGTTTGCCGACTACCAGACCTGGGTGCAGGACACTCACACCATAGAACCTGTGCCATTTATTCAAATTCTTGCCGTATTTACCCGGGTCACAGACTGAGCAGTCGGGCTCAGGCAAAGGAGTAAAAGTTAGATGTCGTTACAGGACAGCGTGGCCACCTTTATCGGGTTGAGCAACGATAACGAGTTTTTTAGCGCCCATTACCTTGCAGAGGTATTCCAGGGCGACCTGGCTGACACCATCAAAGAGTGGGAAATCCGGGAAGAGCAGGGCGAAGGTTTCGTCACCCCGCAGCGCGCTCTGCGCAACCTGAATCAGGGCTATTTTGCCCTGCGCCAAAAGCTCAAGACTGAACGCAGCGCCAGTGAGCGCATCCGTCTGCAACGCGAGTTCTACCGCGACCTGCTTGTTGCGCTGGGTATTCCCTACCAGCCCGGCAACCGTGAGGTTGCCGCCAATATGGAGCTGCCAGTGCTCAGTGTGCTGGGTGACCAGCTATGGGTGTTGGGTGCACTGGATGCTAATAGCGAGGGCGAAGATCCGCTGTCGCTGCAACTGCACCGTGACCAGTTCTTCGGCTCTGGTCCGCACCACGACAAATTGAGCAATACCGACTGGTACCGCATCCTCAATGAAGTGGTGTTTCGCCAATCCAGCCCGTTTAACGAGCAGCCGCCGCGTTGGGTACTGCTGCTCAGCGACCGCCAGGGCATTCTGATTGACCGCTACAAGTGGTCGCAGAATCGCATGCTGCGTTTTGACTGGGAAGAGATTCTCGGACGTCGAGACGACCGCACCCTCAAGGCCACCGCGGTACTGCTGCACCGAGAAAGCCTGGTGCCGGATGATGGCCAGAGTCGACTCGACAGCCTGGATGAAAACAGTCACAAACACGCCTTTGCCGTCTCCGATGATCTGAAATATGCCCTGCGCCACGCTATTGAGTTGCTCGGTAACGAAGCGGCCGCGCAACTGGTCGAGCAGGCCCGAGACCGCAAAGAGGGCATCTACAGTGGCAGCAATGCGCTGGACCCCGACCAGTTGTCCAGCGAATGCCTGCGCACCATGTACCGCATCCTTTTCCTGTTCTATATCGAAGCTCGGCCAGAGCTCGGCTACCTGCCGCACCAGCACGATGCCTGGCGGCAAGGCTACAGTTTGGAAAGCCTGCGCGATCTGGAAAGTGTTCGCTTGACCACCGAAGAAAGCCGTCGCGGTCACTATTTTCACCACAGCCTGCAGCGCATGTTCGGCCTGATCTACAACGGCCACCAGCTCAACCGCCAACTCGACCAGTTGCACGAAAGCACCGCCAACGGCTTCACCCTGCAGGGCCTGGACAGCCACCTGTTTGACCCGGCTAACACTCCGCTGCTCAATCGCGTCACCTTCAGCAACGAAACCCTGCAGCGAGTGATCCAGAGCATGTCCTTGACCCGGCCTCAGAAGGGCCGTAAGCGTCGTGGTCGTGTCAGCTACACCCAGCTCGGTATCAACCAGCTCGGTGCCGTGTATGAAGCGCTACTCAGTTACCGTGGTTTCTTCGCTACCGAGGCCCTCTACGAAGTCGCCGCCAAAGGTCAAAACATCAACCCCGATGAACTGGAAACCGGCTTCTTCGTCACGCGAAGTCAGCTGAACGAATTCGACGAGGACAGCGAATGGGTTTACGACATCGAGGACAAAAAGAAAAAGCTGCGTGTCCACCCCAAAGACAAATTCATCTACCGGATGGCCGGGCGCGATCGGGAAAAATCCGCTAGCTACTACACCCCGGAAGTGCTCACCAAAAGCCTGGTGAAGTACACCCTCAAGGAGCGCCTGACAAGCGACGTCACCGCCGACGACATCCTCAACCTGACGGTATGCGAACCTGCTATGGGCAGTGCGGCCTTCTTGAACGAGGCCGTCAACCAGCTCGCAGAGGCCTACCTCACGCGCAAACAACAGGAACTGGGCCAGCGGATTCCCCACGAGGACTACCAGCACGAACTGCAGCGGGTAAAAATGCACATCGCCGACCACAACGTGTTCGGTGTTGACCTCAACCCTATCGCTGTTGAACTGGCGGAAGTCTCCCTCTGGCTTAACGCCCTTAGCGGTGGCCACAACGTACCCTGGTTCGGCTACCAGCTGTTCACCGGCAATAGCTTGATTGGTGCTCGCCGCGAGGTCTACCCCGCCAGCACACTCAAGAAACAAGCCAAGGACGGACTCTGGTACAACCATGCCCCTCGCCGGCTCAACCCCGTTAGCTTGCTGGAGCAGGCAGGCGAGGGAGGGCGAAAAGAAGGGGAGATTTACCACTTCCTGCTGCCCGACCCTGGCATGGTCGACTCCAACGATAGCGTGGCCAAACAGCTGCGTCCGGATGCCTTCAAGGCAATCAAAGACTGGAAAAAAGCTTTCTGTGCTCCGTTCGAAGCGCAGGAAATTCGCACCTTGCAAACGCTCAGTGATGCAGTCGATCGCCTGTGGCGCGAACACACCCAGATGCTGGAGCTGCACCGCCGGCGCACCGAAGACAGCTACCCCTTGTGGGGCCAGCAGGGTATGGCCGAACACCACACCAGCACCAAAGAAAAAGACCAGTTGCACACCACTGGCATCTTCAATACAAATGCCCGCCTCGCCTCGCCCTACCGCCGCTTGAAACTGGCCATGGACTACTGGTGCGCCCTTTGGTTCTGGCCGCTAGATAAGGCAGAGCAACTGCCTGACCGACAAAAATGGCTGTTCGACCTCAACACCATCCTTAACAGCGCTGGCACCTTCGAGTTTGCCCCGACGCAAGATGGCTTGTTCAGTGCTGAGCCAGCGGAAGGAAATGATCTGTTCGCCAAACCCATCGAGGACCTTTTCGCCGCCGACGAGCCCCAACAAACCCTACGCGCCGAAACCCAGGCTGTCCGCGACGTCAGTACCCAGCAAGGCGAGCTCAACCTGGAAAAGCTGTTCAAGAATCCATTTTTTAAGACCCTGGCCATCGCCAACGAGCTGGGTGAACACTTCCGCTTCTTCCACTGGGAACTGGCTTTTGCCGACATCTACGCCAAGCGCGGTGGCTTCGATATCACTCTGGGTAATCCACCCTGGCGCAAGGTGGAATGGCAGGAAGGCGGGATTCTCGGCGATTACAACCCGGCCTTTGTGCTGCACAAACTCAGCGCACAGCAGCTTACCGACCAGCGCGAAGCCGCCTTCAAGCGCAGCCCCCAATTGCAACAGGCCTGGTTTGACGAGCTGGCGGAAGCGGAAGGCTCACAGGCGTTTCTGAACGCCACCCAGAACTATCCGCAGCTCAAGGGCATTCAAACCAATCTGTACAAATGCTTCCTGCCTCGGGCCTGGGCCAATGCCAATGAGCAGGGTGTGTGTGGCTTTTTGCATCCGGAGGGCATTTACGACGATCCCAAGGGTGGGTTGTTCCGGCGGGAGCTCTATCCTCGTTTGCGTGCGCACTTCCAGTTCATCAACGAAACCAGGTTATTTGCCGAGGTGCACAACCAGACGCTTTTCAGCATCAATATTCATGGCCCGATCGGTGAGCCGAGCCTCAAGCACGTCTCCAATCTGTTTGTACCCGGTACAATTGACCAATCGTTTGCGCACGATGGCAATGGCCAGGTGCCCGGAATCAAGGAGGAAATGGAGCTGCCCGATGGCCGGGTAAAAGTGAAGTGGAACCTCGATGGCCACCGCGATCGCATTATTGAAGTTGGCCAGCATGAACTGGCCTTGTTCGCCCAGCTCTACGACGATGCCGGCACCGATGCCCTGGAGGCTCGTCTGCCAGCCCTGCATGCCCTGCAGCTCATCAACGTACTGGAAAAATTTGCCGCCCAGCCCAGACGCCTGGGGGATCTGAAAGGGCAATATTTTTCCACTGTGATGTTCGATGAAACTTACGCCCAGCGTGACGGCACTATTAAGCGCGATACTCAGTTCCCAGAAAACCCAGAGCAATGGATACTTTCCGGCCCCCATTTCTTCGTCGGCAACCCGTTTTACAACACCCCTCGGGCGGTGTGCGACACCAACAAGGCCTACGACAAGCTCGATCTGGTAACTCTGCCTGATGACTACTTGCCGCGTACCAACTACCTACCCGCCTGTGACTCCGCCACCTATCGCGACCGCACCCCGCGCGTAAATTGGGTTGAGGAGGGTGAGCATAGGGAGCGGTTGGTGACGGAGTATTATCGTTTGGCTTATCGTGGAATGCTGTCTCAGTCCGGTGAGCGAACCATGATTTCCATGGTCGTGATGCCTGGAGCGGCACACATCCATGGTGTTCAAACGACCAGTTTTAAATCGCAGGATTTACTGCTTCGTCAGGCCGCGACAACCATTTCAATTCTCGGTGATTTTTATGTGAAGTCCACTGGCCGAAGTAATTTGATGGCGACATGGGCTGCGCTGCCTCTGGTGGAACTGCTACCTTCGATTGCCTCTCGTGTTCTCTCGCTTCATTGTGTCACCAACCACTACGCCGACCTCTGGAAGTCCAACTGGCAAGGCGGTTTCCGCCAGCAATGCTGGGCCATTCGCGAGCCCTTCACCGCGCTGCCGCAGGATTTCTTCGCCAAACTCACCCCCGAGTGGCAGCGCCATGACGCGCTGCGCACTGACTACGCCCGCCGTCAGGCATTGGTCGAAATCGATGTTCTTGTCGCCCAGGCGCTCAGCCTGACCCTGGAAGAACTGCTCACCATCTACCGGGTGCAGTTCCCGGTCATGCGCCAGTACGAAGCCGATACCTGGTATGACCAGACCGGCCGCATCGTCTTCACGCCCAGCAAAGGGCTGGTCGGTGTCGGCTTGCCTAGAAAATCCCGTAAAAGTGACTTGGTCGAAGGCACCCACTACTCGGTCGAGTCCCCGGCCTTCAATGCTCACGACATCGCCCTCGGCTGGGAAGATATCCAGCACTTGACCCAAGGCGTTGTACGCAAAACCTATCAGGACGACACCCGGCCTGGTGGTCCCTGGGAAACCACCATCACTTACCACGCCCCGTTCTTTAAACCTGATCGGGAAGAAGACTACCGGGTGGCTTGGGCAATTTTTGAGGAGAGCGCTGGATGCGTGTAATCACGCGCCAAGCGGTGCAGGCGCATGAGCGGAGATGTGTTGGTTTGCCTAAGGTAAAATTTTTATATTAGGGGTCTGGCTGCGCGGCTCAGCGCACTGCAAGGTACCTTCAGCAGGGCATTTGCTCTGTCCCAGATGATAAGGACGTTTCATGATTCCCGGCTTGTTGGCCAGCGAAGTATCCGCTGCACTACGCGAATTTATCATTACTGGTTTCGAGACTGAAACCGCACCATTCCGGGGGGAGTTCCGCCGTCTGGTTGAGGAGCAGCAGGACGGCGAGGCTTTCATCAAAGGGCCTTACGTTACCGTTGGTTTGCCATTTCTGAGTGGTCAGTCAGGCTGCGATTTCTTTTCTGGATTTAAGACTGAATTCCCTCCTCATGCTCACCAGGAGCAGGCTTGGCGGCGCCTTGCGGCGAATGGCAAAGCAGCCAATACACTGGTGGCGACGGGTACTGGTTCGGGTAAGACCGAGTGCTTTATGTACCCGGTGCTGGATTTCTGCCAGAAGGCTGGCAAGCCCGGGATTAAGGCCATTGTCATTTACCCGATGAACGCTTTGGCGACGGATCAGGCCAAGCGTTTTGCCAAAGAAATTTATAATCAACCGTCACTGAAGGGACTGCGTGTTGGGTTGTTTGTCGGCGGTGATGGCCAGGGCGTCAAGGCTATGGGACCGGACCAGGTAATCACGGATAAGGAAACCCTGCGCCAGAATCCGCCCGACGTGCTGCTTACCAACTACAAGATGCTCGACTACCTATTGATGCGCCCGCAGGACCAGAAACTGTGGGTGAACAATGGGCCCGACACCCTCCGTTATCTGGTAGTGGATGAGCTGCATACCTTTGATGGCGCCCAAGGTACGGATCTGTCGCTCCTGATCCGCCGCTTACGTGCCCGCTTTGATCTGGCGCCGGAGCGCCTGATCTGCGTGGGTACCTCGGCGACATTGGGAGGTGAAGACAGTGTGGTGGGGCTGCTTCAGTATGCCAGCGATATATTTTCCGCTCCCTTCCCACGGGAGGCGGTGATCACTGAGCAGCGTCAGTCGCCGGATGAATTCATCGACACGCTATCGTTCCTCAACCTGAACCCGGACATTGGTCCAGAGACCCTGCAGATCGCGCTGCGCCAGGGCTTGAACGAGTATTTGCTGGTCGCTTACGAGTTGTACTTCAGCAAACAGCCAGAGATGGATCTACAGGAAATACCAGGGCGTATAGCGCTTGGTAAGGAGCTGAAGCAGCACGGGCAACTGGCCAATTTATTGCGACATCTGCGGCAGGGTGACAATACTCCAACCTTCAGAGAGTTGGCGAATCGTCTGGCCGCTCAGATTCCAAAGCGTTTTCAACGTCAGCCGGAACAGGCACTGATTGCTCTTTTGTCATTGGCAGCTCATGCAAGGGCGGAAACGAAGCTGCCCCTGATGCAGCTGCGCCTGCAACTGTGGGCACGAGAGCTGCGACGAATTGTCGGTACCTTGCGTGAGCCTGTTCCCGCAGATGATCTTGAGATCGAGGAGACCGACAGTATCAAGCGCTTGCCGCCCTTGCTGGCGTTCGGTGATGACCCGCCGGCCAGGGACAAGCAGCAGATTCGGTTGCCACTCGTGCAGTGTCGTGAGTGTCACGGTACGGCCTGGTTGACGCGGATGGAGGTGGCCCAACCGGTCAATCAGCAGATCGAATTGGATCTGGCCAATATTTACTCGGCGTTCTTCAGCAATCACCAGGAAACCGGGTTGTTGATGCCTTGGCAGCCTAGTGGTGATAAGCAGATGAGCGGCCCAAGGTTGACCCACTTCCGGGTTTGCCGTGAGTGCGGCTTTACCGCAGGGCTGGAACATAGCGGTGGGTGCAAGGCATGCCAGGCTGGGAATGAAGCGCTGGTGCGTGTCAGTCGCCCAGATTTGCTCAAGGAGGAGCGTGTCGGCCAGGTAAACCGGGTTGTACATCAGCACAACTGCCCGTACTGCTCCGCAAAAGCATCCCTGGTGGTGTTCGGTGCGCGAGCCGCGAGTCTGAGCGCGGTGGCTATTCATCAGCTATTCAGCAGTCGCGATAACGATGACCGAAAACTGCTGACCTTTAGTGATTCGGTGCAGGATGCAGCACATCGCGCCGGTTTCTTTGCCGCCCGTACCTGGCAGAACAACGTTCGAATGGCCTTGACTCAGCTGCTGGAAAATCAGACCGGTCCGGTGCCGCTGTTGCAGATACCGGAATTGTTTGAGCGTTATTGGCTAGAGCATGAAGGTCGGCATGGGCATTTGACGCTGCCGTATTACCTGCGTGAGTTCATGCCGCCGGATAAGCGTTTTGATGGGGACTTTGAATATTTTGAGCAGTCCGGTGAGGTGCGCAATCCGGCCCGGCATTTGAAGATCATCCGTAATCGCATGCTCTGGCAGGTGCTGGAGGATCTGGGTTGGCGTGCGCAGGTAGGTCGCTCGTTAAATCGCTTAGGCATTGCAGCGCTAGAGTGGCCGCTGGATAAGGTGCAGCAGGCTGCGAAACGTTGGGCGACTGAGGTAAACAATACGCTCGGTTATCGGATTGATTCTGAGGCAGCCCAGCAGTATATGCAGGGTCTGATGCTGCATCTGGTGTATCTGGGTGCATTCGCGTTAGAGGACCTCGCGAGCTACCGCTGGAATTCTGGGAAGTCTTATCTGCTGAACCTCCTTGATTACGCGCCGGCCAGCGGTCCGTCTGCCGCTCGTCCACGTTATCCGGCAGCGAGTAATGGTGATGGCTTTGAAGTGCTTTCTGGAAGTCAGGGCGCTACCTGGTACCAGCGTTGGCTGGCTTGTCTGAATCCGGGAGAGTTGGTCGATCGAAAACAGTTGGAGTCGGTGTTGGGGGCGTCGTTCAAGGCTCTTTGTTCGACTGGGCTGCTTAAAGAGGAGCTGAGTGAGCGTGGTGTTCAGTTGTGGGCGGTGGTGCCTGAAGTGCTGCAAGTCACCTCGGAAGTGCATAACGTAGAGTGCCCGGGCCATCGTTCTCTGCTGTTGCCGGCAAGCCATGCCAAGGCTTGGCTAGGCATGCCGCTGTTGAACGCGGCACACCCGGATCTGCAATACTTGCAAGTTGTACCCCCACGGGACTCGCTGTATCGCAACTTGTTCCGCCATGGCGTCATTCACCGGGTGATAGCTCATGAGCATACCGGGCTGCTATCCACGCCGGAGCGGATCCGCGTCGAGAACAGTTTTATGCGTGAGGGTGGCAAACCGTGGGAATACAACCTGCTCTCTGCTACGCCGACCCTGGAAATGGGTATCGACATTGGCAACCTGTCCAGCGTGCTGCTTTGCTCCGTGCCACCGGCACAGGCGAACTACCTGCAGCGCGTTGGGCGAGGTGGGCGGCGTGATGGCAACTCCTTCGTCCTGACCGTGGCCAACGGTCGGCCCCATGACCTGGTGTTCTACGCCGACCCGAGCCGCATGCTGGATACCCCGGTGGAGCCCCCAGCGGTTTTTCTCAAAGCGCGGTATGTGTTGCGTAGGCAATTGCTGGCATATGCCATGGACTGCTGGACCAGAGAATCCAGGGGCGACAACCTAGTGCCTTCGAATATGCAACCGGTGCTGGATGCGGTGGAAAAGGTCCAAGAAGACCGCTTCCCCTATACCCTGCTGAATTTCCTTAAACACAATATGCAGGAAATTTGGGATGGCTTCAGTGCTTATGTAGCCAGAGAGCTCAGTGGTGATGATCTTGAGTTGCTGCGCCAGTTCTTGTTTGGCGGACCGCAGCATCTGGATGACCATTTGCAGTTGTATGTGCTTGGGCGGCTCAAGGTGGTTGCTGATGAGCGGGCAAATATGGCTGCGCGCAGTGCGGATCTGAAAAAGCAGATCGATAAGCTAGCCAAGGCACCACAGGACGAGCATACCCGTGACGAACTCGCTGAGCTTGAGCGAGAGCGTGAGGGTTTCAATCGTTTGCGCTATGTGATGAACCGGCGCGAAACGCTCAATTTCCTGACAGATGAAGGCTTACTCCCCAACTACGCCTTCCCAGAGGAAGGAGCAACCTTGCATTCGGTTATCTTCCGATCAGAAAAAGCGACTTCTGGTGATGGGGCTGAGCGCGAGCTGATCAAGCGCGAGTACGAATACCAGCGACCGGCACAGGCAGCGCTGACGGAATTGGCGCCTGAATCGGTGTTCTATGCCGGGAACCGCAGGGTGAAGATATCCCGAGTGGAAACCGCCAAAGGGCGCAATATTCAGGACTGGAGATTCTGCCCGCGATGCCATTACTCCGCGGCTGCGGACAACCCCACTGCAGGCTTCAGCGAAAAGATCTGCCCGCGTTGCCATACCAGTCAGTGGGGGGATTCAAGCGCTCGTACCAAGATGCTGAGGATGACTCAGGTGTATGCGTTTACTAACGCACGCGATGCGCTGTTGAACGACCACTCGGATGATCGGGAGCCGGTATTTTTTAGTAAGCAGATGCTGATCGATTTTAAGCCTGCAGATATCCATATCACTTGGGTTTTGGATGATAAGGATCGTCCGTTTGGTTTCGAGTTTATCCGCTCGGCGACTTTCCTTGAGGTGAACTTCGGTCGCCGTGACGGCGAGGAGATGATGTTCCAGGTGGCTGGCGAGCAGTTGCAGCGATCCGGTTTTGCCGTTTGTCGCGAGTGTGGCTCGGTGCAGAGCCGTAAGGTGATGGCAGGCAAGGGCGAGCCGGTTCATCTGAAGAGCTGTAGCTATGCCAAGGGCGTGAAAAAGCTTGTCAATGGCGGTGACGACTTTGGACTGGACAACTGCCTGTATCTGTACCGCCAATTTACCTCGGAAGCCCTACGTATTCTGTTGCCAAGACTGGCAACGGGGGGGACTGAAGAGCAGATTAACTCCTTTGTTGCGGCCCTGCAGTTGGGACTCAAACGACGGTTTGGCGGAAAAGTTGACCATCTGCGAGTAGCCCACCAGAGCGAGCCGATAGGGGAAACAGACGAACGTCGACATTTTATTGTGTTGTACGACTCCGTGCCCGGCGGGACTGGGTATCTGCATGAGCTACTGAGCCGGGCTGAGAACATGCAGGCTGTGTTCCGGATGGCTTACGATGTCATGGAGACGTGTGATTGCTACGAGCACACGATGGATGGTTGTTATCGCTGCCTGCTGGAGTACCGCAATGCCTATGGCATGGAGAGCACCAGTAAGGCGATAGCCTTGGAAATGCTCAAGGACATTGTCGAAGGTGAGCATGAGTGGGTGCAGAACAGTGAGTCCCTAAGTTCCCTCTCCGGTAATCCATGGGTGGAGAGTGAGTTGGAAGCACGTTTCCCCGAGGCGCTTGCGCGATTCAGTGGTATGGATTGCGTCAGCGGTCAGAAGGTCAGGGTATCGGCTGACATCATTCACGGTAAGACCGGTTACCGGCTAACGATCGGCGAGCAGGCCTATGAAGTGGAGCCCCAGGTTGATCTGGGCAAGGCTGAGAGTGTCCAGTTTGCCAGTCGACCGGATTTCGTGCTTTGGCCTGCATCGGCTGGTTTCAAGCCAGTTGCGATCTTCCTTGATGGCTACCAATTTCACGGACAGAAAAGTAGCGAGGACTTGATCAAGCGACAAAGCTTGATGCATGCCGGTTTCGTGGTATGGACGTTGAACTGGTATGACGTTAACAAGGTGATCGGTGATAAAGCCTCGGATGTGCCATTACTAACCGGTATGACTTCACCAGCGCAGCATCATCAGGCGATCGCGGGGCTGGCAAAATTGGCAGGGACAGCCAATACGGCTCAACACCTAAGCATGCCCACCTTCGACTTACTCATGCACTTTCTTGCCGATCAGAATCCGCAAGCGTTGTCGGAGCAAGCGTTATTTTTCATTCTGCAATGCTTGCCGGCTGCTTCGTTGGCCGACGCCGAAGTTCGGGCGAAGCTTTTGCAAAGTCTCCATGGCTTGCCGGTCAGCTTTACCGATCAGCAACCAGAACCGATAGCTCTCGCGGGGGCGGTGGAAGTCAAGGATGCGCAAGGGGCTGCGCTGATCAGCTTGGGCTTGATTGCCGGTGCGGATTTGGTCAGACAGTTTGATCTGAACCAAGCCTTAGTGTCATTTTGCTATGACTTGAAGCAAGGCAGTGAAGAGGCTGCTCGCTATCAATGGCAGAGATTCTGGGCTGCGGTGAATTTTCTGCAGTTCCTGCCGCTGTTTTATGCCTGGACACCTCAGTCCAAGCACGATGGGACAGCTGCAGGCTTGCTCTGGCCGTTGGTTGGCGCGGTGGCGGAAGAGTCGGTGGAAGCACGCCAGTTGCCCAACTGGTTCCAGCTGCTCGATGAGAACGTAGCCACCGCCTTGGGTGAGCATCAGATTGCTTGGCCTATGTCTGCTGTTGTCGGCGATGCGGTTATGGATGAGCAGGGTGAGGTGGTCGGTGAAGCAGAGCTGCTCTTACCCGAGCAGAAAATTGCTCTGCTGCTTGAGCATTTGGAAGACCAGCAGGCGGCGATGGCGTATTTGCAGAAAGCAGGCTGGATCATCGTTTCCAGCGCCGAGGATCTGGTTAAGGCCATCACCCAATTGAATTCAGGAGCCTGAAATGGTTAGTGTTGCGTTTTCGGACAAATATTTTGACAGCCTGTTGAAGCTCACGCCGAACGAGCAAGCTCAGGCTAACAAGGCGGTCATGCTGTTCCAGCAGGATCCGCAGCATGGCGGTCTGCACTACGAAAAGCTGACAGCTTTCAGGGATGACAAACTGCGTTCGATCCGGGTGAACCAAGATGTTCGAATCATCCTGGCGACAGTGGAGAAACAGAACTTATATCTGATGCTCTACATAGACCACCACGAGCAGGCTTACTTTTGGGCGGCCCGTCGTAAGGTCGAGATCAACCCCAACACAGGCAGTCTGCAAGTATTTACTGTCCAGGAGCAAGAGTTGGTGGCGCCCGAACAGCCTGCCATGGTCGCACAGCCTGGACTGTTTGATGCCATCCGCGATCGTCAGCTGATTCAGTTGGGAGTGCCGGAGGAGACCTTGCCACTCGTGCGTAGCATGAAGATCGAGGCTGATCTGGAGACGGCGCGCCTAAATGAGCAGATCCCGGCAGATGTACATGATGGCTTGTTCATGTTGATGGCTGGCGCCAGCTTCGAGGAGGCTTTCAACGAGGCTGTTCCGGTAGTTACACAGCAAGTGGATACCGACGACTTCACTACGGCATTGGCGCGCCCCGAGTCTCGCGCATGCTTTGTTGTGGCAGAAAATGAAGAGGCACTGCGGGAGGTGCTCAATCAGTCGCTGGAGAAATGGCGGGTTTTTCTGCACCCGGCGCAGCGGCGCTTGGTGGAAGGCAAGAAAAATGGCCCGGTGCGAGTGCTGGGCGGTGCCGGTACTGGTAAGACCGTAGTGGCCATGCATCGTGCTAAATGGCTGGCCGAGCATGTGGCCAATCCAGGTAATAAGGTGCTGTTCACCACCTTCACTCGCAACCTGGCGACGGATATCCAGCAAAATCTGAACAAGATTTGCAGCCCGGCACAACGCGAGCGTATCGAGGTAATCAACCTGGATGCTTGGGTGATCAGCTTCCTGAAGAAGCAGGGCTATGACTATGGGCTGTTGATGAATGCCCAGCAGGAAAGGCAGCTCTGGGAACAGGCTTACTCCGATAAGCCGGCAGGCTCTGAGCTGAGTCTCGCGTTCTTCCAGGAAGAATGGGCGAGGGTGGTTCAGCCCCTATCGATCATGACTGCCGATGAGTTCAAGACCGCTTCACGTATCGGTCGCGGCACGCCACTGAATAGGCAGCAGCGTATCGATATCTGGCCTGTGTTTGAACGCTACCGACATCTGCTGTCGAGCAATTACCTCAAGGAACCGGATGACGCTTATCGCGATGCGCGCCGGCTGCTTGAAGGCCGCGCTGAGCTCCGACCGGAGCTGTGCGCGGTTATCGTGGATGAGGCGCAGGATATGGGCACCCAGGCATTCATGCTGATTCGTGCTCTGGTACCTCCGAGTTCTAACGATTTGTTCATTGTCGGGGATGGGCACCAGCGCATTTATGGCAAGAACAAGGTGATATTGGGCCAATGCGGTATCGATATCCGAGGTCGCAGTTCCCGCCTCAAAGTGAACTACCGTACTACGGATGAAACCCGAAAGGTCGCGGTTAGTGTGCTTGAGGGTGTGTCCGTGGACGATCTTGATGGCGGCGAGGATAGCAACGCTTATTACCATTCGCTGATGCACGGACCTAGTCCGGTCATCAGGAGTTTTGCCGGTATGGCTGAGCAGGTACGACAGGTCATAGGGGACCTTCAGGCCAATGATTTGGCCTCTGACAATTGCTGCGTGATCGCTCGTACCCGCAAGGAATTACTGGAAATTCAAGCTACATTCGAGAGCTGTGGCCTGCGCTGTCATATGCTGGATCGTGACAGTGCTTCCACTCCAGATGGTGCCATCAACCTGGCGACCATGCACCGGGTGAAGGGGCTTGAGTTTGATGCGGTATTCATCCTATCGGTGAATAAGGGCTTGGTCCCCCTGGACTTCGTGATTAGCCAGGCATCTGATCTGGTGACCAGGCGCCAGAAGGAAAACGAGGAGCGTGCGCTTATTTACGTCAGTCTGACCAGGGCCCGAAAGCTGGCGTTTGTCTATGGATACGGACAGATGAGTGAGTGGTTTTGAAATAGAAGGCCATGGTTGGGTTGTGAGGCACAACTCTTTAGGCTCTCAATGCGCGCTGGAGGCGATGCCTTGCCTTCGGTCGCATTGGAGTCCAGTTTTCGCTCAAAGGTCGAAAACCCATGGCATTTCTAGGCGCCAAGTTATCAACCGAGCAGTGAGTAGATAGTAATATCGGGTCTCCTCGCTGCGCTGTTTCAGTCGATGTTTGAGAAACCAAGCCAGATGTTTCCGCTTCCAACCCCAAGGCGTCTCCCGCTGCCATCGCTCTGCAATTGCAGCGTGGATAATCTTCGCTTGCCGCAAATGTCGCTGACGCGTCGCATGCGATCCGGTCAGCACACCACCCAAGAACATCTCCATATCAAACGCCTTGGTCATACCCGCCCCCCGATGTACGCAGCAACTACTTCGATGCGGCCATGCCCCAGTTCATAGCTGATTTGCCTCCGGGCCTTATGATCAAGGATCCTATCTACCCGGCAACAGTGGCCGCCGTTGATAGGCGCGCGGTGTTGGGTGATCTGCTCATAGCGCTCACATGCGTACGCCGCTCGTAGCTCATGGAAGCCTTTGAGGTTGTGTGCATGCAGGATATCCCGCGCAGGGCGGATGATTTGTTGTAGGAGATTGAGGTAGCTTTCGTCTGGCGCAATTAGGTTGCGGCTACCCGCAGGCGACACCTGCCGTGCAAACCCGAGGACACCTCGAACATGCTCGTCCACCGCAATCCAACGCGGCGCCGAGAATCCGGCGCGGCCTCCTTTGATGCCATCCTGAATGTTGATCCTACCTAAGTCGTTAGCCTCACGGCTCAACCGTGGCAGGTTCGCCAAGATAGACTCACGCAAGCGCATGCCGGTGGCTCGTGCCAACAGGACTATCGCGGCGGCCCGCTGCTGATGATGGCGGCAAAGCACAGCGACAATCTGCTTAACCTGTTCGCGGTCTTGGCCCTGAGGCACCGAGTGTCGAACGCCGGTGCGCTGCCTACCCAATGCCTTGCTCGGACTGGGCAATTTCACGTACTGATCACCGCGAAGCGCTGCCATGGTCCTGTTAACGCTAGATAGCCGATTTTGTGCGGTGCTGACGGCGAGGTCACCGCGCCTAACCATTTCGCGTAGATACGCCGCATAGTCGCCCAACACTTTCCGATCAATCTGCCGGGCATCGTTGATACCCGGTCCCTGTTCGGAGCGGCACCACTTCACGAAGGCCTGCCACCGATCACTGTGCGCCTTGACCGTGCCGTAGTGGCCGCGGCCAAACAAGTCTTTCAGCGCTTGCGGCCCCGCGTAGCTCAACTGTCTGCCGTAGCCGAAATTGCGGCCATCGCGCCTACCCACCAATGCCATATCGGTCACCTCATCTTCCGCTCTCCGATCCTCGCCCCACGTCATCCCGCCAAGAATGCTGAGTGTTATCAGGGATCAAGGCCCCTGCGACCTGTGGGGAATGTCCTCTACGCAGGACTGGCGGCTCCTTACGACCGGGAGCAAGGGCATCTCATGATCTGGCCTCCTGAGCACCGTTACCGGTGGGCGGGTGGAGGCAGCGCTGGCTGACGAGACCTGCGCCTGAAGATCCTGAGCCGGGTGAACGCAGCAATGCGATGACCGGGGCATGCCTGACTGTCAGTCAGGTGCAGTCCATTCCTAGGTCTGCGGCACCATCATCTACAGCGCTGTTGCTGGTGACATCGGCGTTTGTCACGCCGATTGTCACGTGGGGGATTGCCGCAAAGCCCCGTTCTATATGGGCTGCAGCAGTGGTGGGAGCGCCCGTCTCTTTCCAGGAGAAAGAGACGGGCGCAGGTTGGCGCAAGATTCGGCCAAGCGGATAGGTTGCTGCAGGGCAGCGAAGTAGGAAGTGTCGTCTGGCGCACGAGGGCCATGATCTGAAGTAGGCATCCATCACCGGGGAGGTGACCTAGCGAGCTGCCGGACGCGAATCGCCTTTTGGGGGGAACCACCGCGAGAGCGGCGTGACCTTCAAGGTTCGGGCCACCTGGGGTTGCTGTCATCGACAGCGCTTGCACGGCCAGTTCTACGCCTGTGGATAAACCCGGTCAAGGTTCGAAATTCAGCGCCACTTAGGACTTGAAGAGCGGTTATCCCCCGGTGGAATTCCGTGGTAAATCCTGGGCAACGTGGTCGCTTTTAGCTCTTCAAAGTAAGGTCCATCCAAACAGGGCGGCTTTGCAGCCCTGTTTGGATGGACCCGCGCTTAGAAGCGGATAAGTGAGGCTGCTTGCCCCGAACCTTGAACGTTCAGTTGTTTCTGCAGTTCTTGCGCCTGTACCGCGCTAGCGAATCGGCACCACGTTCTTGTCTCTGACTTGGCCGTATGCTGAAGCGAGCAGGCTACCGGTGGCGGCTTTCTGGATGTACTCACTCCACCAGGCCATCATCGGGCGCCGGCGCTCGATGTAGTCGGCTCGGTTGTAGGCGCTGCGCACCTCATCCTTGTCAACATGCGCCAGTGCGACCTCAATAAGTTCCGGGTCCCACCCATGTTCATTCAAGATGGTGCTGGCCATCGAGCGCATGCCGTGGCTGACCAACCGATCCTGGAACCCCATGCGTTTCAACGCCATGTTGGCGGTCTGGCTATTGGCATGGGTACGCGGATTTCTGTCAGCCGGAAAGACGTATTCGCGATGGCCGCTGTGAGTCTTCAATGACTCCAACAGTGCGACAGCGTGATCACTCAACGGGATGCTGTGAGGGCGGCGCTTCTTCATCCGCTCCGGTGGGATAGTCCAGACACGCCTTTCAAAGTCGATGTCTGCCCAGCGAGTAGTCGCCGCCTCGGCGGGGCGAGTCATCGTGTGCAACTGCCATTCGATTAGGCAGCGGGTCGTGCGTTTGATACTGGCGTTCGCGATCTCCAGCATGAGCTCCGGGAGCTCTTCCGGCGGAAGCGCAGCCATGTTCTCTTTCTTGGGCTTTTTGAATACCGCCCTGATACCGCTGAGTGGGTTGGCGTAGATCAGGCCAGAGTTCACACCGTAGGTCATGATCTCGTTTAGCCGCTGGCTAAGACGTTTGACTGTCTCCAGGCTACCTTTCGCTTCGATTGGACGAAGCAATCCGATCACCATCGGCGCGGTGATTTTCGCGAGAGGTGTCGTCTTCAAATCGGGGAGCATGTGCAGCGTGAGCGACCGCCAAATGTCCTCGGCGTAGGCCGGGGTCACCGAGTCTTTTTTGAGTTCGAACCAGGCGGTGGCGACGTTCTCGAAGGTGTGTTCCGTTTCTGCGCGCTTGGCTTCATTCAACGTATTGCGTTGCACTTTCGGATCAATGCCCTGCGCGAGTAACTCGCGTGCATCGACTGCCATCTTTCGTGCATTCGCTAAAGACAGTTCGGGGTAGGTCCCGAAGCCGATGTTGATGCGCTTCTTGGTAACCGGTTCGCGGTAGTTGAAATTCCACAGCAACGAGCCGTTGCTGCGTACCCGGAGCTGCAAACCGTCACCATCCGTGAGGACGTAATCCTTGGACGCGGGTTTGACTCCCTTGAGCTGTCGATCGGAGAGGCGGAGGGTTTGAGCAGGCATGAGATTGTCCTCAGGCACTGATTCGGTATTCCAAAGATTAGCACCGGATGAGCTGGAATACCGTCTGGAATACCCAAATGGCTGGAACTCCAAAACTCTCAAAAGAACGCAAAAGCGCTGGAGGCCGCGTATTTACTGGATTTCAGGCACAAAAAAAGACGTCCGTGGACGTCTTTAGATGATCAAATGGTGGAGCCGGGGGGATTTGAACCCCCGTCCGCCAGTACTCCGCTGTCGGTACTACATGCGTAGCCGTGTCTATTAAGTTAACCCTCAGCGACCCGACGGGCAGGGTGCTTTGGGCGAGTTGTGTAAGTTTTAGCCGCTTCGTCCACAACGTACTGCACGGCGATTCTGTTCTATATGACAATCATTTCGGGTTTACAGACATCCCCTGATGATTGCTGGACCCGAAGGTACCAGGAGCATTGTCAGCTGCAATTAAGCAGCGAGAGCAACACCGTATTGGTCGTCATTGGCAACTATAAGTAGTTGCAACAGTGGATTTACGACTTCTGTTACCAAGTCGGCATGCACCTAGAGTTTCGCAACCGGCGTCGAATCCTAAACGGCCCCGAACTCATTGCCCGGTGAATCTGATCGGGCAACAAGCGTGCACAGTGTACGTCAATCTGCCGACGAGGCCAACCCGCACGTTGGCCCGTCAGTATGGATCAGTTGTTGGTGCCGGTGGCTTTGCGCAGTTCGACGATGGTTTGCGAGGTTTCCGCAATGCAATCGTCGATTTTGCCTTGAGCCTTGAGCGCCTCGGCCTTGCTCACACTGGCGTTAGCGCGCTGGCTCAATTCCGGATTCGACGACAACTGCCCTTTGGCGTTGTTGATCGTCTGAATGTTGGCATCGCACAGATCGGCAGGCTTGTCTTCGGCGAACGAAGTGGACGCCATCATCGAGGCAGTAACGAACAGACCTAACAGTACAGAACGCTTCATGTGTATCTCCTTGAACTGAGGGATCCAGGCTTCGCTGACCGCTGGGCGAGCCACCGAATGGAGGAAAAGCCCCGATTTGTCGGGGCCTGTTCTGTGGATTGCCGTCTCGCTCAAGAGTTCTATTTTTTTTCAGACAGCCTTCGCCCGGGTCACCCGATCCACCAGATAAACCAGCCCGTGGTAGTCGATGCCACCATGCTGGGTCAGGCCGATTTCGCAGGTGCGGCTGGTGGAAATGCCCTCGCTGCAGTGCTGCACGGCGTCCTTGAGCGTACGCAGCGAATGGCTGTTCAGCTCCGGTGTGGTGAAGCCTTTGTCGCCGGCAAATCCGCAGCAATGTATGCCTTCGGGAATCACCACAGTGGTGCTGCATTTGCGCGCCAGATCGATCAGCGCCTGGCTTTCGCCCAAGTGCTGAGTGCTGCAGGTCACGTGCACGGCAATCGGCGCTTCCTGGGGTGTGAAGTCCAGGCGATCCAGCAGATGCGTACGGATGAAGCGCACCGGATCGTACAGATCCAATCGTGTTTCGCCGATGTCCTGCACCAGTCGCAACGTACACGGGCTGGTGTCGCAATAGATCGGGTCGAGGCCGCCGCGACTGGCGTGGAGCAGGGCGCTGATCAGTTCCTGGTGTTTGTGCTCGGCCTGTTCGGCGTAGCCTTTGGAGGCGAACGGCTGGCCGCAGCAGAGGTTGTCTTGATTGTCGGGAAAGACTACCTGGTAACCGGCCTTTTCCAGCAGGCCACGGGTTTTGTCGTACAGCGACATTTGTTCTTTGTCACCCGCCGCCGGGCCCATGACCCGCGAGACGCAAGCCGCCAGATAAACCACGCGCGGGCGCTCGTCCGAAACGCTCGGGCTGAAGCGAATGGCTTTTTCCGGCTGTGGCATGGCGTTGGTCCATAACGGCACCTGGCCTTTGGACAGTCGCGTCAGCGTTGCCGACAACTTCGCCAGACGCGGCGCGCCGAGCATCATCCGCGCGCCGTTGGCGACGTGCAGGGTGAAGCGTGCGCCTTGCAGGGTTTTGGCGAAATTTCCTTCGATCCAGTCAGCGGTTTTCTGATGCGTGGCGTGTCGGCCACGGAGCTTTTTCACCAGTTCGCCGGTGTTGATGCCTACAGGGCAGCGTTGCGCGCACAGGCCGGTCGCGGCGCAGGTGTCGATG
Organism: Pseudomonas triticicola; assembly: GCF_019145375.1. NCBI lineage: Bacteria > Pseudomonadati > Pseudomonadota > Gammaproteobacteria > Pseudomonadales > Pseudomonadaceae > Pseudomonas > Pseudomonas triticicola. The sequence goes on along the minus strand of NZ_JAHSTX010000001.1, from coordinate 3,728,278 downwards.
CCTTGGTACTCGTAGGCTTTTTCCAGTTCTGTGGTGTCGACGCCGGCGCGCTTTTTCGCCTGGATATCACGCCAGATGACGATGCGCTGGCGCGGGCTCAGGGTCAGGCCTTTCGAGGGGCAGACCGGTTCGCAGAAACCGCACTCGATGCACTTATCCACAATCTCGTCCGCCGCCGGCAGCGGTTTCAGGTGCTTGAGATGGATCTGCGGATCTTCGCTGAGCACCACGTCCGGATTGAGAATGCCGTTGGGGTCGAGCAGGCGTTTGAGCTGCCACATCAGTTGATAGGCGTCGCTGCCCCATTCCAGTTCCACGAACGGCGCCATGTTGCGGCCGGTGCCGTGTTCGGCCTTCAGCGAGCCGCCGAACTCCACGGCGACCAGTTGCGCGACGTCGTCCATGAATGCTTGGTAGCGTGCGATTTCTTCCGGGCTGTTGAAGCCTTGGGTGAAGACGAAGTGCAGATTGCCTTCCAGTGCGTGTCCGAAAAGGATCGCTTCGTCGTAGGCATGTTTGTCGAACAGCTCGATCAGGCGATTGACGCCGATAGCCAGTTGTTCGACCGGGAAGGTCACGTCTTCGATGATCACCGTGGTGCCGGTTTTGCGCACGGCGCCGACAGCGGGGAAGGTGTCTTTGCGGATGGCCCAGAGGCGGGCGTTTTCCACCGGGTCTTCGGTGAAGTCGACCTGCTTCTCTACGGGGAAATCGCGCAGGGACGTCATGATTTGCGCCAGTTGTTCCTGCAGTAATGTCGACGATGCTGCGCGGGATTCGATGAGCAGCGCGCAGGCATTTTCCGACAGCAGCTGTACGAAAGCGGGCATGCCTTTTTTGTCCTGCACCGAGCGCAGACTGCGTCGGTCGAGCAACTCCACCGCTGACACCGGTTGGCTTTTCAGCACGGTCACCGCGTTGCAGCAAGTCTCGACATCGGGGAACACGATCAGCGCCGAGGCCTTGTTCGGGTGATCGATGACGGTGTCGTAAGTCACCGCGCTGATAAAGCCGAGCGTGCCTTCGGAGCCGACCAGCAGGTGGCTCAGGATATCCACAGGCTCGTCGAAATCCACCAGGGCATTGAGCGACAGGCCGGTGGTATTTTTCAGACGGTATTTGTGGCGAATTCTCGCGGCCAGTTCGACGTTGGCGCGGGTCTCGCGACCCAATGTCGCGAGTCGTTCGAGCAACTCGCCGTGGCTTGAACGAAATGCAGCGACGCTGGCAGGGTCCTCGGTGTCGAGACGCGTGCCGTCGGCCAGCACCAGGCGAATCCCGGCCAGGGTGTGATAGGTATTTTGCGCGGTGCCACAGCACATGCCGCTGGCGTTGTTGGCGACGATGCCGCCGATCTTGCAGGCATTGATCGACGCCGGGTCCGGGCCGATCTTGCGCCCGAACGGTGCCAGCCAGGCGTTGGCCTGCGCGCCGATCACGCCCGGTTGCAGGCGGATCTGCGTGCCCTGGCCGCGAATCTCGCGGGCGTTCCAGTTATCCCCAAGCACGATCAGCACGGAATCGCTGATCGCCTGTCCGGACAGGCTGGTGCCGGCGGCGCGGAAGGTCACCGGCACCTTGTCGCGTTGGGCCAGTTGCAGCAGCGCCACCACTTCGTCTTCGGATTCGACGCGGATCACCAGTTTCGGGATCAGTCGATAGAAACTGGCGTCGGTACCAAAGGCCAGGGTCGACAGCGGATCGTCGAAGCGCCGGTCTGCTGGAATCAGTCGCTCGGCATCACGCAGGAAAGCAGCAGGAAGACTCATTGATCCTCCAGAATCAGCACGACCAGATCTTTCGGGCCATGCGCGCCATACGCCAGCACCTGTTCAATATCGGCGGTTTTCGACGGGCCGGAGACCAGCAGCGCGTTGGTCGGCATGCCTTGCGCCCATTCGAATTCCTCTTGCACCTGATAGAAGTTGTCGCGGATTTCGCTGGCCTTGAGCAGGGCGAAATGCACCGGTGGCACCAGGCTCATCAAGCGCGGTTCCTCACGGGTTGGCCAGATAATCAGGCTGCCGGTTGCGGCGATCGCACCGAGGGTGCCGGTGAGGCTGGCCGGGGTGTCGTTGAACAGCTCGGCTTTCCACGCTTCCATTGGCCGGTCGTAGGACTTCAGTTCTGGCAGCTCGGGATTGTTCGCCCAGTGCTGTGCGATGCGTTGCCCGTGCGGTGTGGTCGGTGCTATCAGCAGGCTCGGCAATTGGCGGTCGCGCAGCAGTTGCGCCAGTAATGCCGGCCACTCGGCGCCCGAGGTCAGGTGGATTTCGGTGTGCACCGCCTCCATCAGTTTGCGCAGTTGCGGGATGCGTTGCTCGGCGCTGTAGGTGTAGGGCTGGGTGACCAGATCGACGTCGAAGTTGTCGGCAATTGGCGTGGTGCCGGTCAGACTTTTCCGCAGCTTGCCGAGGATATTTTGCTTGGCGCTCATCGACGCTCTCCCTGTTTGCCCAGATGCTCGCGGGCCATGTCATGCAGCGAACGCGCGGCCGGTTTTGGTGCGCTGTGGTTTTGCGTCCATGGGCCGACATTGCTCGGCGTAAGGGCGCGCAGGCGCGTGGCGAAAAAAGCGAACAAGCGGTACAGCGTCGGCGAGCTATTGAGTCTGGCCCAGGCGTTCCAGATGAAACGTTCCTTGCGCGAATACTTGCTGCCCTGACCGCGCATCACCTGATTCGGCGCGTCCGGAGCTTTGACGTTTTCCTCACGCAGACGGCGCAGGATGGCCGGGATCGGAATCTTCACCGGGCAGACCTCACCGCAGGCGCCGCACAGTGAGGACGCGCTCGGGTGGTCCGGGACCTTGGCCAGGCCGACCATATGCGGGGTGATGATTTTGCCGATCGGCCCCGGATAAACCTCGCCATAAGTGTGGCCGCCCACTCGCGTGTATACCGGGCAATGATTCATGCAGGCGCCGCAGCGGATGCAGTTCAGGGTCTGGCGCAATTCACTGTCGGCGAAGGCTTGGCTGCGACCGTTGTCGAGCAACACCAGATGCACTTCCTGCGGGCCGTCGAGTTCGTGTTCCTTGCGCGGGCCGGAGATCATGTTGACGTAAGTGGTGATCGGAATGCCCAGCGCCGAGCGCGTCAGCAGTGACAGCAGCGGCACCACGTCGCGCAGGTTTTCCACGACTTTTTCGATGCCGGTAACGGCGATATGCACCGGCGGCACGGTGGTAGTCATGCGCCCGTTACCTTCGTTTTCCACCAGCAGCAGGGTGCCGGTTTCGGCCACGGCGAAGTTGACGCCGGAGACGCCGATGTCGGCTTCGAAGAATTTCTGCCGCAGGACCCTGCGACCGATCTGAATGAGTTGGTCAACGTCCTTGGTGTATTCCACGCCAAGTTTGTCGTGGAACAAGGACGCGACCTGACCGGCATTCTTGTGGATCGCCGGCATAATGATGTGTGAAGGCTTCTCGTGGTCGAGCTGGACGATGTACTCCCCCATGTCGGACTCCAGACATTCAATGTCCCGAGCCTCGAGGAAATGGTTCATCTCCATCTCTTCGCTGACCATCGATTTGCCCTTGATCACTTGCCGCGCCTCGTGAGCGCGGATGATCGATAAGACGATGCCATTGGCTTCGTCCACCGTTTCCGCCCAGTGCACTGTCACACCGTTGCGGGTCAGGTTCTGTTCCAGTTGCTCGAGCAGGTCGGGCAACCTGGACAGCGCGCGGGCCTTGATCGAATTGCCCAGTGCGCGCAAGTGTTCTCTTTCGTGGGCATCGCTGAAAGCCGCTGCCCGCTTGGTCATCAGTGAATCCATGGCAGTGCGGAAGTTGTTCCGCAGCTGCTGATCACCCAAGGCATTGTGTGCCCGGGTGCGGAAGTCTTCTTCTACGGCGACCGTAGGAATAATCGTTGAGGTGCTCATTGCGCACCTCCGGTTCGCTGCCAGAGGAAGCTCGCCAGATGTTGCCCGCGCAACGCGTCCTGCTGTTTCTCCAGCGCGCCGTTGATGTTCATCAAACAGCCGCAGTCGGCACTCAGTACCTTGTGCGCGCCGGACTCCTTCAATGCGCGGGTCTTGTCAGCCACCATCGCGCCGGAAATGTCTGGCATACGGACGCTGAATGTCCCACCGAAGCCACAGCATTCGCTTTCGTGGTCGTGATTGACCCGCTCCACATTGCTCAACTGCGCCAACAACTCGCGGCCGTGCAGGTGGGTATTCATTTCGCGGCGTGCCGAACACGAGGTGTGCAGCGCGACTTTCACCGGTTCGCCGCTGTCCTTGAGCTGCACCTTGCAGACGAACAGCAGAAACTCGGCCAGTTCATAAGTGCGCGCCGCAAGGGCCTGCACCTGTTTCAACGTTTCCGGCTCGTCCTTGAACAAGTCGGCGTAATGCTCGCGCAGCATGCCGGCGCAGGAACCCGACGGCACCACCACCGGATAATCCCCGGCAAACAACGCCAGTTGCGAGCGCGCTACCGTCCGCGCCTGCTCGGTGTAACCCGAGGTGTAGGCCGGTTGGCCGCAGCAGCTCTGCCCCTGCGGGTACTCGACCCGGATGCCTTCGCGCTCCAGCAGATGGATCGCGTCCATCCCGGCTTCGGGGTAGAACAGGTCGACCACACACGTGCCGAACAGGTAGACCCGCGACGGTTTTTCGCTGGGGTATTGCCGAGGTTCGGGCAGTGGCGGTGCCACGCGGGTCGCGTTCGGCACGGCGTTGTAAAAAAGCTCGCTCATCAGGCGTGTCTCCGGGTGGGCCCGGTTATCCGTCTGCTGCGGCTGCCGAATATAAAGCGCATTGCTTTCAGCAGCCTTACAGACCCGGTGGTGAATTGCTGACGCCGGATCACGGGCCGGCGTCGGTTATTTCCGTATTTCTTGTAGGCGTCTTGTAGGTTTAGTGCACCAGCATGCCAGTGAACCAGTAGGCCTGAGCCAAGGTGATCAAACCGACGATCGTTGCAAAGAATAGGCTGTGCTTGAGGGTGAAGCGGAACAGATCCGATTCCTTGCCGACCAGACCGGTCGCGGCGCAGGCCACGGCGATCGATTGCGGCGAGATCATCTTGCCGGTCACGCCGCCGCTGGTATTGGCCGCCACCAGCAAGGTGTCGTTGACGCCGATCTGGTGGGCGGTGGTCGCTTGCAACGAACTGAACAGCGCGTTCGACGACGTATCCGAACCGGTGAGGAACACGCCCAGCCAGCCGAGGAACGGCGAGAAGAACGGGAACGCGGCGCCCGTACCGGCCAGCACCAGTGCCATGGTCGAAGACATGCCGGAGTAGTTGGTGACGAAAGCGAAAGCCAGCACCATGCCGATCGACAGAATTGGCCAGCGCAGTTCGTAGAAGGTCTCTTTCAAAGTGGTCAGACCAGTTTTGAAATTGATCTTCAGTACCAGCATCGAAATCAGCGCGGAAAAGAAAATCGCCGTGCCGGTGGCGGAAATCGGGTCAAGTTTGAACACCGCTGGAATGGCGGTCGGATTGGCCACGATCGGCGCAGTCTTGATCACTAGTTGATCAAGGTGCGGAATCGCGAAGTTGAACACCCAGCCGTACATCGAGCCGCCGGCAGCAAACATCGCTTTGAAAGGCTTCAGCGTCCAGATCGTCACCAGCACAGTGAGGATCAGGAACGGCGACCACGCCTTGAAAATTTCCCCGAGGCTGTAGGGCGAAGCCACGGTGGTGCGCTTCTGGCCGAAACCGCCGACGCTGGCGCTGACCACTGAGGCGGACACGGCGCCAACGATGTGCTGGCCGGCGGCGCGGCGTGGTTGCCAGACCTTGAGGAACAGGGTCAGGGAAATCAGGCTGGCCAGTGCCGAGGTGATGTCCGGCAGTTCCGGGCCGATGAAGTTGGAAGTGAAGTATTGGGTGATGGCGAAACTCAGACCTGCCACCAGCGCGGCCGGCCAGGTTTCGCGCACACCGCGCAGGCCGTCCATCATGAATACCAGCCAGAATGGCACGAACAGCGACAGCAGTGGCAACTGGCGACCGGTCATGGCGCCGATCTTGAAGGCGTCGATGCCAGTGACCTGGCCCGCCACGATGATCGGAATCCCCAGCGCGCCGAACGCCACCGGCGCGGTGTTGGCGATCAGGCACAGGCCGGCGGCATACAGCGGATTGAAGCCCAGTCCTACAAGAAGCGCGGCAGTAATCGCGACCGGCGCGCCGAAACCGGCGGCACCTTCCAGAAAGGCGCCGAAGCAGAAACCGATCAGCAACACCTGCAAGCGCTGGTCATCGGTAATCGACAGGACCGAGCTGCGGATGACCTCGAACTGACCGCTTTTCACCGTCAGTTTGTAGAGGAACACCGCTGCGACAATAATCCAGGCAATCGGCCACAGACCATAAGCGAAACCGTAACCAGCGGCGCCGAAGGCCATGTCCACTGGCATCTGGAAGGCGAAAATCGCCACGGCAATCGAAAGCGCGAGGGTGATGCTGCCGGCCACATGGCCTTTGAGGCGGAACACCGCCAAAGCGAGAAAGAAGAACACGATGGGAATGACGGCCGCGAGAGCGGAGACGCCAAGACTGCCGAGCGGGCTGTAGAGCTGTTGCCAGGTTTGCATAGTGGGGTGGCCCCTAATTGTTGTTGGTCAGGCACTTTGAGCAATCTTGGATAATTGGTAAGACCAATTTACAAGCGCTGTCGGCTAGGGTAAAAGCCTTGGTGGCGGTGTGTCAATTTGCCGCTCTGAAACTTTCGTCGAAGATGCGGTGCAGGGAGCAACTGATCCGCTTTGGCGAAGTGGTGTCTGGCAGGTGTCGGCGGCGCGCGGATAGGCCAGAATAGACACCCCGGCGAGCGGTCGGGATCGTGGAGAAATGAGTTATGGGCTTTGATCAGATACGTCAGCGCCGTTTGTCTGACGATATTGTCGAGCGCCTCGAGGGGATGATCCTCGAGGGCACGCTGAAGTCGGGCGAGCGGCTGCCGGCCGAGCGCGCGCTGGCCGAACAATTTGGCGTATCACGCCCGTCGTTGCGCGAGGCGATTCAGAAACTGGCAGCCAAAGGCTTGCTGGTCAGTCGCCAGGGCGGCGGCAATTATGTGGTGGAGGGTCTCGGATCGACGTTCAGCGATCCGCTGTTGCAATTGCTTGAAAGCAATCCCGAAGCGCAACGTGATTTGCTCGAATTCCGGCACACCCTGGAGGCATCGTGCGCCTACTACGCCGCATTGCGCGCCACCGATGTCGATCGCGAGCGCCTGACCGCTGCGTTCGAAGAGCTGCAGGACTGCTACTCGCGTCACGAAGAAGTCAGCCGGGCGGAAGAGGGCGCGGCGGATGCGAAATTTCATCTGGCGATTGCCGAGGCCAGTCACAATGCGGTGTTGCTGCATACGATTCGCGGCTTGTTCGATCTGCTCAAGCGCAACGTCGTGACCAACATCGGCGGCATGTACAAACAGCGTACGGAAACCCGCGACATGCTGATCTCGCAACATCGGGAATTGTATCTGGCGATTATCGAAGGGCGTGCCGAGCAGGCGCGAGAAGTGTCCAGCCGACATATTCTGTATGTGCAGGAAGTGCTGGAAGAGGTGCGTCAAGAGGTGCAGCGCATGGCTCGGGCGGAGCGGCGCAAGGGGATGTGATCAGGTGTGTTTGTGTTGATGCTGAAATAGCTTTCGCGAGCAGGCTCGCTCCCACCTTTGAAATGCATTCCAAGGTGGGAGCGAGCCTGCTCGCGAATTGGCGCTAAAGGAGAAAGATCAGTCTTCCTTGCCCTTGTTGCGCACCGCACGCTGCAATTCACGACCGGCATCGCGCTCGCGCTCGGTATCACGCTTGTCGTATTCCTTCTTGCCCTTGCCCAGAGCGATCTCGCACTTGACCATGTGCTTGCTCCAGTACCAGGACAGGCAGACGCAGGCGTAACCCTTCTGCTGCACGGCGGCGGCAAGCTTGTCCAGCTCGCGGCGGTTGAGCAGTAGTTTGCGCGTGCGCACCGGGTCGGCGATGACGTGGGTGCTTGCAGTCATCAACGGCGTGATGTGGCTGCCGAGCAACCATGCTTCGCCGTCCTTGAGCAGCACATAGCTGTCGACCAGCTGCAACTTGCTCGCCCGCAGACTTTTTACTTCCCAGCCGGCCAGGACCAGACCAGCCTCGAACTTGTGCTCGATGAAGTAATCGTGTCGCGCCTTTTTGTTCTGCGCGATGGTCCCTGTTGGGTGTTTCTTCTGTTTAGCCATAGGGGCGGCATTATATGGAGTTGTTCGGCTGTCGGCTACGGTGTTGCTGCGTGCTTGAGCAGGTTGAGTGAATCCCGGACAATGCGGCCTCTTTTTCTAACGCTTGGGCGTGATAAACGATGTCGACAGACAAGGTTTCTGTCCACGGCAGTTGGGCTAGCCGCTGGGTATTCATACTCGCCGCGACCGGTTCGGCCGTGGGACTGGGTAGTATCTGGAAGTTCCCCTACATGGTCGGGGTCTACGGCGGCGGCGCCTTTGTGCTGATGTTCCTGGCGTGCATCGCGCTTATCGGTGTCCCGGTCATGCTCGCGGAAACCCTGATCGGCCGGCGCGCCCGGCAAAGTCCGGCGAACGCCCTGAAGGTGCTGGCGCTGGAAGCGGGACACTCGGCGAAATGGTCGTGGGGCGCGTTTGCCGGGATGATCACGGCCCTGCTGATTCTTTCTTTCTACAGCGTGGTCGGCGGCTGGTCGCTGGATTACATCGTCGACATGGGCCGTGGCGATTTTCAGGGCGCGACGGCCGATCAGGTCGGCGCCTATTTCGGCAATGTCATCTCCAATCCATGGCGCCTGACACTTTGGCACACGATTTTCATGCTGCTGTCGGCCTTCGTGATCGCCAAAGGCGTGGTCGCCGGGCTTGAGCGCAGCCTGCGAATCATGATGCCGCTGCTGTTCGTGATGATTCTGGTGCTGCTGGGTTACAGCATGACCACTGGGCATTTCATGGAAGGCGTGCATTTCATGTTCGACTTCCACCCGGAAAAAGTCCTCGACGGTCTGCTGCCAGCGATGGGGCACGCGTTCTTCTCGCTGAGCGTCGGCGTCGGCTCCATCATGATCTACGGCGCCTACATGCCGAAGAACACCTCGCTGTCGGGCACGGTGGTCGGTGTCGCGCTGCTGGATACTTTCGTATCGCTGGTCGCCGGCCTGGCACTGTTTCCGATTGTGTTCGCTGCTGGCCTGAACCCAAGCGAAGGCCCGGGGCTGATGTTCGTCAGCCTGCCGTTTGCTTTTGGTAATGTCTTTTTCGGCCAGTTGATGGGCGTGGTGTTCTTTGTGCTGGTCGCGGTGGCAGCGTGGAGTTCGGCGATTTCCCTGCTGGAGCCGATGGTGGCTTACCTGGTTGAACGCACTAAAATCAGCCGAATCTGGGTGACGTTCTGGCTTGCGTTCACCTGCTGGTTCGTTGGTCTGGGTACGGTTTTTTCTTTCAATATCTGGAAGCAAGCCAAGTTTTTCGTGAACGAAGGCGGGGCGTTCAGCCTCTATCAATGGGGTGCGCAGAGCGGTCTCGACTTCTTCGGCGTGATCGATTTCTTCACCTCGCGGATCATGTTGCCCCTCGGTGGCTTGTGTTTCGTGCTGTTCGCGGGATGGGTGATGGGGCGTGAAGCGGTGCGGGATGAATTGTCCATCCAGAACCCGGTTCTGTTTGCCCTGTCCCTGTTCTTGATGCGCTACGTGGCGCCTATCGGCATTCTTGTAGTCTTTGCCGCTCAGCTCTGGAAGTAACGCTTACATGACGACACATATCCAACGATCCGCGCTCCTGCCGTACCCGGCGCAGTTTCTCTACGACCTGGTCAACGATGTCGCGCGGTACCCGGAGTTTCTGCCGTGGTGCTCGGAGGCTGAAGTGCTGGAAAGCTCCCCGGAACACATGCGCGCCAGTGTCGGCGTGGCCAAGGGCGGCCTCAGTCAGCATTTCGTCACGCGCAATACGCTGGTGCCGGGGCAGTCGATCGAGATGAATCTTGAAGAAGGCCCGTTCACTCAGTTGCACGGCATCTGGGTATTCAAGGCGCTGAACGAAAAGGCCTGCAAGATCAGTCTGGATCTGTCGTTCGATTATGCCGGGCCGTTGGTGCGCGCTACGTTGGGCCCGCTGTTCAATCAGGCGGCTAACCAGCTGGTGGATGCTTTCTGCCAGCGCGCCAAGCAGATGCATGGTTAAGCCGGTGATCGAGATAGAAGTCGTGTACGCGGCGGTTGATCGCCAGGTTCTGCGTACGATCAGCGTTGCTGAGGGCGTTAGTGTTCGTGCTGCGGTGCACGAATCGGGCATCGCGGCAGAGTTTCCTGAGTTGAATCTGGCGGAGTGTCCGCTGGGGATTTTTGGCAAGGTCGTGGCTGACGCGGATTCTCGCCCTGTTCAGGCGGGCGACCGGATCGAAATTTATCGACCGCTGCTGGCTGATCCCAAAGAAGTTCGACGCTTGCGCGCGGCCAAGGCTAAAGCACGCAATTCTTGATCAGACCAAACTGCAGGCAATAAAAAACCCGGAATGTCCGGGTTTTTTATTGCCTCGCCTATTACTGCGGCGAGGTGTCCAGCGGCTCTGGTGTCGGAACCGGTACGGTTTCCACACCATCAACGTCCTTCTGGATCTGATCCAGCAAGGAGCCTGGTTTGGCTGGCTTCTCAGCTTCTGGCTTGTCGGTGTTTTCAGCAGGCGCGGTCACGGTAGTGCCGCTGTCCTTGCCGAGAATGGCTTCATCACGGCTCACGCCGGGCATGAAGTCACCGGACAGGCTGACAAGCTGGTCGTTGGAATTGAAGATAACGCTGATTCGTTCCTGCTGGCGTTCGCCGCCACCCGGTTGCAGGCTGTACAGATAATCCCAGCGATCGGCATGGAACGTGTCGGCAAGCAGAGGGTTGCCCATGATAAACCGTACTTGCGGCCGGGTCATTCCCGGGCGTAACTGGTCTATCATGTCCTGCGTGACGACATTGCCCTGCTGGATGTCGATTTTGTAAACCCCGGGGAATGAACAACCGGCGAGTGCGAGCAGTCCCACAAAGGTGAAACTGGTTAGCAAGAGCTTGGTGTTTTGCATCGGTGGGCGACTTCCACTATCTTGGCTGGGACAACGTAAACGCCGATCATACCCGCATTAAGAGAAGCTGCGAAGCAGCATCGCGAGAAAGCTGACCATGGTTGAAAATAGCGAACTACGCAAAGCCGGCCTCAAAGTGACCCTGCCACGGGTCAAGATCCTGCAAATGCTCGACTCTACCGAGCAGCGTCACATGAGTGCCGAGGACGTCTACAAGGCGTTGATGGAAGCTGGTGAGGACGTCGGTTTGGCCACGGTTTACCGTGTTCTGACCCAGTTCGAAGCGGCCGGCCTCGTGGTCCGCCACAACTTCGACGGCGGCCACGCGGTCTTCGAACTGGCTGACGGTGGCCACCACGACCATATGGTCAACGTGGAATCGGGTGAAGTGATCGAATTCTTCGACGAAGAAATCGAAAAACTTCAGAAGTCGATCGTCGAGAAGCATGGCTTCGAGATGGTTGATCACAACCTGGTGCTGTACGTACGCAAGAAAAAGTAAGCATGTCGCGCGAATTTCACATTCGCGAAACGAACGAAGGCGACCCAAGGGTCGCCTTCGTGCTTTCTACTATTTGTTACGCCTTGGCGGTCACCACCATTTTTTTCGCGTGAGCCAGGGATTCCTTGGTCAGATCAATGCCGCCGAGCATGCGCGCGACTTCTTCGATGCGCTCGTTCTTTGTGAGCTTGGCGACGGCGGTGTGAGTCGCCTTCTCGTCGCGGACCTTGTGCACGAACAGATGCTGATGCCCTTGCGCCGCCACTTGCGGCAAGTGCGTCACGGTCAGGACCTGGCCGCGATCACCGAGACGGCGCAGTAACTGGCCGACAATCTCGGCAGTCGGCCCGCCAATACCTACGTCCACTTCGTCGAATACCAGCGTCGGCACGCGGGAGGTCTGGGCGGTAATGACCTGAATTGCCAGACTGATCCGCGACAGCTCACCACCGGAGGCGACTTTTGCCAGCGCCTTGAGCGGTTGGCCGGGGTTGGCGCTGACCAGCAGTTCGACCTGCTCTAGCCCGTTCGGCAGCAGTTCGTCGCTGCTGTTGGCTTTCAGTTCGATGGTGAAGCGGCCCCCGGGCATCCCAAGGCGCTGGATTTCCTGCTCCACTGCACTGGCGAGGCTGCCGACGGCTTGATGACGAAGGTCGCTCAGCTCGCGCGCTTTCTCCTGATAGTGGCGGGCATAGGACGCCAGTTCTTCACCCAGACGCTCGATGGATTCATCATTGGCGTTAAGGGTTTCGATTTCATCGAGCAGCTTTTGCTGCATCTCGCCGACTTCGGTCGGTTGAATCCGGTGTTTGCGCGCCAAGGTGTAGATAGCGTCGAGACGCTCTTCGAGGTATTGCAGGCGAGCCGGGTCGGCATCGAAATTGTCGAGGAAGCGATTGAGCTCGCCGACTGCTTCTTCTACCTGAATCTGTGCGCTGGTCAGCAGGCTGCTGGCTTCACCCAGCGCCCCCACTGAACTGTTCACGCTGGACAGGCGATTGAGGCTGGCAGTCAGCGCATTCAGCACATTGCCGGAATCGCTTTCGCTGCACTGCTCGACCACTTGTCGACAAATGCCCAGCAGGGTTTCGGCGTTGGTGAGGTTCTTGTGTTCCTGTTCCAGCTGTTCCAGTTCGTTTTCGCCGAGGCCGAGGTTTTCCAGTTCTTCGAGCTGATAGCTGAGCAGTTGATGGCGTGCACGTTGTTCGTCGCCGGAGTTGGAGAGGCGCTCCAGTTCCTGGCGAGTCTGGCGCCAGCGCTGTGCGGCCAGTTGCACCTGACGCGCCAGATCGGTCGCGCCGGCGTATTCGTCGAGCAGGCGGCGATGGGTGTCGGTTTTCAGCAGCGATTGATGTTCGTGCTGGCTGTGGATATCGATCAGCAGCTCGCCGAGGGCTTTGAGGTCGCCAAGCGGGCAGGGTGTGCCGTTGATATAACCGCGCGAACGACCTTCCGAGGTGATGACCCGGCGCAGGATGCACGGCCCGTCGTTTTCCAGATCGCGCTCGGCAAGCCAGGCGCTGGCTTCAGGGATATCAGCCAGGTCGAAGGTGGCGAGAATGTCCGCCTTGTCGGCGCCCGGGCGAACCACGCCGCTGTCGGCGCGATCACCCAGGGTGAGGCCCAGGGCATCGAGCATGATCGACTTGCCGGCGCCGGTTTCCCCTGTGATCACGCTCATCCCGCGATCAAGTTCGAGATCGAGATGTTCAACGATGGCGTAGTTGTGTACGGACAGGTGCACCAGCATAAAGGCAGCTCCCAGGCTTGAGGTCTGGTTATTTATACAGTGTTTTGTTCAGGCCTGACAATGCCCGCCCTTAGCTCGATTTGCTTGATCAGAGAGTTTTCTTAGCGCGTTCAAGAATGAGTATTCAGCACTTTTTTGTAGGGACAATTGTTTTCAGCCCTTGAAGCCTGATTTTGCGGCCCCATATATCGGGGCAGAAGCGCGAGTCAGGCTCGCGGACGAAATTGAAAGGAGAATTCTATGGCTGACGAACAGACAGTAGATACGCAAAACCCAGATGCCAATCAGGCGCCCGAAGGTTCGGGTGACGACCTGGCGACCCGTGTGCAAGTGCTCGAAGAGCAATTGGCCGCCGCGCAGGATCAGTCTCTGCGTGTTGCTGCCGATCTGCAGAACGTTCGCCGCCGTGCCGAGCAGGACGTCGAGAAGGCGCACAAGTTTGCCTTGGAAAAATTTGCCAGCGACCTGCTGCCGATCGTCGACAGCCTGGAGCGCGGCCTCGAGCTGTCGAGCCCGGACGACGAAAGCATCCGCCCGATGCGCGAAGGCATCGAGCTGACCCTGAAAATGTTCCACGACACCCTCAAGCGCTACCAGCTTGAAGCGATCGATCCGCATGGCGAACCGTTCAACGCCGTTCACCATCAGGCGATGGCCATGCAGGAAAGTGCCGACGTCGAGCCGAACAGCGTGTTGAAGGTTTTCCAGAAGGGCTACCAGCTCAATGGTCGCCTGCTGCGCCCGGCGATGGTCGTCGTCAGCAAGGCGCCGGCACCGGTTTCGCCTTCGATTGACGAGCAGGCTTGAAATTAGCCGCAAGGCCCCCATTTAGAAGTCAAGCGTTTAAGTGCTACCGCAGTCAGCCACCACTGCTGCGGCAACAAAATCCAAAGTTTCGGGAGAGTGAACATGGGCAAAATTATCGGTATCGACCTGGGGACTACCAACTCCTGCGTCTCCGTGCTGGAAAACGGCAAAGCCAAAGTTATTGAAAACGCTGAAGGCGCGCGTACCACGCCGTCGATCATCGCTTACGCCAACGATGGCGAAATTCTGGTAGGTCAGTCGGCCAAGCGTCAGGCTGTAACCAACCCGCACAACACCCTGTACGCGGTAAAGCGTCTGATCGGTCGTCGTTTCGACGAAGAAGTTGTGCAGAAAGACATCCAGATGGTCCCTTACAAGATCGTCAAGGCTGACAACAACGACGCCTGGGTAGAAGTGAACGGCCAGAAAATGGCACCGCCACAAATCTCGGCTGAAATTCTGAAGAAGATGAAGAAGACCGCCGAAGACTACCTCGGCGAGGCAGTGACCGAAGCGGTGATCACCGTTCCGGCCTACTTCAACGACAGCCAGCGTCAGGCCACCAAAGACGCCGGCCGCATCGCTGGTCTGGACGTAAAACGTATCATCAACGAGCCAACCGCAGCTGCTCTGGCTTACGGTATGGACAAGGCCAAGGGCGATCACACCGTTATCGTTTATGACCTGGGTGGCGGTACCTTCGACGTATCCGTTATCGAAATCGCTGAAGTTGACGGCGAGCACCAGTTCGAAGTGTTGGCCACCAACGGTGACACCTTCCTCGGCGGTGAAGACTTCGACATTCGTCTGATCGACTACCTCGTTGACGAATTCAAGAAAGAAAGCGGCATGAACCTCAAAGGTGACCCGCTGGCGATGCAGCGCCTGAAAGAAGCCGCTGAGAAAGCCAAGATCGAGCTGTCGTCCGCTCAGTCGACCGACGTCAACCTGCCGTACATCACTGCAGACGCGACCGGTCCTAAGCACCTGAACGTGAAGATCTCGCGTGCCAAGCTCGAAGCACTGGTTGAAGACCTGGTTCAGCGCACCATCGAACCTTGCCGCATTGCCATGAAAGACGCCGGTATCGACGTCAGCGCGATCAACGACGTGATTCTGGTCGGTGGTCAGACTCGTATGCCGCTGGTACAGAAGCTGGTAACCGACTTCTTCGGTAAAGAAGCACGTAAAGACGTCAACCCGGACGAAGCTGTTGCCATGGGTGCTGCGATTCAGGGCGCTGTTCTGGCCGGTGACGTGAAAGACGTGCTGCTGCTCGACGTCAGCCCGCTGACCCTGGGTATCGAAACCATGGGTGGCGTGATGACCGCGCTGATCGAGAAAAACACCACGATTCCTACCAAGAAATCGCAAGTGTTCTCGACAGCCGACGACAACCAGGGCGCTGTGACCATTCACGTTCTGCAAGGTGAGCGCAAGCAAGCCGCACAGAACAAATCGCTGGGCAAGTTCGACCTGGCCGACATTCCACCAGCTCCACGTGGCGTGCCGCAGATCGAAGTGACCTTCGATATCGACGCCAACGGCATCCTGCACGTCGGCGCGAAAGACAAGGCTACCGGCAAGACCCAGTCGATCGTGATCAAGGCCAACTCCGGTCTGTCCGACGAAGAAATCGAGCGCATGGTGCGTGACGCCGAGGCGAATGCCGAGGAAGACCGCAAGTTCGAAGAGCTGGCCGCTGCCCGTAACCAGGGTGACGCACTGGTGCACTCGACTCGCAAGATGGTCGCTGACGCAGGCGACAAGGTCACCGCCGAAGAGAAGACTGCAATCGAAGCTGCAGTGGTTGCTCTGGAAGCCGCCGTCAAAGGCGACGACAAGGCTGCCATCGAAGCCAAGGTTGAAGAGCTGTCGAAAGTCTCCGCTCCGGTTGCTCAGAAGATGTACGCCGAACAGGCTCAGCCAGCTGATGGCGCAGCCCCGCAAGGCGAATCGGCTGAGAAGGCTGACGACGTTGTCGACGCCGAGTTCGAAGAAGTCAAAGACCACAAGTAAGTTGTTGGTCGCCCGGTTGACTGCCTTGCGGCGGTGACTGGTAGGATGTCGCCGCGCGGGAGCTTGCCTCCCGCGTTGGCGTATCTGGAATACGTGAATTTTTACAGCATGCGACACCGTTCGGATGTTGGCGGTATGGCCGGGAATGCTCCTGCTTTTCGCGCCGCAGATACCGCATCAATCAAGACCAGGATCGTTGAATTGACGTGAGTTGGGTCCGGGCCTTAATGGGGGCTCAACGAGTTTGGCGAGGCTCAGGAGGGGTTTGCCGAACGTCCTTAAGAGTGCAAAGAACTTATGGCAAAGCGTGACTATTACGAAGTATTGGGTGTCGAGCGGGGCACGAGCGAAGCGGACCTGAAGAAGGCCTATCGCCGCCTGGCCATGAAGCACCACCCCGACCGTAATCCCGGCGACAAGGCTTCGGAAGAAGCATTCAAAGAGGCCAACGAGGCCTATGAAGTGTTGTCCGACGCCAGCAAACGCGCGGCATACGACCAGTACGGTCATGCTGGCGTCGATCCGAGCATGGGCGGCGGCGGTGCCGGTTTCGGTGGCCAGAACTTCTCGGACATCTTCGGCGATGTCTTCAGTGATTTCTTCGGTGGCGGTCGCGGCGGTGCCCGTGGCGGCGCTCAGCGTGGCAGCGATCTGCGCTACACCCTGGAGCTGAATCTGGAAGAAGCGGTGCGCGGTACGTCGGTGAGTATCCGCGTTCCGACACTGGTCAACTGCAAACCGTGCGATGGTTCCGGCGCCAAGAAAGGCTCGTCGCCGACGACGTGCCCGACCTGCGGCGGCATCGGTCAGGTGCGTATGCAGCAGGGCTTTTTCTCGGTGCAGCAGACCTGCCCGCGCTGCCATGGCCAAGGCAAGATCATTTCCGATCCGTGCGACTCCTGCCACGGTGACGGTCGTGTCGAAGAGTACAAAACCCTGTCGGTCAAAGTGCCTGCCGGTGTTGATACTGGCGACCGCATTCGTCTGTCCGGCGAAGGCGAGGCGGGTACTCAGGGCGGGCCGACTGGCGACCTGTACGTTGTGATCAATGTGCGCGAACACGACATCTTCCAACGTGACGGCAAGCATCTGTTCTGCGAAGTGCCGATCAGCTTCGTCGACGCTGCACTGGGCGGCGAGCTGGAAATTCCGACCCTCGACGGTCGCGTCAAACTGAAAATCCCCGAAGGCACGCAGACCGGCAAGCAGTTCCGCGTACGCGGCAAAGGCGTTGCGCCAGTGCGTGGCGGTGGTGCCGGTGACCTGATGTGCCGTGTCGCTGTGGAAACGCCGGTCAACCTCAACCGTCGTCAGCGTGAACTGCTGGAAGAATTCCGCAGCTCCCTGGCCGACGACAACAGCCACTCGCCGAAAACCACCGGTTGGTTCGACGGTGTGAAGCGTTTCTTCGGCGATTTGTAAGGAGTCGGCATGCGACGTATTGCAGTGATGGGCGCCGCCGGGCGCATGGGCAAGACCCTGATCGAAGCGGTGCAGCAGACGCCGGGCGCTGGTCTGACGGCGGCGGTCGATCGTCCCGACAGCACGCTGGTCGGCGCGGATGCCGGTGAGCTGGCAGCGCTGGGCCGTATCGGCGTTCCACTGTCCGGTGATCTGGATCGTGTGGTTGAAGAGTTCGATGTGCTGATCGACTTCACTCACCCGACCGTGACTCTGAAAAATCTCGCGTTCTGCCGCAAACACGGCAAAGCGATGATCATCGGCACCACCGGTTTCAGTGTTGAAGAGAAGCAATTGCTGACCGAGGCGGGCAAGGACATTCCGATCGTCTTCGCCGCCAACTTCAGCGTCGGCGTCAACCTCTGTCTGAAACTGCTCGACACCGCTGCGCGCGTGCTGGGCGACGATGTCGATATCGAGATCATGGAAGCCCATCACCGGCACAAGGTCGATGCTCCGTCCGGTACGGCGGTGCGCATGGGTGAAGTGATTGCCGATGCCCTGGGGCGTGATCTGAAGAAGGTCGCGGTCTACGGTCGTGAAGGCCAGACCGGTGCGCGTGAGCGTGAAACCATTGGTTTCGCCACCGTGCGTGCTGGCGATATCGTCGGTGATCACACCGTGCTGTTCGCTGCCGATGGCGAGCGCGTCGAGATCACCCACAAGGCATCGAGCCGCATGACCTTCGCCAAGGGCGCGGTGCGTGCGGCGCTGTGGCTGGACGGTCGCGAGCCGGGCCTGTACGACATGCAAGACGTGCTCGACCTGCGTTGAGTCGTTGCTGAACCCGGCGCAAACGTCCCTTTTTGCGCCGGTTTTTACCGCTTGGCGACGACCTGTCGCATTCTCCGGCCTTTAAGGCTCTTTAGCGGTGGACCAAAAACGCCCTTTTCTGTAAGCTACAGCTTTAGTGTGTCCACTAAAAGCGCGCAGAATAATTTCAGTGAAGAAGCGGGGTGACGTGTCCATACGTCACTCCGCTTTTTTACAACCTGCGATTGCCCTTTCATGCGTTATTTACGGGAGGTCTTCTTGACTAAGCCAGCCATACTCGCCCTTGCTGATGGCAGCATTTTTCGCGGCGAAGCCATTGGAGCCGACGGTCAGACCGTTGGTGAGGTGGTGTTCAACACCGCAATGACCGGCTATCAGGAAATCCTTACCGATCCTTCCTACGCCCAGCAGATCGTTACCCTGACTTACCCGCACATCGGCAACACCGGCACCACGCCGGAAGACGCCGAGTCCGACCGCGTCTGGTCCGCTGGCCTGGTCATCCGTGACCTGCCGCTGGTAGCGAGCAACTGGCGTAACACGATGTCCCTGTCTGATTACCTGAAAGCCAACAATGTAGTGGCAATCGCCGGTATCGACACCCGTCGCCTGACCCGCATCCTGCGTGAAAAAGGCGCTCAGAACGGCTGCATCATGGCCGGCGACAACATCTCCGAAGAAGCGGCCATCGCCGCTGCGCAAGGCTTCCCGGGCCTGAAGGGCATGGACCTGGCGAAAGTCGTCAGCACCAAGACCCAGTACGAATGGCGCTCCACTGTCTGGGATCTGAAAACCGACAGCCACGCGACCATCGAAGCTTCCGAGCTGCCATATCACGTGGTCGCCTACGACTACGGTGTCAAGGTCAACATCCTGCGCATGCTGGTCGAGCGCGGCTGCCGCGTCACCGTAGTGCCTGCGCAGACTCCAGCCGCCGATGTGCTGGCGCTGAAGCCGGACGGCGTGTTCCTGTCCAACGGCCCTGGTGACCCGGAGCCATGCGACTACGCGATCCAGGCGATCAAGGAAGTGCTGGAAACCGAGACGCCGGTGTTCGGCATCTGCCTCGGCCACCAGCTGCTGGCCCTGGCCTCCGGCGCCAAGACCCTGAAAATGGGCCACGGCCACCACGGTGCCAACCACCCGGTGCAGGATCTGGATACAGGCGTTGTGATGATCACCAGCCAGAACCACGGTTTTGCGGTAGACGAAGCCACCCTGCCTGCCAACGTGCGCGCGATCCACAAGTCGCTGTTCGACGGCACCCTGCAAGGCATCGAGCGCACCGACAAGAGCGCGTTCAGCTTCCAGGGTCACCCTGAAGCGAGCCCGGGCCCGAACGATGTTGCGCCACTGTTCGACCGCTTCATCAACGAGATGGCCAAGCGACGCTAAGCGTTCGCCTTGAGACTGTAGAGAGAAGCCCTCGAGGGCGGCCCCGGTTCCGGCGGCCCCTCGGGACTTCAGAAATCGATCAAGACGGCTTGCCGACTGACCTGCGGATTTGAGTGACAAACCATGCCAAAACGTACAGACATTAAAAGCATCCTGATTCTCGGCGCTGGCCCGATCGTGATCGGCCAGGCCTGCGAATTCGACTACTCCGGCGCCCAGGCCTGCAAAGCCCTGCGCGAAGAGGGTTACCGCGTCATCCTGGTGAACTCCAACCCGGCCACCATCATGACCGACCCGGACATGGCCGACGCCACCTATATCGAACCGATCAAATGGCAGACCGTGGCCAAGATCATCGAAAAAGAGCGTCCGGACGCCGTCCTGCCAACCATGGGCGGCCAGACCGCTCTGAACTGCGCCCTGGATCTGGAGCGCGAAGGCGTTCTGGAGAAGTTCGGCGTAGAGATGATCGGTGCCAATGCCGACACCATCGACAAGGCTGAAGACCGTTCGCGTTTCGACAAGGCGATGAAATCCATCGGTCTGGCGTGCCCGCGTTCCGGCATCGCCCACAGCATGGAAGAGGCCAACGCGGTTCTCGAAACCCTCGGTTTCCCGTGCATCATCCGTCCGTCCTTCACCATGGGCGGCACCGGTGGCGGTATCGCTTACAACCGTGAAGAGTTCGAAGAAATCTGCGCCCGTGGTCTGGACCTGTCGCCGACCAAAGAGCTGCTGATCGACGAATCGCTGATCGGCTGGAAAGAATATGAAATGGAAGTTGTCCGCGACAAAAAGGACAACTGCATCATTGTCTGCTCGATCGAAAACTTCGATCCGATGGGCGTGCACACCGGTGACTCGATCACCGTAGCTCCTGCGCAAACCCTGACCGACAAGGAATACCAGATCCTGCGTAACGCTTCGCTGGCGGTACTGCGCGAGATCGGCGTCGAGACCGGCGGTTCCAACGTGCAGTTCGGTATCTGCCCGAACACTGGCCGCATGGTCGTGATCGAAATGAACCCGCGTGTTTCGCGCTCCTCGGCACTGGCTTCGAAAGCCACCGGTTTCCCGATTGCCAAGGTCGCGGCCAAACTGGCTGTGGGTTACACCCTCGACGAACTGTCGAACGACATCACCGGCGGCAAGACCCCGGCGTCCTTCGAACCGTCGATCGACTACGTCGTCACCAAGCTGCCACGCTTCGCCTTCGAGAAATTCGCCAAGGCTGACGCGCGCCTGACCACGCAAATGAAGTCGGTCGGCGAAGTCATGGCCATCGGCCGGACCTTCCAGGAATCCCTGCAGAAAGCCCTGCGTGGTCTGGAAGTCGGCGTTTGCGGTCTGGACGAAAAGCTCGATCTGAGCAACCCGGACAGCATGAGCGTGCTCAAGCGCGAACTGACCGTGCCGGGCGCCGAGCGTATCTGGTACGTGGCGGACGCCTTCCGCGCCGGCCTGTCGGTCGAAGACATCTTCGGCATGAACATGATCGACCCTTGGTTCCTAGTGCAGATCGAAGACCTGATCAAGGACGAAGAGAAGGTCAAGACCCTCGGTCTGTCCTCGATCGACCGCGACCTGATGTTCAAGCTCAAGCGCAAAGGCTTTTCCGATCAGCGTCTGGCCAAGCTGCTGGGCGTCACCGAGAAAAACCTGCGCACGCACCGTCAGAAACTGGAAGTGTTCCCGGTCTACAAGCGCGTTGACACCTGCGCCGCCGAATTCGCTACCGACACTGCTTACCTGTACTCGACCTACGAGGAAGAATGCGAAGCAGCGCCGTCGGGTCGCGACAAAATCATGATTCTGGGTGGCGGTCCTAACCGTATCGGCCAGGGCATCGAGTTCGACTACTGCTGCGTTCACGCTGCTCTCGCCCTGCGCGAAGACGGCTACGAAACCATCATGGTCAACTGCAACCCGGAAACCGTTTCCACTGACTACGACACTTCCGACCGCCTGTACTTCGAGCCGGTAACCCTGGAAGACGTACTTGAAATCTGCCGCGTCGAGAAGCCAAAAGGCGTGATCGTCCAGTACGGCGGCCAGACTCCGTTGAAACTGGCTCGCGCCCTGGAAGCTGCTGGCGTGCCGATCATCGGTACCAGCCCTGACGCCATCGACCGCGCCGAAGACCGCGAGCGCTTCCAGCAAATGGTTGAGCGCCTGAACCTGCGTCAGCCGCCGAACGCCACCGTGCGCAGCGAAGACGAAGCGGTTCGTGCAGCCGCCAAAATCGGTTATCCGCTGGTGGTACGTCCGTCCTATGTACTGGGCGGCCGTGCGATGGAAATCGTTTACAAGGAAGACGAACTCAAGCGTTACCTGCGCGACGCGGTGCAAGTGTCCAACGACAGCCCGGTGCTGCTCGACCACTTCCTCAACTGCGCCATCGAAATGGACGTGGACGCGGTTTGCGACGGCAAAGACGTGGTGATCGGCGCGATCATGCAGCACATCGAACAGGCGGGCGTTCACTCCGGTGACTCCGCATGCTCGCTGCCGCCGTACTCGCTGCCGGCGCACATCCAGGACGAGATGCGCGAACAGGTCAAGAAAATGGCCCTGGAACTGGGCGTTGTCGGCCTGATGAACGTGCAATTGGCTCTGCAGGGCGAAGACATCTACGTCATCGAAGTCAACCCGCGCGCCTCGCGTACCGTACCGTTCGTTTCCAAGTGCATCGGTGTTTCCCTGGCCATGATCGCTGCGCGCGTGATGGCCGGTAAGACCCTGAAGGAAATCGGCTTCACCAAGGAAATCATCCCGAACTTCTACAGCGTGAAAGAAGCGGTGTTCCCGTTCGCCAAATTCCCTGGCGTTGACCCGATCCTCGGCCCAGAGATGAAGTCGACCGGTGAAGTAATGGGCGTCGGCGACACCTTCGGCGAAGCATTCGCCAAGGCGCAGATGGGCGCCAGTGAAGTGCTGCCGACCGGCGGTACCGCGTTCATCAGCGTGCGCGATGACGACAAGCCACTGGTTGCAGGCGTGGCCCGTGATCTGATCAACTTGGGCTTCGAAGTGGTCGCCACTGCCGGCACTGCCAAGCTGATCGAAGCCGCAGGCCTGAAAGTGCGCCGCGTGAACAAGGTGACCGAGGGTCGTCCGCACGTGGTCGACATGATCAAGAATGACGAAGTCACGCTGATCATCAACACCACCGAAGGTCGTCAGTCGATCGCCGATTCGTACTCCATTCGTCGCAATGCCCTGCAGCACAAGATTTACTGCACCACCACTATCGCTGCGGGCGAAGCGATCTGCGAAGCGCTGAAGTTCGGTCCGGAAAAGACCGTGCGCCGCTTGCAGGATCTACACGCAGGATTGAAGGCATGAGCATAACCAAGTACCCAATGACTGTTCAGGGCGCTCGCGCCCTGGAAGAGGAGCATGCTCACCTGACCAAGGTCGTCCGTCCGAAGCTCAGCCAGGACATCGGTACGGCCCGCGAGTTGGGTGACTTGAAGGAAAACGCTGAATACCATGCTGCCCGCGAACAGCAAGGCATGGTCGAAGCGCGTATTCGTGACATCGAGGGCCGGATTCAGAATCAGGTCATCATCGATGTCACGACCATTCCTCATACCGGCAAAGTGATTTTCGGTACCACCGTCGAGATCGCCAACGTCGAGACTGATGAAAGCGTCACTTACCACATCGTGGGTGAGGATGAGGCTGACTTCAAGCTCGGCAAGATCTCCGTCGGTTCGCCGCTGGCCCGCGCCTTGATTGGCAAGGAAGAGGGTGACGTGGTCGCCGTCAAAACGCCAAGCGGCGTGATCGAGTACGAGATTGTCGAAGTTCGTCACATCTGAAAGAAGGCGCCCGCTGCATGCGGGCGCCATGCTTTGGCAGCTGACCCAGATGCTTTGGGTCGGTGGCCTATGGTTGATTCATATCGGTTTGCAGCCGGCGTTGGGCCGGATCGGCCTCGCGCCGCTGTTGATCGACGAAGTGGCCAGTGCATTCGAAGTGCTGGTAGTCGGATTCGCTGCTTTGTGCGTGATCTTTCAGGCTTTGGTGCTGGTACAGGCCGAGGGCCTTGCCAGTCTATGGCGGGATTTTCGCGGGCAGGTGCTGTTGATGGCGTTGTACGCGTGCGCGATGTATGTCGCCGTGCGTGTGGGCTGGCCGGATGCGCAGCGCTGGCAGGTATTCAGTTATCTGGTGCTGGGATTTTCCGGGTTGGTGCTGGTCATGCAGCCGGTGCCGGGATGGAGTGGCAGGGTGCGCGAAGCACACCCTTGACCCTGCGCATCACTTGAAGCGATGAACGTTCGACAGCTGCTTGTTGGCGCTGAAGTTCTTGCGGTAGACCAGTGCCATCTTGCCGATGACCTGAACCAGGTCCGCTTTGCCGACCTTGCACAGTTCGGCGATGTGCGCCAGGCGCGACTCGCGATCGAGGATATTGAGCTTGATCTTGATCAGCTCGTGATCGGCCAAGGCGCGTTCAAGTTCGGCTAAAACACCTTCAGTCAAACCGTTGTCCGCTACCGTCAACACTGGTTTGAGGTGGTGGCCGATGGATTTGTACTGTTTCTTCTGCTCTGGAGTGAGCGGCATAATCTGACCCTTTCGTCTGGATTCTGTAAAATGGCGGCCATTTTACCCGAGGGTTCGTGGATCCGCCCAACTAATCACGACCCTAATCATCGAGGTGCCCAATGGCGCGTTCCAAGACAAGCCTTGGTTGGCTGAAAAGACATGTCAACGATCCTTATGTGAAGCAGGCGCAGAAGGATGGCTACCGCTCGCGTGCAAGTTACAAGCTGCTGGAGATCCAGGAAAAATACAAACTCATCCGCCCGGGCATGAGCGTGGTCGACCTCGGCGCGGCGCCGGGTGGCTGGTCGCAGGTAACCAGTCGGTTAATCGGCGGTCAGGGTCGTCTGATCGCTTCGGACATCCTGGAAATGGACAGCATTCCGGACGTGCATTTTATCCAGGGCGACTTCACGGAGGACACAGTGCTCGCTCAAATCCTCGAGGCCGTGGGTAATTCGCAGGTGGACCTTGTGATTTCCGATATGGCCCCCAATATGAGTGGTACGCCCGAAGTGGACATGCCCAAGGCCATGTTCCTCTGTGAGCTGGCGCTGGACCTGGCGGAACGGATCCTCAAGCCCGGTGGCAATTTCGTCATCAAGATTTTCCAGGGCGAGGGCTTCGACGTTTATCTGAAGGACGCTCGGAAGAAATTCGACAAGATCCAGATGATCAAGCCAGACTCTTCCCGTGGCAGCTCCCGTGAGCAGTACATGCTGGCCTGGGGTTATCGCGGCGGTGATGCGTAATACGAGGTTTTTCGGCAGGGCGATAGGTTTTTCATATTTCGCTCTGCAGGCATAAGCGAATATTGTGTAGAAAGTGTTTCACAAAGGGTTACAGACGGCGCCTGCCAGAGTTGTAGGTAATGTAGTAAGTTAGGCTGGTGAATATCATGCGAAGCGCGCGCCAGTAGCGGAGCTTGCTTCAGAGGGTAGTTAATTGAACGATATGGCAAAGAATCTGATCCTGTGGTTGATCATCGCGGCAGTCCTGGTGACGGTGATGAACAACTTCTCCAGCCCTAACGAGCCGCAGACCCTCAACTATTCCGACTTCATCCAGCAGGTCAAGGATGGCAAGGTCGAGCGCGTAGCCGTTGACGGCTATGTGATTACCGGCAAGCGCACCGATGGCGACAGCTTCAAGACCATTCGTCCGGCAATTCAGGACAATGGCCTGATCGGCGATCTGGTCGACAATCACGTTGTGGTTGAAGGCAAGCAGCCTGAACAGCAAAGCATCTGGACTCAGCTCCTGGTGGCCAGCTTCCCGATCCTGGTGATCATCGCGGTGTTCATGTTCTTCATGCGCCAGATGCAGGGCGGCGCCGGTGGCAAGGGCGGGCCGATGAGCTTCGGCAAGAGCAAGGCACGCCTGCTCTCCGAAGATCAGGTGAAAACCACTTTGGCTGACGTTGCAGGTTGCGACGAGGCCAAGGAAGAAGTCGGCGAGCTGGTCGAGTTCCTGCGTGATCCGGGCAAATTCCAGCGTCTGGGCGGTCGTATCCCGCGCGGCGTGCTGATGGTCGGCCCGCCGGGTACCGGTAAAACCTTGCTGGCCAAGGCGATTGCCGGCGAAGCGAAAGTGCCGTTCTTCACCATTTCCGGTTCCGACTTTGTCGAAATGTTCGTCGGTGTCGGCGCCAGCCGCGTCCGCGACATGTTCGAGCAGGCCAAGAAGCACGCCCCTTGCATCATCTTCATCGACGAAATCGATGCCGTGGGTCGCCATCGTGGCGCCGGCATGGGTGGCGGTCATGACGAGCGTGAGCAGACTCTCAACCAGTTGCTGGTAGAGATGGACGGCTTTGAAATGAATGACGGCATCATTGTTATTGCTGCGACCAACCGTCCGGACGTACTCGACCCTGCGCTGCTGCGTCCGGGCCGTTTCGACCGTCAGGTGGTCGTCGGCTTGCCGGACATTCGTGGTCGCGAGCAGATTCTTAAAGTTCACATGCGCAAAGTGCCAATGGGCGACGACGTTGCTCCGGCGGTGATCGCGCGCGGTACCCCAGGCTTCTCCGGTGCTGACCTGGCCAACCTGGTCAACGAAGCGTCGCTGTTCGCTGCCCGTAGCGGCAAGCGTATCGTCGAGATGAAAGAGTTCGAACTGGCGAAAGACAAGATCATGATGGGCGCCGAGCGCAAATCCATGGTCATGTCCGAGAAAGAAAAGCAGAACACTGCTTACCACGAAGCCGGCCACGCCATCGTTGGTCGCGTCGTGCCTGAGCATGATCCGGTCTACAAGGTGTCGATCATCCCGCGCGGTCGTGCGCTGGGTGTGACCATGTTCCTGCCGGAAGAAGATCGCTACAGCCTGTCCAAGCGTGCGCTGATCAGCCAGATCTGCTCGTTGTACGGTGGCCGTATTGCAGAAGAAATGACCCTGGGCTTCGACGGTGTGACCACCGGTGCCTCCAACGACATCATGCGTGCAAGTCAGATTGCCCGGAACATGGTGACGAAATGGGGCCTGTCGGAAAAACTCGGTCCGCTGATGTATGCCGAAGAAGAGGGTGAAGTGTTCCTCGGTCGCGGCGGTGGCGGCCAGGCTGCCAGCTTCTCCGGTGAGACCGCCAAGCTGATCGACTCCGAAGTACGCAGCATCATCGATCAGTGCTACGGCACTGCCAAGCAGATCCTCACGGATAACCGTGACAAGCTGGATGCCATGGCTGATGCGCTGATGAAGTACGAAACCATTGATGCCGAGCAGATCGACGACATCATGGCTGGCCGGACACCTCGCGAACCTCGCGACTGGTCGGGTGGCACCGGTACGCCTCCCCCGCCTGTCGTGCAGGATGAGCGTCCGGAAAAACCGATTGGCGGTCCGGCTGCTGACGTTTAAGGCTTGAAATGACTTCTGTTCAGTCCCTGACCCGGTTGCCTTGCGGCAACCGGGTTCTTGATTTGGCCCAGACGCATGTCATGGGCATTCTCAATGTCACTCCTGATTCTTTCTCCGATGGTGGCCGCTATAGCCAGCTCGATGCGGCTTTGCGCCATGCCGAAGCCATGGTGCTGGCGGGCGCGACGCTGATCGATGTCGGCGGCGAATCGACTCGGCCAGGAGCGCGAGCGGTTTCTCCTCTGGAGGAGCTCGAGCGCGTCGCGCCGATTGTCGAGCTGATCAATCGCGAGCTGGATGTGATCATCTCGGTCGATACTTCCACCCCAGCAGTCATGCGCGAAACCGCACGGCTCGGTGCCGGCCTGATCAATGATGTGCGTTCGTTGCGTCGCGATGGTGCGCTGGATGCGGCGGCGGCGACCGGATTGCCGGTTTGTCTCATGCACATGCTCGGCGAGCCGGGCGATATGCAGGACAATCCGCAGTATCAGGATGTCACCCGCGAAGTCGGTGAGTTTCTCGCCGAACGCATGGATCAATGTGCCCAGGCGGGCATTCCCGCTGAGCGGATCATTCTCGATCCCGGCTTCGGCTTCGCCAAGACCCTGCAGCACAATCTAAGCTTGTTCAAACACATGGAGGCCCTGCATGCACTGGGTCGACCACTGCTGGTAGGTGTTTCGCGCAAGAGTATGATTGGCCACGCTTTAAATCGTCCCGTGGGCGAGCGTCTGCATGGCGGACTGGCACTGGCGGCGCTGGCGTCAGTTAAGGGCGCACGTATATTGCGGGTCCACGATGTGGCGGAAACCGTCGATGTCGTGCGAATGATCGCGGCCGTAGAATCAGCTGAATAAGAATGATGGAGCACTTATGAGCAAGAAATATTTTGGTACCGACGGCATTCGCGGTCGCGTTGGTGAATACCCGATCACGCCTGACTTCATGCTCAAGCTTGGCTGGGCGGCTGGTATGGCTTTCCGCAAGATGGGTGCTTGCAAGGTGCTGGTCGGCAAGGACACGCGGATCTCCGGTTATATGTTCGAATCGGCACTCGAGGCCGGGCTGACCTCGGCGGGTGCCGATGTGATGCTGCTCGGCCCGATGCCGACGCCGGCCATCGCCTATCTTTCGCGGACGTTCCAGGCTGAAGCCGGTATCGTGATCAGTGCATCGCACAACCCGCATGATGACAACGGCATCAAGTTCTTCTCCGGCAAAGGCACCAAGCTGCCCGATGAATTGGAGCTGATGATCGAAGAGTTGCTCGATACGCCAATGACCGTCGTCGAGTCGAGCAAGATCGGTAAAGTGTCGCGAATCAATGACGCATCGGGTCGCTACATTGAGTTCTGCAAAAGCAGCGTGCCTACCGGGACCAATTTCGCCGGTCTGAAAATCGTCATCGACTGTGCCCACGGTGCTACCTATAAGGTCGCGCCGAGCGTCTTCCGTGAGCTGGGTGCCGAAGTTGTCGTGCTGTCTGCTCAGCCGAACGGGCTGAACATCAACGATAACTGCGGTTCCACGCATATGGGGCCGTTGCAGGCCGCCGTTCTGGCCGAGCATGCGGACCTGGGTATCGCCTTCGATGGTGATGGTGATCGGGTATTGATGGTCGATCACACCGGCGCCATTGTTGATGGTGACGACCTGCTGTTTATCATTGCCCGCGATCTGCATGAGCGTGGCAAGTTGCAGGGTGGCGTCGTCGGTACGTTGATGAGCAATCTTGGTCTCGAACTGGCCCTTGCGGATCTGTCGATCCCGTTCGTTCGCGCCAATGTCGGTGACCGCTACGTGATTGCCGAACTGCAAGAGCGCAACTGGCTCGTTGGTGGGGAAAACTCCGGGCATGTGGTCTGCTTCAACCACACCACCACGGGCGACGCGATCATCGCGGCTCTGCAGGTGTTGATGGCTCTGAAATCCCGCAACGAAGGTCTGGCGCAAACGCGCCAGGCGCTGCGCAAGTGCCCTCAGGTGCTGATCAACGTTCGCTTTGGCGGCGGTGAAAGTCCGCTGGAGCATCCGGCTGTCAAGGAAGCCAGTGCCCGTGTCACTCAGGCGATGGCGGGGCGCGGTCGCGTGCTTCTGCGCAAGTCCGGCACAGAGCCTCTGGTGCGCGTAATGGTCGAAGGCGAGGACGAAAACCAGGTTCGCGGCTATGCCGAAGAGCTGGCAAAACTGGTAACCGAAGTTTCTGCCTGATACGGCTTGCAAGCCATGATTGTGTTGGGTAACATCTGCGCCCACTTTGACCGACGAGGTACAGCATGCGTCGCCCTATGGTAGCTGGTAACTGGAAGATGCACGGTACCCGCGCCAGCGTCGCTGAGCTGATCAACGGCCTTCGTCATCTGGCCTTGCCAAGCGGTGTTGATGTCGCGGTGTTCCCGCCTTGCTTGTATATCAATCAAGTGATTGATGGCTTGAAAGGCAAGTCGATTTCGGTCGGCGCGCAGAATTCTGCGGTGGAAGCCATGCAAGGTGCGTTGACTGGTGAGATTGCTCCCAGCCAACTGGTGGATGCAGGTTGTTCCCTGGTGCTTGTCGGGCACTCCGAACGCCGCCAGATTCTCGGCGAGCGAGACGGGATGCTGAATCGCAAGTTCGCAGCGGCACAGGCATGTGGCTTGATTCCGGTGTTGTGTGTAGGGGAAACCCTCGAGCAGCGCGAAGCCGGAAAAACTCTTGAGATTGTCGGGCGTCAGCTGGGCAGCATCATCGAGGAGCTGGGTGTCGGTGCCTTTGCCAAGGCAGTGATTGCATACGAGCCGGTCTGGGCCATTGGTACCGGGCTGACTGCAACGCCGCAACAGGCTCAGGATGTGCATAAAGCCATTCGCGAGCAGTTGGCGGCAGAGAATTCTGAAGTCGCACGAGGTGTGCGGCTTCTATACGGCGGCAGCGTGAAGGCGGCCAATGCGGTCGAACTGTTCGGCATGCCGGATATCGATGGGGGGCTCATTGGTGGAGCTTCCCTGAATGCAGATGAGTTCGGTGCGATCTGTCGCGCCGCGGGAAACTGAAAAAATGCTGGAAACAGTCGTAGTCGTTTTTCATCTGCTGGGTGCATTGGGCGTAGTTGCTCTGGTTTTGCTGCAGCAGGGTAAGGGTGCGGACGCTGGCGCGTCTTTCGGAGCAGGTGCTTCAAATACTGTGTTCGGAAGCCAAGGTTCCTCTACCTTTCTTAGTAAGTTTACTGCTATACTTGCCGCCGGTTTCTTCATAACCAGCTTGGGGTTAGGTTACTTTGCTAAAGAGAAAGCTCATCAGCTGACTCAAGCAGGTCTTCCAGATCCAGCAGTGTTGGAAGTGCCTAAGCAACAACCGGCTTCTGATGATGTCCCGGTGCTTCAAGAGCAAAAGTCGGCTACTCCAGCGACTGACGTGCCTCCAGCTCAAGAGCAGAAGTAAGAAGGGTTTCAAACGTAGTATTGCCGAGGTGGTGGAATTGGTAGACACGCAACCTTGAGGTGGTTGTGCCCATAGGGTGTAGGGGTTCGAGTCCCCTTCTCGGTACCAATTAGTCAGGAGAGCCCGCTGTTGCGGGCTTTCTTGCAGGTGGAAGGTTACATTGACCCTAAAAGGGATCGGTCGTATACTTCCGCCCCAGCTTTGTCGCGGGGTGGAGCAGTCTGGTAGCTCGTCGGGCTCATAACCCGAAGGTCGTCGGTTCAAATCCGGCCCCCGCAACCAGTTTTAGGAGCCCCTTTTAAGGGGCTTTTTGTTAGCTGGATACTTTCAACGCCGCTGTTCGACGGCGTTTCAAGGATGGGCGTTATGCCCATTTTTTTATTTTGCAAAGCATGCACATATCATGCACTAGGGGGTTCAGGTGTCGAGCAAGCTAGAAGAGTTGCAGGCCTTGCTGGCCCCGGTGGTCGTGGCCCTGGGCTATGAATGCTGGGGTATCGAGTTTTCGGCTCAGGGTCGTCACTCGATGTTGCGCGTTTATATCGATAAAGAGGGTGGCGTGCTGGTGGACGATTGCGCCATTGTCAGCCGTCAGATCAGCGGTGTTCTGGATGTTGAAGATCCAATCGCTGTTGAATACACCCTTGAAGTTTCCTCGCCTGGCATGGAGCGCCCGCTGTTCACTCTTGAGCAGTTTGCCAAATTTGCCGGTGAACAAGTGAAGATCAAGCTGCGCTCGCCTTTCGAAGGTCGACGCAACTTTCAGGGCCTTCTGCGCGGTGTAGAAGAGCAGGACGTCGTGGTGCAGGTAGAAGACCACGAGTTCCTGTTGCCGATCGATATGATCGACAAGGCCAACATTATTCCCAGTTTTGACTGAGACGCGGATCCCGCGGATCCAATGGCTTGCGAAAGGCGAGGCGTACGATGAGCAAAGAAGTACTGCTGGTTGTTGAGTCGGTATCCAATGAAAAGGGTGTACCGGCAAGCGTAATTTTTGAAGCGCTGGAGCTGGCTCTGGCCACTGCTACCAAAAAGCGTTTTGAAGACGAAGTGGACCTGCGTGTGGAAATCAACCGCCACACCGGTGCCTACGAAACCTTCCGTCGCTGGACGGTCGTCGAAGAGAATGATCTCGACGATCCGGCCATCGAGACCTGGCCAAGCAAGGTTGCCGAAACGCATCCTGGCGCCAAGGTCGGTGACGTCGTCGAAGAGAAAATCGAATCCATCGAGTTCGGCCGCATCGCTGCACAGACTGCCAAGCAGGTCATCGTGCAGAAAGTTCGCGAAGCCGAGCGCGCTCAAGTGGTTGACGCCTATCGCGAGCGCTTGGGAGAAATCATCTCCGGCACCGTGAAAAAAGTCACCCGCGACAACGTGATCGTCGATCTGGGCAACAACGCTGAAGCGTTGCTGGCCCGTGAAGACATCATTTCTCGCGAAACCTTCCGTGTCGGCGTGCGTCTGCGTGCGCTGCTCAAGGAAATCCGCACCGAGAACCGCGGCCCGCAGCTGATCCTGTCGCGTACCGCGCCGGAAATGCTGATCGAGCTGTTCCGTATCGAAGTGCCGGAAATCGCCGAAGGCCTCATCGAGGTCATGGCCGCCTCCCGTGATCCGGGTTCGCGTGCCAAGATCGCCGTCCGCTCCAAGGACAAACGCATCGACCCGCAAGGTGCCTGCATCGGTATGCGCGGTTCGCGCGTCCA
Source organism: Pseudomonas triticicola (assembly GCF_019145375.1). Classification (NCBI taxonomy): domain Bacteria; kingdom Pseudomonadati; phylum Pseudomonadota; class Gammaproteobacteria; order Pseudomonadales; family Pseudomonadaceae; genus Pseudomonas; species Pseudomonas triticicola. The sequence continues at coordinate 3,695,969 of NZ_JAHSTX010000001.1, read as the reverse complement.
GGCGGTATCGGGTGAGTTGGGCGGTGAGCGTGTTGATATCGTGCTGTGGGACGACAACCCGGCCCAGTTCGTGATCAACGCCATGTCCCCGGCCGAGGTTGCGGCAATTATCGTTGACGAAGATGCCCATGCCATGGACATCGCCGTTGGCGCAGACAATCTGGCTCAGGCCATCGGTCGCGGTGGTCAGAACGTGCGTCTGGCGAGCCAGTTGACTGGCTGGACCCTGAACGTGATGACCGAATCGGACATCCAGGCTAAGCAGCAAGCAGAAACCGGCGACATCCTGCGCAACTTCATCGACGAGCTGGAAGTCGACGAAGAGCTGGCACAGGTGCTGGTAGATGAAGGCTTCACCAGCCTGGAAGAGATTGCCTACGTACCGGTGGAGGAGATGCTCAACATCGACGGCTTTGACGAGGACATCGTCAACGAGCTTCGTGCTCGCGCCAAGGATCGCTTGTTGACCAAAGCCATCGCTACTGAGGAAAAGCTGGCAGACGCCCATCCGGCCGAAGACCTGCTCTCGCTTGAGGGTATGGACAAGGATTTGGCGATGGAACTGGCGGTGCGCGGCGTAATTACCCGCGAAGACCTGGCCGAGCAGTCTATTGACGACCTGCTCGACATCGACGGCATTGACGATGATCGTGCCGGCAAGTTGATCATGGCCGCCCGAGCCCACTGGTTCGAGTAATTAGGCGCGGCCTGAGGAGAGAAGTGCATGACGCAAGTCACGGTGAAACAACTGGCCGATGAGGTCAAAACACCGGTAGAGCGCCTGTTGCAGCAGATGCGTGAGGCAGGTCTGCCGCACACCGCCGCCGACGAAAATGTGACTGACAGTGAGAAGCAATCCCTGCTGACTCACTTGAAGAGCAGTCACAAGGCGAAAGTGGAAGAACCACGCAAAATCACGCTGCAGCGTAAAACCACCAGCACCCTGCGTGTGGCTGGTAGCAAGAGCATCAGCGTTGAAGTTCGCAAGAAGAAAGTTTTCGTGCAGCGCAGCCCGGAAGAAATCGAAGCCGAGCGCAAGCGTGAACTGGATGAGCGTCGCGCAGTAGAAAATGCTGCCCGTCAGAAGGCTGAAGAAGAAGCCAAGCAACGCGCCGAAGAAGAAGCGCGTCGCCAGCCTGCTGCTGCGCAAACCGCTGCCAGCGACGCCGTTGCGGCGCCGGCTGCCGCTGCCGAACCTGTTCGCGAAAGCGCACCGGTAGTGGCTGCTGCTCCTGCTCCGTCGGCTGACGTTCGCAACAAGCAGAACGAACAGCGCCGTCCGGACAAACCACGTGCCGACGACAACAATCGTCGCAGCGGTGGCGGTGATGGCGAGCGCAAAAACGCTCCGCATCGCGCATCGGTCAAAGAAAAAGCCCCGGCGCCACGTGTGGCACCACGTACTACCGACGAAGAAAGCGATGGCTTCCGTCGTGGTGGTCGCGGCAAGGCCAAGCTGAAGAAGCGCAACGCCCACGGTTTCCAGAGCCCGACCGGCCCTGTCGTGCGTGATGTGCAGATCGGCGAGACCATCACGGTTGGCGATCTGGCCAACCAGATGTCGGTCAAAGCGGCCGAAATCATCAAGTTCATGTTCAAACTGGGTACCCCAGCGACCATCAACCAGGTGCTTGATCAGGAAACTGCTCAACTGGTAGCCGAAGAACTGGGCCACAAAGTGACCCTGGTCAGCGACACCGCTCTGGAAGATTCCCTGGCCGAGTCCCTGAAGTTTGAAGGTGAGTCGTTCTCCCGTGCACCAGTCGTGACCGTAATGGGCCACGTTGACCACGGTAAGACTTCCCTGCTCGACTACATCCGTCGTGCCAAGGTAGCTGCTGGCGAAGCCGGCGGTATCACCCAGCACATCGGTGCATACCACGTTGAGACTGATCGCGGCATGGTCACTTTCCTCGACACCCCGGGTCACGCTGCGTTTACCGCAATGCGTGCCCGTGGTGCCAAGGCGACCGACATCGTGATCCTCGTGGTTGCAGCGGACGACGGCGTGATGCCGCAAACCATCGAAGCGGTTCAGCATGCTCAGGCAGCTGGCGTGCCGCTGGTGGTAGCAGTGAACAAGATCGACAAGCCGGGCGCCGATCTCGATCGCATCCGCAGCGAGCTGTCGGTTCACGGCGTGACTTCCGAAGACTGGGGTGGCGACACGCCATTCGTACCGGTTTCGGCGAAGATGGGTACTGGCGTGGACGAGCTGCTTGAAGCCGTTCTGCTGCAGGCCGAAGTTCTCGAACTGAAAGCTACTCCGTCGGCTCCTGGCCGTGGTGTGGTGGTTGAATCGCGTCTCGACAAGGGTCGTGGCCCGGTAGCAACCGTGCTGGTTCAGGACGGTACGCTGCGTCAAGGCGACATGGTCCTGGTCGGTTCGAACTACGGCCGTGTACGTGCCATGCTCGACGAGAACGGCAAGCCAATCAAGGAAGCCGGTCCATCCATCCCTGTCGAGATCCTCGGCCTGGACGGTACCCCGGACGCTGGCGACGAGATGAGCGTGGTTGCCGACGAGAAGAAAGCCCGTGAAGTGGCTCTGTTCCGTCAAGGCAAGTTCCGCGAAGTCAAACTGGCTCGCGCTCACGCCGGCAAGCTGGAAAACATCTTCGAAAACATGGGTCAGGCCGAGAAGAAGACGCTCAACATCGTCCTCAAATCCGACGTCCGTGGTTCGCTGGAAGCGTTGAACGGTGCCTTGAATGGCCTGGGCAACGACGAAGTACAAGTGCGCGTCGTGGGTGGCGGTGTCGGTGGTATCACCGAATCCGACGCCAACCTGGCACTGGCTTCCAACGCTGTACTGTTCGGCTTCAACGTGCGTGCCGATGCCGGCGCTCGCAAGATCGTCGAGCAGGAAGGTCTGGATATGCGTTACTACAACGTGATCTACGACATCATCGAAGACGTCAAGAAAGCCCTGACCGGCATGCTCGGCAGCGATGTTCGCGAGAACATCCTGGGTGTGGCCGAAGTGCGTGACGTGTTCCGTTCGCCGAAGTTTGGCGCGATCGCCGGTTGCATGGTGATCGAAGGTGTCGTGCACCGTAACCGTCCGATCCGTGTACTGCGTGAAGACATCGTTATCTTCGAAGGCGAGCTGGAATCCCTGCGCCGCTTCAAGGATGACGCTTCCGAAGTACGTGCCGGCATGGAATGCGGTATCGGCGTGAAGAGCTACAACGACGTCAAAGTCGGCGACAAGATCGAAGTCTTCGAGAAGGTTCAGGTTGCTCGCAGCCTCTGACTCGCGCACTTCAAGGGCCACGTTGGGCCGTAGCATGCAAATGCACGGCACAGCGTCCGGACTCTAAACGCAACGCCCGGTCTGGCTTTTGTCAGGCCGGGCGTTTGCCGCTTTCAGACCTTGCGGGTTTCACCGCTGGGCAGTAACAGGTAACAAATCATGGCAAAAGAATACAGCCGTACCCAACGTATCGGCGATCAGATGCAGCGCGAGCTGGCGCAACTGATCCGTCGCGAAGTCAAAGACCCGCGCGTCGGCCTGGTCACCATCACCGCTGTGGAAGTGTCCCGTGACGTCGGTCACGCGAAGATTTTCATCACCGTGATGGGTCAGGACAACGCTGAAGACATCGCGCAAAGCATCAAGGTGCTCAATGCCGCCGCAGGCTTCCTGCGTATGCAATTGGCCCGCGAAATGAAGCTGCGCAGCGTGCCGCAATTGCACTTCCACTACGACGAATCCGTCGTGCGTGGCGCGCACCTGTCGGCATTGATCGAGCGCGCCGTGGCTGAAGACAATCAGCACGTTGCCGCTCCAGCACCTGAAGACACCAAGGAGTAATTCGGTGGCTCAGGTCAAACGTATCCGTCGTAACGTCAGCGGCATCATCCTGCTCGACAAGCCATTGGGGTTCACCTCCAACGCTGCCTTGCAGAAGGTGCGCTGGCTGCTCAATGCCGAGAAGGCCGGGCACACCGGCAGCCTCGACCCGTTGGCCACCGGCGTGTTGCCGCTGTGCTTCGGCGAGGCGACCAAGTTCTCGCAATACCTGCTCGATTCCGACAAGGGCTACGAGACCCTGGCGCAACTGGGCAAGACCACCACCACGGCCGATGCCGAAGGTGAGGTTTTGCAGGAACGTCCGGTGACCGTTGGTCGCGCCGATGTCGAAGCGGTCCTGCCGAAATTTCGCGGGCAAATCAGTCAGATACCGCCGATGTACTCGGCACTCAAGCGTGATGGCCAGCCGCTGTACAAACTGGCACGTGCAGGCGAAGTAGTGGAGCGCGAACCGCGTTCTGTTACTATTGCGCGCTTGGAATTGCTGGCCTTCGAAGGCGATACTGCGCGGCTTGCGGTGGACTGCAGCAAGGGCACCTATATTCGTACCCTGGTGGAGGATATTGGTGGGCAACTCGGTTGTGGTGCGTACGTCGCAGAATTGCGCCGGACCCAGGCCGGGCCTTTCACCCTGGCACAGACCGTGACCCTCGAAGAGCTGGAAGCGGTACATGCCGAAGGCGGCAATGAAGCGGTCGATCGCTTCCTGATGCCATCGGACAGCGGCCTGCAGGATTGGCCGCTGCTGCACTTCTCGGAAGCGAGCGCGTTCTACTGGCTCAACGGCCAGCCAGTACGTGCCCCGGATGCACCGAAGTTCGGCATGGTGCGGGTACAGGATCACAATGGTCGCTTCATCGGTATCGGTGAAGTGAGCGAAGACGGGCGCATCGCGCCGCGTCGCTTGATTCGGTCAGAATGACCGGAACCGGTCTGCGTTAAGCGGGCCGGCGAGTGTGGCTGTTAACAGGCATGGTCACTACTCATTTATAGATACAGGGATTTGTCCCTGGCCTGTTGAAGCTGTTTCCCTGAAACAGTTTCCTGATAAGGAAGGATTGCCTCATGGCTCTCGACGTTCAAGAAAAAGCTCAAATCGTTGCTGACTACCAGCAAGCTGTTGGTGACACTGGTTCGCCAGAAGTGCAGGTTGCACTGCTGACCGCCAACATCAACAAACTGCAAGGTCACTTCAAGGCCAACGGTAAAGATCACCACTCCCGTCGTGGTCTGATCCGCATGGTTAACCAGCGTCGCAAGCTGCTGGACTACCTGAAAGGCAAGGACGTAAGCCGGTACGCCGCGCTGATCGCTCGCCTGGGTCTGCGTCGCTAATCAGCGATTGCGCTATGAGGTTGGTGGTCTGTCGGGCGTCAGCGGTTTTCCGCTGGCGCCTTGCAGGCTCCCAGCCTCAAGTTTTATCTGCAGCATGGCTTTACCTGTAGCACCCGGACAATTGCCATCGGGCCGATTCCCGAGATTGCCCAAGAATTCGCAAGAAACCGTTTCCCCCAAGAGCCACAAAGAAGGTAGGACACCGTGAACCCGGTAATCAAAAAATTCCAGTTCGGTCAATCGACCGTTACCCTCGAGACAGGCCGTATCGCCCGTCAGGCCTCCGGCGCAGTATTGGTCACCGTTGACGACGACGTCAGCGTGTTGGTGACTGTTGTCGGTGCAAAGCAAGCCGATCCGGGCAAGGGCTTCTTCCCTCTGTCCGTTCATTACCAGGAGAAGACTTACGCTGCCGGTAAGATCCCTGGCGGTTTCTTCAAGCGTGAAGGCCGTCCTTCCGAGAAAGAAACCCTGACTTCCCGACTGATCGACCGTCCGATCCGTCCGCTGTTCCCAGAAGGCTTCATGAACGAAGTGCAGGTTGTCTGCACCGTCGTTTCCACCAGTAAGAAGACCGATCCGGACATCGCTGCGATGATCGGTACCTCTGCTGCCCTGGCCATTTCCGGCATTCCGTTCGACGGCCCGATCGGCGCCGCTCGCGTGGCTTTCCACGAAAGCACCGGCTACCTGCTGAACCCGACTTACGAGCAGCAGGCCGCTTCGAGCCTGGACATGGTCGTTGCCGGTACTTCCGACGCCGTGCTGATGGTTGAATCGGAAGCCAAAGAGCTGACCGAAGACCAGATGCTGGGCGCGGTACTGTTCGCTCACGACGAATTCCAGGTTGTGATCAACGCTGTGAAGGAACTGGCTGCCGAAGCCGCCAAGCCAACTTGGAACTGGGCTCCTGCACCAGAAGCCACCGAACTGCTGGGCGCTATCCGCGCCGAGTTCGGCGAAGCGATCTCCCAGGCTTACACCATCACCATCAAGGCCGACCGTTACGCTCGCCTGGGTGAGCTGAAGGACCAGGTGGTTGCCAAGCTGTCCGGTGAAGAAGGCCAGCCAAGCGCTGCTGAAGTCAAAGCCGCCTTCGGCGAAATCGAATACCGCACCGTTCGCGAAAACATCGTTAACGGCAAGCCACGTATCGACGGCCGCGACACCAAGACTGTACGTCCGCTGAACATCGAAGTCGGCGTTCTGCCGAAGACTCACGGTTCGGCACTGTTCACCCGTGGCGAAACCCAGGCGCTGGTTGTGGCAACACTGGGTACCGCCCGTGACGCACAACTGCTGGACACCCTGGAAGGCGAAAAGAAAGACCCGTTCATGCTGCACTACAACTTCCCGCCGTTCTCGGTAGGCGAGTGTGGTCGCATGGGTGGCGCCGGTCGTCGCGAAATCGGTCACGGCCGTCTGGCCCGTCGTTCGGTTTCGGCCATGCTGCCAGCCGCTGACGTGTTCCCGTACACCATCCGCGTGGTGTCGGAAATCACCGAATCCAACGGTTCGAGCTCGATGGCTTCCGTGTGCGGTGCTTCCCTGGCACTGATGGACGCTGGTGTACCGATGAAAGCACCGGTGGCCGGTATCGCCATGGGTCTGGTTAAAGAAGGCGAGAAGTTCGCCGTCCTGACCGACATCCTCGGCGACGAAGATCACCTGGGCGACATGGACTTCAAGGTAGCCGGTACCGCCAAAGGCGTTACCGCACTGCAGATGGACATCAAGATCAAGGGCATCACCGAAGAGATCATGGAAATCGCTCTGGGCCAGGCCCTTGAAGCGCGCCTGAACATCCTCGGCCAGATGAACCAGATCATTGGCCAGTCGCGTACCGAACTGTCGGCCAACGCTCCGACCATGATCGCGATGAAGATCGACACCGACAAAATCCGTGACGTTATCGGTAAAGGTGGCGCGACCATCCGTGCGATCTGCGAAGAAACCAAGGCTTCGATCGACATCGAAGACGACGGCTCGATCAAGATCTTCGGCGAAACCAAGGATGCCGCAGAAGCAGCGCGTCAGCGCGTTCTGAGCATCACTGCAGAAGCCGAGATCGGCAAGATCTACGTCGGCAAGGTTGAGCGCATCGTCGACTTCGGCGCATTCGTCAACATCCTGCCGGGCAAGGACGGTCTGGTGCACATCTCGATGCTGAGCGACGCTCGCGTAGAGAAAGTCACCGACATTCTGAAAGAAGGTCAGGAAGTGGAAGTGCTAGTACTGGACGTGGACAACCGCGGCCGTATCAAGCTGTCCATCAAAGACGTGGCAGCTGCCAAGGCTTCGGGCGTTTAATCACCCCAACGCTTTAGCGCAATGAAGATGCCCCCGCCGTGCAAACGGCGGGGGTATTTTTTTATTTGAAATAAAGAAATTGTAGTTCTCAAAAGAAACCATCAGGCAACCCACAAATTTGCCGCAGCTCGAGACCGGTGCTAGGTTTAGCCCACCGCCCGTGTAGCTCAGCCGGTAGAGCAGCGCACTCGTAACGCGAAGGTCGCAGGTTCGATTCCTGTCTCGGGCACCAACTCCTCAGCGCGCCACGTCGATACATGTTCCGCAGGTCAGCTTTTTGTGCAAGAGATGTAAAGAGCCGTGTAATTCGTCATGCAAACGTCCTATATTCGGTGCCTGCATGAGCACCGCTTAGCAGTTTTCAGATGATCCCGAATGGTTCCGAAGGCCGGCCAGTCCGCGTCAGAGAGATCCTTGATGATCCAGATCCATCCTCCATTCCTAAGATCAGCGAGAACCCCATGACTGAATTGACCCAAGAGCAACGCCACGAACAAGCGCTGGAAAAATACCTTCTGGATGTGCCGGACCTGAAGGAAGAGATCAAGGACCTGAGTCCCGATGATCAGAAAGACCAGATCCAGTGGGCCTTCGAAGATGAAGCCGAAGCGCAGGGCTTGCAGCCGTGGGAGCTGACCCTCAAGTACACGAGCACGCCGGAGGAGTTCGAGGCGCAGCGCCTCGTGCTGCACAAGGAAGCGGCGGAAGTATTGGGTGTCGAGTGGGAAGAGTACTGCGAGATGAACAATCTCGTCGTTTGAAAGCAGCTTCAAGTTTCAAGCTGCAAGCTACAAGTAAAAGCAGAATCGCTCAGCTTGTAGCTTGTAGCTTGTAGCTCAGAGACTGAGTCTCATCGACAGGTCCACTGCTTTGACATCCTTGGTCATCGCACCGATCGAAATGTAATCCACGCCCGTTTCGGCGATCGGCAGCAGCGTGCTTTCGTTGATGCCGCCGCTGGCTTCCAGTTTCGCCTTGCCGGCGGTCAGGCGCACGGCTTCGCGCATGTCGTCCAGGCTCAGTTCGTCGAGCATGATGATGTCGGCGCCGGCTTCCAGCGCCTGCTTCAGCTCTTCAAGACTTTCCACTTCGATCTCCACCGGTTTGCCCGGGGCGATCTTGTGTGCGGCGGCCACGGCTTCGGCGATGCCACCACTGGCGGCGATGTGGTTTTCCTTGATCAGGAAGGCGTCGTAGAGACCGATGCGATGGTTGTGGCAGCCGCCGCAGGTCACCGCATATTTCTGTGCCAGACGCAGGCCGGGCAGGGTTTTGCGGGTGTCGAGCAACTTGACCTGCGTCTCGCCGACGAAGTCTGCCAGGTACTGCGCGCGCGTCGCCACGCCAGACAGCAACTGCAGGAAGTTCAATGCGCTGCGTTCACCGGTCAGCAGTGAGCGCGCCGGGCCTTCGAGGTGAAACAGCGGCTGATTGGCTTTGACCCGCTGGCCGTCGACCACTTGCCAATGCACCGCCACGCGCGGATCGAGCTGGCGAAACACCGCATCGACCCACGCGGTGCCGCAGATGACGGCGTCGTCACGGGTGATGATGGTGGCTTTGGCCAGGCGTTCGGCCGGGATCAGTTGCGCGGTGATGTCGCCGCTGCCGACGTCTTCGAGCAACGCACGGCGCACGTTGTTTTCGATTTCGGCGGTCAGATCGGCGAGACGTAGATTCGGCATAACGGACTCCACAAACAAAGTGGTTCGATTATAGGGGCAGGGCGCGAGCCAACCCAAGGCGAGAACGTGCGTGCCTGGCGCATCTGGTCGATTTTCCTGCGCTGAGTGCGAGGTGTATGGCGTATAGGGGAAACCCTGAGGCCTATAGCATCGTCGACCTCTTTTGCCAGATAATCCGCCTTGTATTTGACGTCATGGCTTTGACGAACGACTCCGCTGGGGCAGTGTCGAAAGCGACGAACCGAATCACCGTTCCAGGAGGCTTGGATGCGCAACGACGGGAAAGTGGTGCCTTTGCACCGGGCGACTGCCGATCTGGCGGACCACTCGCCGCTTGCCCGCTTGCCGGTGATTCTGCTGCAGGTCCGCGACAAGGCTGCGCAGCAGCTGCGCCACGATTTGCAGGAGCTGTTCGATAACGCCGACGACACGCTGTTCGAAATGGCCGACCGGGCGCGCAACGACGTCGATCAGAACATCTTTTTCGAAGCCATGCGCGACCTGCGCCTCAAACGCAAGAACATCGAGCGCGGCTTTCTTGAACTGTTCTTTGAAGCCTTCGCCGGCCTTACCCAATACGATCCCGCCGCCAACACCCTGCCACGCACGCCGGTGCTCGAAGAGTCGGCGCCGCGCACCGATGCCATGGAGCGCACCGTCGCCGTGCAGACCATGGTCAGTCGCGTGCTCAAGCGCGACGGCTTCGCTCTCGATCAACTGACCGCACGCTTCAGCTCGATGCTCGGCAAGCGTCTGGACGATCAGCACAACCCGCTGAGTCCGGCGATGCTCTGCGAATATTTCCTGCAGGCCGGGCGTAACCTCGGCGTCGAGATCAAGGTCAAGCTGATCCTGCTCAAGCTGTTCGAACGCTATGTGCTGGCTGACACCGAGCAGCTGTATGGCGAGGCCAATCAGTTGTTGCTCGCCACCGGCGTGTTGCCACATCTGAAGCCTGCCGTGGCTCGTCGCATGGTCGAGCCTGCGGACAGCGACACATTGATTGAAGATCTCGACGAGCCGCCAGCGGACGAAGGCATCGAGGAAGTGTTCGCCGCGATGCAGCAATTGCTCGCCCAGGTGCGCGGCCGCGTCACACCGACCCTGGAGCCCGGCGCCCCGGCGCATCCGATCAACACCCGCGACCTGCTGCGGTTGTTGTCGCACTTGCAGCAATACGTACCGGCGCTTGAGGCCCAGGAAGATTTCGATCTGCGCCATCAGCTCGAACAACTGCTGACCCGGGTCAGCGTCAGAAGTGGCCGCTCCCGCGTCGTCGCGACTGCCGACGAAGATGTGATCAACCTGATCGCCATGGTCTTCGACTGCATCCTCGATGATCGCAACGTGCCTGACGCGCTCAAGGCGCTGATCGGCCGACTGCAGATTCCGATGCTCAAGGTCGCCGTGCTGGACAAGAGTTTCTTCAGCCGCAGCACGCACCCGGCGCGGCGCCTGCTCAACGAAATCGCCGAGGCCGCAATGGGCTGGAGCGATTGCGACGGCGCTGAGCGCGACAACCTCTACGTGCGCATCGAGCAAGTGGTGCAACGCTTGCTGAGCGAGTTTGTCGACGACCCGGCGATCTTCTCCGAACTGCTCGCCGACTTCCTCGCCTTTACTCAGGAGGAGCGCCGCCGCACCGAACTGCTTGAACAACGCTTGCGTGATGCCGAGGAAGGCCGGGCAAAAGCCGAACTGGCTCAGCAGCGCGTTGCACAGGTGTTGCAGCAGGCTTTGCTGGGCCAGGTGCTGCCGGCGACGGTGGTCAGTTTCGTCCAGCAGGCCTGGAGCAAAGTGCTGTTGCTGACCTGCCTCAAGCACGGCGATCAGTCCGCCGAATGGCACGCCGACGTGCAGACCATGGAACAGTTGGTCTGGAGCGTGCAGCGCCATGACGACGGCGAATCCAGCCTGCGCCTGCTGGCACTGGTCCCGGGTTTGCTCAAGTCACTGCGCGATGGCCTGAGCAGCACCGCGTTCGACCCGTTTGCCACCAGCGAATTTTTCAGTGAGCTGGAGGCTCTGCACGTGCGCGTGCTGGAGCGTTCCGACGATGCCGAGCACAGCGCCATGCCGCTGATCGAAGTCACGCCCGAGGTCTTGCAGCACAGTGCCGAGCAGGCAACAGCCACCCCGGCGCCGCGCCTGGCGCAAGACGCTGCCGGTCTGTCTCAGGTCGAGCAGTTGCGTGTGGGCCACTGGGTGGTGTTCGACGCAGACGACGAACAGAGCTTGCGTTGCAAACTCGCCGCGATCATCGAAGAGACCGGCAAATATGTCTTCGTCGACCGCACCGGGACGAAGGTGCTGGAGCACAGCCGCGCCGACCTCGCCTTGGCTTTCAGCCGTGGCGCCGCGCGTGCGCTGGATGACACCTTGCTGTTCGACCGCGCACTGGAATCGGTGCTGGGCGACCTGCGGCGACTCAATCGCGGCAAGTGATCGCGCGGTGAGGGTGGATCGCGGCATACTGGGCGCCCACATGGTCGGCGTTGAAGGAATCGGTATGCAGTTGGATCCCGCGAGCGGGTGGTGTCATGGCGTGCAGATCTGCCCGTCGCCCAACTTCAATGAGCGCCCGGCGGGCGAAGTGTCCCTGTTGGTCATCCACAACATCAGCCTGCCGCCGGCGCAATTCGCCACGGGCAAGGTGCAGGAATTTTTCCAGAATCGTCTGGATGTCACCGAACACCCGTACTTTGCAGGCATCGCTGACCTGCGCGTCTCGGCGCATTTTCTGATCGAACGTGACGGCAAGGTCACCCAGTTTGTCTCTTGTCTGGAGCGCGCGTGGCACGCAGGCGTTTCAGTGTTCGAGGGCCGTGAAACCTGTAACGATTTTTCCGTGGGCATCGAGCTGGAAGGCACCGATGATCTGCCGTTCACCGACGAGCAATATCGCGCGCTGACTGCGCTGACCCGGCAATTGCAGAAACGTTTTCCGGCGATCACCGATCAGCGTATCTGCGGCCACAGCGATATCGCGCCGGGGCGCAAGACCGATCCGGGACCGGCATTCGACTGGGCACGCTACCGCGCAGCCCTGGCAAAAGAGGAAGGACAATGAGTTTTCTGGTGTTACTGCTGGCGGTGTGGATCGAGAAGTTTTCGGCCCTGCGCCATCGGCTTCAACGCGACGGCGGATGGATTCGCGAACTGCACAAACTCGAAAACAGCAAACGGCTGGCCAGGCAACCGTGGCTGGTGCTGACGATTCTGGTGCTGTGCCCGGTGGCGTTGCTGGCGCTGTTGCTGCTGGTGCTGGAACCGGTGGCGTACGGTCTGCTGGCGCTGCCGGTGCATTTGCTGGTGGTGATTTACAGCCTCGGGCGTGGCGACCTGCTCGGCGGCCTCGGCCCGTTCCGCGATGCCTGGCGCCGTGAGGATCTGCAAGCGGCGGCCCACGTGGCCAAGCGCGACCTGGACATCTGCGCCGACAGCGGCGAGCAATTGCTTGAGCAAGTGCAGGGGCATCTGCTGTGGCAGGCCTATCAGAGTTTTTTTGCGGTGATCTTCTGGTACTTCCTCCTCGGTCCGGTGGCGGCATTGGCTTATCGCCTGTTGGCGCTGGCCGAAGAGCACGGCAGCAATCCGGCGCTGGTCGAGCGTGCTGCGCAATTGCGTCACGCTTTCGATTGGGTGCCGGTGCGTTTGCTGGCGGCAAGTCTTGCGTTGGTCGGCAACTTCGTCGCGGTCAGCCGGGTGATGCTGCATGAGCTGCTGAACTGGAACATCAGCGCTGCGCAGTTGATCAACAAGGTCGGCCTGGCAGCCGGGGAAGTTCCACCGCCAGTGGTCGGCCCGGACGGCATCAACACCCTCGATTGCCTGTGGGAACTGCTGCTGCGTGCAGCAGTGCTGTGGTATGCCGGGTTTGCCTTGTGGACGGTTCTGGTTCACTGATAAGCCAGAGTGAAACTCATTGTGGCGAGGGGATTTATCCCCGATGGGCTGCGCCGCAGCCCTGAAAACCCTGTTCCACCATGCATCAGTAACCATAAGTTACAAAACCTCCCGCCGATTTACGCTATACAGAGATAGCGCCCGATAGTGGCTATCTGCTCTCGTCCCGCGCCTGCCAATAAAAACAAGAAAAACCAAGGGAGACTTCCAGTGAAGAGCTTGCTCTATCCCGCCGTCTCGCTGATGAACCGTCTGAGCTTCGGCATGAAGTTCAGCCTGATCAGCGTGCTGTTCCTGGTGCCGATGCTGGTGACCAATTTCTATCTGGTACGCGATTCCTATCGCGAATTTCAGGGCACTCGCGTCGAACTGCAGAGCCTTGACCTGCTCGGCAGCAGCCTGAGCCTGCGCCGGGATCTGGAGACCCTGAACAATCTGGTGCAGATCGACGTCACCCTCGGCCAGTCCGGCAAGGCCGGCAATGTCGAGGCGCAGATCCAGGCGCTGGAGCAAGCCGTGCTCGCGCGCCTCGAAGGGTTGACGGCGATGACCGAAGATCCCGAGCAGATCAAGCAGTTCGAGGCCAAGCGCGATGAAATGATCGCCGGGTTCAAGGCCCAGCAAGCGGAGAGCTCGCTGCAAAGCAAAAGCGCGTTGATCGGCAAGTTGCTCGCCAGTGCGCAGATTTTCAGCCAGATCATTACCAGTCAGGCCGGGTTGAGCCGCGACAACCAGAGCGACATTCGTCAGCTCAGCGAACTGGTCACGCTGATTACCCCCAGCGTCACGCAAACCCTCGGCGAGGGCCGGGCGATGGGTTCGTATTCGTTGGGTCAGGGTTTTCTCAACAGTTCCTCGAGCACGCGTTTTGACGAGTTGCTGGTGCAGATCGAAAAACTCCAGGCCGAGTACGCCCTGAAACTGCAAGACGCCCTCGGCTCCAGCAACGCCGCACGCGAATCCCTCAGTGCCCAGGCCGACAGCAGCAAGGCTTCGCTGAAGCAGGCCAGCGAGCTGTTCGAAGAACAAGTGGTGATGGCCGACACCCTCGATGCGCCGTGGCAGGCGTTTTACGACCAAGTGACCGGGCTGATGGAACACACCTACCAGCTCAATCAGGCCACGCTGAAATTCCTCGACAGCCAATTGCAGCAGCGTCTGGCGCAGAACCGCACGCACATGATTCTGCAAGCCTCGGCGCTGTCGGTGGTCTTTGTGCTGATTTTCTATCTTTATGGCGGTTTCTACGCCTCGACCCGGACCACCCTGAAAAGCCTTGGCGCCATGATGGACAAGGTCGCCGCCGGTGACATGACCGTCAACTTCAAGGCCAGCAGCCGCGATGAACTGGGCGAGTTGGGCGAGGTGTTCAACGGCACGGTGAAGAAGATCCACGACCTGATCGAGCGTGTCGGCCACACCGTTGGCGAGGTCGAGCGTCAGGCCGGACAGGTCGAAAGCGTCTCGGCGCAGAGCAATCAGGCCGTGGCCGGGCAGCGCTCGCAGATCGAACAAGTGGCGACGGCGATGAACCAGATGTCGGCGACTTCAATGGAAGTCGCTCGCAGTGCCGCCGCTGCGGTGAGCAGCGCCCACAGCGTCAACGACGAAACCCTCAGCGGGCGCGGCCTGGTGGAATCGCAGCAGGGCAGCATTGCCGCGCTGGCCAGCGAGATTGATCAGTCGGTGCTGGTGATCAATCAACTGGCCAGCGACAGCCAGTCGATCAGCCGTGTACTGGAAGTGATCAAGAGCATCGCCGAGCAGACCAACCTGCTGGCGCTCAATGCGGCGATCGAAGCGGCGCGAGCCGGCGAGCAGGGGCGCGGCTTTGCCGTGGTCGCAGATGAAGTGCGCACGTTGGCCAAGCGTACCCAGCAATCGACTGAAGAAATCGAGCAGATGATCGCCAAACTGCATGGCGGCGTCGGCGCGGCGGTGAAGGCCATGGGCGTCAGCCATCAGATGGCGAACGGCACGGTGGGCCAGTCGGAGAAGGTCCAGCAGGCGCTGGAGAACATTCTTGGCGCGGTGGGCATGATCGTCGACCAGAACCAGCAGATCGCCGCTGCCGTCGAACAGCAGACCGCCGTGGCCCACGACATCGATCAGAACATCGTCGAGATCAACCGCGCTGGCGAACGCACAGCACAAGGTGCACACCAGACCGAAGATGCCAGCCGCGCGCTGTCGGCGCAGGTGGTTGAGCTCAAACAACTGATCAGCGCGTTTCGCGTCTGAAAGGCTGGAACCGGATCAAAAATGTGGGAGCGAGCCTGCTCGCGAAGGCGGTGGGTCAGGCATTGACGATGTCACTGACAGATTGCTTTCGCGAGCAGGCTCGCTCCCACAGGGGATGGCGGTGTTACCAGCCGAAGACTTCGCAGCAGTTGGCGGTGCTGGCGTTGGCCAGTTGTTCAGGCGTGATATTCATCAGCTCGGCCAGCGCCGCACAAATCGCCGGCAAATGCGCCGGGCTGTTGCGCTGGCCGGGGAACATGGCGGGGGCCATGTCCGGTGAGTCGGTTTCCAGTACCACCGATTGCAGCGGCAGTTCCGGCAGCACCCGATGCATGCGCAGCGCCTGCGGCCAGGTCGGTGCGCCGCCGAGGCCCAGTTTGAAACCAAGCTTGATGTATTCCCGCGCTTCTTCGCGGCTGCCGGCGAAGGCGTGGATGATGCCGGCGCGCTTGAGTTTGAAGCGCTTGAGCGTGGCGATCACCGCCGCGTGGCTGCGGCGTACGTGGATCAGCGCCGGCAGCTCGAAGTCCGCCGCCAGTTGCAGCTGCGCTTCGAACAACGCCTGTTGCCGTTCGCGATCGAGGTTTTCGATGAAATAATCGAGGCCGATTTCGCCCACCGCGCATAACTGCCGATGCCCGCGCAAGCGCGTCAGCCAGTCCCCCAGCGCGTGCAAATCCTCGGGGCGATGCTGATCGAGAAACACTGGGTGCAGTCCGAACGCCGCGTACAGGTCGGCATCGCTCTGCATCAGATCCCACACCCGTTGCCAGTTGCCCTGATGCACACCCAGCACGACGATGCGCCGCACGCCGAGGGCACGGCTTTCGGCCAGCAGCGCCGCGCGATCGGCGTCGAAGTCGGGGAAGTCGAGGTGGGTGTGGCTGTCGATCAGCTCCACGATTCAGTCCCGATGAATACGCTGCTTGAAGGTCCGCGCAATGGCTTGCACGCCCGGTTGGTAGTCGTCCTGCTCCACGGCGGCCAGCGCCAGTTCCAGGGCCTTGTCGGCGATCAACTGGTGTTGCTGGGACATGGCATTGACCGGCAGCGGCAGGAAATCCAGCAACTGCGTGTCGCCAAAGGTGCCGAGGCGCAGCGGCCGCGATTTCAGCGGGAAATCATGCAGCGCATCGAACACGCCTTGCAGCAGCACGTAGGAAGTAGTCACCAGCGCGTCAGGCAAATGCCCCAGCCGTTGCAGGAGTTCTTCCATCAATTGCTTGCCGCACTCACGGCTGAACGACTCGGCGTGCTCGACCAGCACCTCGCCTTTGAAATCGTTGAGCGCTGCGCGGAAACCGGCGGCACGTTCCTGGCTGATGCTCAGCTCCGGGCGTGCGCCGAGCAGCACGATCTGCTTTGGCTGCGGATCGAGCAGACTTTGGGTCAGATGCAGGCTGGCCTCGCGGTCGTCGCTGATCACCGAGCAGAAATGCTCCGGCTCCATGACCCGGTCGATGGCGATGATCGGCAGCCCCTTGGCCTGCAACTGCCGATAGCTGTCATCACCGGCCGGCAGGCAACTGGCGACGATCAGCGCATCGCAACGGCGGGCGCGGAACAGTTGCAGCAACTGGCGCTCGCTGTCCGGCGCATCGTCGGAGCTGGCGATCAGCAATTGATAACCGCGCGCCCGCGCGCCTTGTTCGAGCAACTTGGCGATCCGCGCGTAACTGGGGTTTTCCAGATCCGGCAGGATAAAACCCAGGGTGCGCGTATGCCGACTGCGCAGGCCGGCCGCTTGCGGATTGGGCGTGAAGCCGTGCAGATCGACCACCGCGCGCACGCGCTCGACGGTCGCGTTGCTGATGCGTTGCTGTTCGGCCTTGCCGTTGATGACGTAGCTGGCGGTGGTGACGGAGACGCCGGCCAACCGCGCGATATCACTGAGTTTCAACCCGGTATTTCCTTGTTTTTTCGAGCATGCCGCGACATTTTCGCCAATCCTACCCGATAAGGGCAGCCGACTTATTGCCTAAGCAGATCCGACCAGTTGGACTTCAAGGATGAGACATTATCGAGTAACGTGCCGATCAATCTAGATTAAACGTTTCAGCAAGCGTATTTTCTACGTTTTAGACGCCTTTGGCCGGTCCTGCCGTGAAACCGCCAAAACTGCCGCTGAAAAGCGCGGCAGAGCGCCTAAGCTGTGAACCATTCAAAACAATACCTGGCGTTGAACTGCGCCAAAAAGGAGATCGCATGCTCGAGCTCACTATAGAGCAGATATCCATGGGCCAGTCGGCCGTGGATAAACCCGCTGCCCTGCAATTGCTGGCCAGTCATCTGGTCGCCGATGGTCTGGTTGCCGACGGCTACCTTGCCGGCCTGCAGGCCCGGGAAGCCCAGGGCTCGACCTTTCTCGGTCAAGGCATCGCCATTCCCCACGGTACCCCGGAAACCCGCGATCAGGTATTCGCCACTGGCGTGCGCCTGATGCAGTTTCCTGATGGCGTCGATTGGGGCGATGGCCAGATCGTCTATCTGGCGATCGGCATCGCGGCGAAATCCGACGAACACCTGCGCCTGCTGCAACTGCTGACCCGCGCCCTCGGCGAGACCGATCTGGGCCAGGCCTTGCGTCGCGCCAGCTCCCCCGAAGCGCTGCTGAAACTGTTGCAAGGCGCGCCGCAGGAACTGGCGCTGGATGCGCAGATGATCGGCCTCGGCGTGTCGGCCGACGATTTCGAAGAACTGGTCTGGCGCGGCGCACGTCTGCTGCGTCAGGCCGATTGTGTGAGCAACGGCTTTGCCGGCGTGTTGCAGCAAGTCGAAGCGCTGCCTCTGGGCGACGGCCTGTGGTGGCTGCACAGCGAGCAGACCGTGAAGCGTCCGGGGCTGGCGTTTGTCACCCCGGACAAACCGATGCGCTACCTCGGCCAGCCGCTCAGCGGTCTGTTCTGCCTCGCCAGTCTGGGCGAAGCGCATCAGGCGCTGCTCGAGCGGTTGTGCGCGTTGCTGATCGAAGGTCGCGGCCACGAACTGGGCCGCGCCACCAGCAGCCGCAAAGTCCTCGAAGTGCTCGGCGGTGAACTGCCGGCCGATTGGCCGAGTGCGCGTATTGCCCTGGCCAACGCCCACGGTTTGCATGCGCGGCCGGCGAAGATCCTCGCGCAACTGGCGAAGAGTTTTGACGGCGAAATCCGCGTGCGCATTGTCGACAGCCAGGACAGCGCCGTGTCGGTGAAGAGCCTGAGCAAACTGCTCAGTCTCGGCGCCCGCCGCGGTCAGGTGCTGGAGCTGATCGCCGAGCCGAGCATCGCCGCCGATGCCTTGCCGGCCCTGCTCGCGGCGATTGAAGAAGGCCTCGGTGAAGAAGTCGAGCCGCTGCCGGCCGTGAGCGAGCAGCGCGAAGTGATCGCCGACATCGCCGAAGTGCTGGTCGCCCCCGCGTCCGGCAGCCTGTTGCAGGCGATTCCCGCCGCACCGGGCATTGCCATTGGCCCGGCGCACATTCAGGTGCTGCAAGCCATCGATTACCCGTTGCGCGGCGAGTCGGCGGCCATCGAGCGCGAGCGCCTCAAGCAAGCGCTGAGCGACGTGCGCCGCGACATTCAGGGCTTGATCGAACGCAGCAAGGCCAAGGCGATTCGCGAGATTTTCATCACTCACCAGGAAATGCTCGACGACCCGGATCTGACCGACGAAGTCGACACCCGCCTCAAGCAAGGCGAAAGCGCCGAAGCGGCGTGGATGGCAGTGATCGAAGCCGCCGCCAAACAGCAGGAATCGCTGCAGGACGCTTTGCTTGCCGAGCGTGCCGCCGATCTGCGCGACATCGGTCGCCGGGTGCTGGCGCAGCTGTGTGGCGTGCAGACCGCGAACGAACCTGAGCAACCGTACATTCTGGTGATGGACGAAGTCGGCCCGTCCGATGTCGCGCGCCTGGATCCTGCGCGAGTGGCGGGGATTCTCACCGCGCGCGGTGGCGCTACCGCGCACAGCGCCATCGTTGCCCGTGCCCTCGGGATTCCAGCGTTGGTCGGCGCGGGGGCGGCGGTGCTGTTGCTCGAGCCGGGCACGCCGCTATTGCTCGACGGTCAGCGTGGCCGTCTGCATGTCGACGCCGATGCCGCGACCCTCAAGCGTGCCGCTGAAGAGCGCGACACCCGCGAGCAACGCCTGAAGATCGCCGCCGAACAACGCCATCAACCGGCACACACCACCGACGGCCACGCCGTCGAAGTGTTCGCCAACATCGGCGAAAGCGCAGGCGTGACCAGCGCGGTGGAGCAGGGCGCCGAAGGCATTGGTCTGCTGCGCACCGAACTGATTTTCATGGCCCACCCACAGGCACCGGATGAGGCGACCCAGGAAGCCGAATACCGTCGCGTCCTCGATGGTCTGGCCGGACGTCCGCTGGTGGTGCGCACGCTCGACGTCGGCGGCGACAAACCGCTGCCGTATTGGCCGATTGCCAAGGAAGAAAACCCGTTCCTCGGCGTGCGCGGCATCCGCCTGACCCTGCAGCGTCCGCAGATCATGGAAGCGCAACTGCGCGCCTTGCTGCGCTCGGCCGATAATCGCCCGTTGCGAATCATGTTCCCGATGGTCGGCAGCGTCGAAGAATGGCGCCAGGCCCGCGACATGACCGAACGCCTGCGTTTGGAAATTCCGGTCGCCGACCTGCAATTGGGGATCATGATCGAGGTGCCGTCGGCCGCGCTGCTTGCGCCGGTATTGGCCAAGGAAGTCGACTTCTTCAGCGTCGGCACCAACGACCTGACCCAATACACCCTGGCCATCGACCGTGGTCATCCGACGCTGTCTGCACAAGCGGACGGCTTGCACCCGGCGGTGCTGCAACTGATCGACATCACCGTGCGTGCCGCCCATGCCCATGGCAAATGGGTGGGTGTCTGCGGCGAGCTGGCGGCGGACCCGCTGGCGGTGCCGGTGCTGGTTGGCCTCGGTGTCGACGAGCTCAGCGTGTCCGGGCGCAGCATTGCCGAAGTCAAGGCACGCATCCGTGAACTCAGCCTGCCCCAGGCGCAAACCCTCGCTCAACAGGCCCTGGCCGTGGGCAGCGCGAATGAAGTGCGCGCATTAGTGGAGGCCCTGTAATGGCCAAGATTCTCACCCTGACCCTCAACCCGGCACTCGACCTCACCGTCGAGCTGTCACGGCTGGATGCCGGTCAGGTCAATCGCAGCGAGGAGATGCACACCCACGCTGCGGGCAAAGGCGTCAATGTCGCCCAGGTGCTGGCGGATCTCGGCCATCAGGTCACCGTCAGCGGCTTTCTCGGCGAAGACAATCTGCAAGCGTTCGAAACCCTGTTCGCCAAGCGTGGTTTTGTCGACGCGTTCATCCGCGTGCCGGGCGAGACGCGCAGCAACATCAAAGTCGCCGAACAGGACGGACGCATCACCGACATCAACGGTCCGGGGCCAATGGTCGATGCAACGGCGCAGCAAGCTTTGCTTGATCGCTTGCTGCAGATCGCACCGGGGCACGATGCGGTGGTGGTCGCCGGCAGTCTGCCGCGTGGCGTCACGGCGCAATGGTTGCGCGAGCTGATTGAACGGTTGAACGCGCTCGGCTTGAAAGTCGCCCTCGATTCCAGCGGCGAAGCCTTGCGCGCTGCGTTGCAGGCCAGCCCCTGGCTGATCAAGCCGAACACCGAAGAACTGGCCCACGCCCTCGGCTGCGAAGTGGTGTCGCCGATCGCCGAAGCACAAGCCGCCGCACGTTTGCACGGCCAAGGCATCGAGCACGTGGTGATCTCCCACGGCGCCGACGGGGTCAACTGGTTCAGTGTCGGCTCGGCCCTGCACGCCACGCCGCCGAAGGTCAGCGTGGCCAGCACGGTCGGTGCCGGCGATTCCTTGCTGGCCGGCATGCTCCACGGTCTGCTCAGCGCCGACACCCCCGAGCAAACCCTGCGCACCGCCACCGCGATTGCGGCCATGGCGGTGACCCAGATCGGTTTTGGCATCAACGACTCTGCGCAACTGGCGCAGCTCGAACAGGGTGTGCGCGTGCGCCCCCTGACAGAACAATAAGAGGGTTTGTGATGAAGTTAGCCATTGTTACGGCTTGCCCGAACGGCATGGTCACCAGTGTGCTGTGCGCGCGCCTGCTCGATGCAGCGGCGCAGCGTCAGGGCTGGAGCACCAGCGTTGAAGTGGTCGATCCGGCACACCCGGAACGCGAAATCTCGGCGGCGACCATCGAAGCCGCCGAGTGGGTCTTGCTGGTCACCACTGGCACGGTGGACATGAGTCGCTTTGTCGGCAAGCGCGTGTTCCAGATCGCTCCGGCGCAGGCCTTGCAGGATGTCGAAGCGGTGCTGCGTCGCGGTGCCGAAGAGGCCGAAGTCTACGTGGCCAGCGCAGCCGAACCGGCGATCGATGCGCCCCGTGCGCCACGCATCGTCGCCATCACGGCCTGCCCGACCGGCGTCGCCCACACCTTCATGGCCGCCGAAGCGTTGCAGCAGACTGCCAAGCGCCTGGGCTATGAATTGCAGGTCGAAACCCAAGGCTCGGTAGGCGCGAAAACCCCGCTCAGCGCAACGGCCATCGCCGACGCAGACGTGGTGCTGCTGGCGGCAGATATCGACGTCGCCACCGAGCGTTTCGCCGGCAAGAAAATCTATCGCTGCGGCACGGGCGTTGCCCTGAAGCAATCCGAAGCGACCCTGAAAAAAGCCTTGGCCGAAGGCGCTGTCGAAAGTGCGGCAAGCGACGGCAAGGCTGCGGCCAAGTCGGAAAAAACCGGCGTCTACAAACACCTGCTCACGGGTGTGTCATACATGCTGCCAATGGTGGTGGCGGGTGGTTTGCTGATCGCGTTGTCGTTCGTGTTCGGCATCACCGCTTACAAGGAAGAAGGCACGCTGGCGGCCGCGCTGATGCAGATCGGCGGCGACACCGCGTTCAAGCTGATGGTGCCGCTACTCGCCGGTTACATCGCCTACTCGATCGCCGACCGCCCGGGCCTTGCGCCGGGGATGATCGGCGGCTTGCTCGCAGGCACTCTGGGCGCCGGATTCATCGGCGGGATCATTGCCGGTTTCATCGCCGGTTATGCCGCCAAAGCCATCGCCCGCTATGTGAAATTGCCGCAGAGCCTGGAAGCGCTGAAGCCGATTCTGATCATTCCGTTGCTGGCCAGTCTGGTCACCGGCCTGGTGATGATTTACGTGGTCGGCAAACCGGTCGCCGGCATGCTCGCGGCGCTTACGCAGTTTCTCGACAGCATGGGCACCACCAACGCGATTCTGCTCGGTGTGTTGCTCGGCGGCATGATGTGCGTCGATCTCGGTGGGCCGATCAACAAGGCTGCCTATGCGTTTTCGGTGGGGCTGCTGGCCTCGCAGAGTTACGCACCGATGGCCGCGACCATGGCCGCCGGCATGGTGCCGCCGATTGGTCTGGGCATCGCCACCTTCATTGCCCGGCGCAAGTTCGCCCAGACTGAACGCGAGGCCGGCAAAGCGGCTTTCGTGCTCGGCCTGTGCTTTATCTCCGAAGGGGCGATTCCGTTTGCGGCGAAAGATCCGCTGCGGGTGATTCCGGCGAGCATCGCTGGCGGCGCGCTGACCGGTGCCCTGTCGATGTACTTCGGCTGCAAGCTGATGGCGCCGCACGGTGGCTTGTTTGTGCTGGCGATCCCGAATGCGATCAACCATGCGCTGCTGTATCTGCTGGCGATCGTCGCGGGGAGCCTGGTAACGGCGGTGGTATATGCGCTGCTCAAACGGCCTGAGGCTGTCGAACTACCGCTGGAGCCCGCCAAGGCCTGACCGACAGCACCAAATCCCTGTGGGAGCGAGCCTGCTCGCGAAAGCGGAGTGTCAGCTGAAGATGTGGTAACTGGCGGGACGCCTTCGCGAGCAGGCTCGCTCCCACAGGAGTCTGCATTGTCATAGCCGGTTCATACACCCGTGCTTAAGTTTTCCCTTTTGCAGGGAGAACACCATGAGCGATTTCAACCTCGGCCGGCGTCGCGTCATGCAAGCTGTCGGCGCCGGGCTGTTGCTGCCGGGGCTGGCGCCGGCGGTGATCGCCTCGGTCAAGGATCGTCCGCAGCTCACCGACGGCGTGCAGTCCGGCGACCTGCAAGGCGACCGCGCGATGATCTGGAGCCGCAGCGATCGCCCGGCGCGCATGGTGGTCGAATGGGACACCGGCAGCCTGTTCGGCAACCCGCGCAAATTCGTCTCGCCACTGGCCGATGCACGCAGCGATTTCACCGCCCGCGTCGAACTCACCGGCCTGCCGGCCAACCAGGCAATTTTCTATCGCGTGCACTTCGAAGACGCCCAGAGCGGCGTCGCCAGCGAACCGTGGTTCGGCCATCTGCGCAGCGTGCCAACGACAAAACGCGACATTCGGTTTGTCTGGAGCGGTGACACCGTCGGCCAGGGTTTCGGGATCAACCCGGACATCGGCGGCATGCGCATCTACGAAGCCATGCGCCTGCGCCTGCCGGACTTCTTTATACACAGCGGCGACACCATCTACGCCGACGGCCCGGTGCCCGCGCAACTGACCACCGAAAGCGGGCGCATCTGGCGCAATATCACCACCGAAGCCAAAAGCAAAGTCGCGCAGACCCTCGACGACTATCGCGGCAACTATCGCTACAACCTGATGGACGAAAACATCCGCCGCTTCAATGCCGAAGTGCCGCAGATCTGGCAGTGGGACGATCACGAAGTGGTCAACAACTGGTCACCGGGCAAGCAGCTGGATGAGCGCTATCAGGAGAAAGATATCCACAAACTGGTCAGCCGCGCGCGGCAGGCGTGGCTGGAATATGCGCCGATGCGTTTGCAAGCGGCGGACGGCGGCGGGCGCATTTATCGCAAGCTCAGTTACGGACCGATGCTCGACGTATTCGTGCTGGATATGCGCAGCTATCGCGAGGCCAACGATGCCAACCTCGGCGCGGCAAAACCGTTTCTCGGGCGTGAGCAACTGGACTGGCTCAAGCGTGAATTGCAGGCGTCGACGGCGCAGTGGAAAGTCATCGCCGCCGACATGCCTATCGGCCTTGGCGTCCCGGACGGCGAGGTCAGCCCTGGCGTCGCGCGTTGGGAAGCCGTGGCCAACGGCGACCCCGGCCCGGCGCAGGGGCGCGAACTGGAAATTGCCGAATTGCTCGGCTTTCTGCGCGCGCAGCAGGTGCGTAATTTCGTGTTTCTGACGGCGGACGTGCACTACTGCGCGGCGCATCACTACCACCCGGACCGCGCCGCGTTTCAGGATTTCGAACCGTTCTGGGAATTTGTTGCCGGGCCGTTGAACGCCGGCAGTTTCGGGCCGAATCCGTTGGACAAGACGTTCGGGCCTGAGGTGGTTTTCGAGAAGGCGCCGCCGGCGCAGAACACCTCGCCGTTTGCCGGGTTTCAGTTTTTTGGTGAGGTGAATATCGAAGGGCAGAGCGGGGAGATGAGTGTGGTGTTGCGGGATCTGGATGGGGTGGCGGTGTTTGAGCAGAAGTTGCAGCCTGTTTAATCCCGCTGGATCAAAAACCCCTCACCCCAGCCCTCTCCCGGAGGGAGAGGGAGCCGACCGAGGTGTCTTGCGTCATGCATCGACCTGAAAGACCGAGGTGATTGTGGATGCAGCAACTTTCGTCGTCTCAGTTCAGGATCGGGCATGCGGGCGTGTCGGATTTGGATTCGGCGAAAGACGTTCAGGTCGGCATATAGCGTGAATGATTCGCGGTCGGTCCCCTCTCCCTCTGGGAGAGGGCTAGGGTGAGGGCATTTTCCGCTCTGCCGCAATTCTGATGATCTGCTCCAATACATCATCCATCTGCTGAAGCACCTCAAGATTGCTGAATCGCACGACTTCAATGCCTTGTTGAGACAGGAAGTTCGACCGGCGCCGATCGTAAAGCACCCCGGCCGTCTCATAGTGCTGGCCACCATCCAGCTCAATCGCCAACCTCAACTCCACACAATAGAAATCCAGCACAAACGGCGGACATGGAAACTGTCGGCGAAATTTCAGGTTGGCGATCTGCCGGGACCGCAGGCGCTGCCAGAGCAGGTGTTCGCAATCTGTCTGGTTGGTGCGTAACTGGCGGGCGAATTGGGCGAGGGTGGGGCGGCTTGGCATGGCTTCACGGTCCTTGTGAAGTTGACTGGAGACTTAACAGTAGCCCATTTTCCCTCACCCCAGCCCTCTCCCGGAGGGAGAGGGAGCTGACCGAGGTGTCTTGCGTCGTGCATCGACTTGGAAGACCGAGGCGATTATGGCTTGGTAACAGCCAGGTCGCCTTTCGATTTGGCACGGCGCGGTTATGATTCAGTACCGCCTCGTCTTGGCGAATCCGGATTCGGCGAAGGACGCTCAGGTCGGCGTCGATCTCGCGCATCCCCCGATCAGTCCCCTCTCCCTCCGGGAGAGGGCTAGGGTGAGGGGCTTCTCGCAGGCGTTAGTAAACATCCCGGCGATACCGTCCCAGCTCGATCAGCCGTTCAACTTCAGCAGCGCCGAGAACATCATTGAGCACCTGATCCACCCCCGAAGCCATCCCTTGGAGGCTGCCACAGACATAAATCACCGCCCCCTCCGCCAGCCACTTTTTCAGCTCCTCAGCCGACTCCCGCAAGCGATCCTGCACATAAACCTTCTCAGCCTGATCCCGCGAAAACGCCAGATCCAGCCGCGCCAGATCACCATTGACCAGCCACTCTTCGAGCTCGGCGCGGCAGAGGAAATCGTGCTCGCGGTTGCGCTCGCCGAACAGCAGCCACTGCCGTTGCTGACCATCGGCAATGCGTGCCTTGAGCAGGCTACGCAGGCCGGCGAGGCCAGTGCCGTTGCCCAGCAGGATCATCGGCACGGGTTCGTTCGGCAGATGGAAACCGCTGTTGCGCCGCACGCGCAGGCTGATGCTGCCGCCAACCGGCGCATGCTCGGTGAGCCAGCCGGAGCCGATGCCGAGGCTGCCGTCGTTGTGCTGTTCCTGGCGCACGATCAGTTCCAGCACGCCGTCAGCGGCAATCGAGGCGATCGAGTATTCGCGCATCGCCAGCGGCACCATCGCGTCGACCAGCGACTGCGCATGCAAACCGACCAGATGTGCGCGGTGTTCGGGCAGTTGCCGTGAGGCGAGGGCCACTTCCAGCGGCTCGTCGATGCCGTTGACCTTCACCGGGGTTTCGCCACGAATGCCGAGGCCGTCGAGGAAATGTTCGATGGCCCACGGGCAATTGCGTGGCAGCACTTCGACCAAGTCACCGGCGAGCCAGCTGCGGGTGTCCGGGGCTTTGAGACCGAGCAGGTAGACCGGCGCGCCGCTGCTGTCGGGGTTCATCAGTTCGCGACGGACCAGCGTCCAGTTGTCGTAGCTCGGTGCATGCCAGGTTTCGCTCGGCGCCTGTCCGGTGAGCTGGCCGAGTTGGGTTTGCCAGTGACGCAGCGCGTAAGGATCGCCGCTGTCGACTTCCACCGGGGCGAACAAGGTCTTGCCGCCGTGTTCGCCGAGCCATTGATGCAAGCGCTTGGCGAAGCCGCAGAAGTGCGCGTACTGCCGATCGCCGAGGCCGAGCACGGCGTAGTTGAGGCTGTCGAGTGTCGAGGCCTTGGCCAGCACTTTGCGCTCGAAACCACGGGCGCTGTCCGGCGCTTCGCCGTCGCCGAAGGTGCTGACCACGAACAATGCGTTATTCGAGTCCCGCAGATCCTGTTCGCTCAGATTGGCCAGCGGCTGCACGTTGACCGGCAATCCGGCGGCCTGCAATTGTCCGGCGGTCTGCCACGCCAGTTGCTCGGCGAATCCGCTCTGGCTGGCGAAACCGATCAGCCACGCCGAAGCATCGGCGGACGGTTGTGCGAGACCTTGGCGGGCATCCTTGATCTGCTTTTTCTTGCGTCGACGGTCCAGATACAGCAGCCAGCCAGTGATGAAAAACAGCGGCATGCACACCGCCGCAATCGTCACGATGATGCGCCCGACGAGGCCAAAATAGCTGCCCACGTGCAGCGCATAAATGCTGGTCAGCAGTTGGGCCTTGAAGCTTTTGTCGGCATAGCGGTCGACGCGTTTGACCACTCCGGTGGCCGGATCGAGGGTGATCTGGTTCAGCGCGCGGTCATGGGGCGAGCTGTCGAGCAGGTAGAACACCGTCGCCGGCTGGCCGGCAACCGCCGGCATGCGAATGTTGTACGCGGCCAGACCCGGGCCGGCAGCGCTGTAGATGCTGCTCCACATCGCCGCGTAGTCGGCCGTCGGTGGCGGGCCTTCCGGCGCCGGGCCGCGACCGCCGCGTACGCGTTCGTTTTGCGGCGCGTCGGAAAGCAGTCGGGTCAGGCCTTTGTTGTACCACTGGTACGACCATGACAAGCCGGTCAACGCCAGCAGCAGATAGACCAAAAGGCACCAGGTGCCGGCCACCGAGTGCAGATCCCAATTGAACGCGCGGCCCTTCTTCTTCCAGTCCAAGGTTAACCACACGCGCCAGCTGTTCCACTGACGCGGCCAACGCAAATACAGACCAGAAAGGCAGAAGAACAACAGCATCAAGGTGCAGGCGCCGGTGATGTTGCGCCCGGTGTCGCCCATGGCGAGGAACCGGTGCAGTTGCAGCATCAGGCCGAAGAAGTCCTGGCCAGTGGCGTCGCCCTTGAACTCGGCGGTGTACGGATCGAAGTAGCGCATCTCGCCACGCCGTTCGCCCTTGGGCGGAGTGAAGAATACCCGTGCGGCGTGACCGCTGTCGGTCTCGACCCAGAGCATCGCGACTTTCTTGCCGGAGGCGGCTTCGATGCGCTCCACCAGTTCCACTGGCGGCAGCACGCCGGCGACCTGCTTTTCCACCTGCAGAACGGACGGATTCAGCGCGCGCAGGATCTCGTCCTGAAACGAATAGGCCGCGCCGGTGATGCCCATCAGAGCCAGCACCAGCCCTGCGGTGATGCCAAAAAACCAGTGCAACTGGAACAGGGTTTTCTTCAACACGTCACTCGCCGTCCGTTCGAAAATTGTCATCACGGCGCGCATTATGCCGTGGGTTATCAAGAAGCGTTTTGCGTAACACACAAAAGCCCCGTTCAACTGAATGAACGGGGCCTGATCCGTTTCGCAGATCTTAAGTGGGAGCGAGCTTGCTCGCGAAGGCGTCGTGTCAGTCAGCATCGACTTCACTGAGCCACCGCTTTCGCGAGCAAGCTCGCTCCCACAGGTTTTCACATCGGTCAGAAGTGGAAATTGGTGCTCAACAGCGCCGTGCGGCCCGCCGCCTGGTTGGCGAAGTGGGTCGAGAAGGCTTTGTCGTAATAGGTTTCGTCGGTCAGGTTCTGCACGTTGAGTTGCAGGTCGACGTTCTTGGTCAGCTTGTAGGCCGCCATCGCGTCGTAACGCACGTACGAATCGACCATCGTCGTGTTGGCGACACTGCCGTAGACGTCGTCGACGTAGAACGCGCCACCACCGATCGTCAGCTTCGGCGTGACCTGATACGTGGTCCACAGGCTGGCGCTGTTTTTCGGTGTGTTCGGCAGATCGTTGCCGTCGTTGGCGCGACCCAGCGGGCCACCGTCAACCTGTTCGCTGTCCATGAAGGCGTAACCGGCGAACACCTGCCACTTGTCGGTGATCTTGCCGCTGGCCGACAGTTCGAAGCCTTGCACGCGGGTCTTGCCGGCGTTCTCGTAGGAACTGGTATCGACTTGCACGCGAGCGTTTTCCTTCTCGGTGCGGAAGATGTCGGCGGTCAGCGACAGGCGATCGTTAAGCAGATCCCACTTGGTGCCGATTTCGTAGTTCTTGGTGGTTTCCGGCTCCATGTCGCTGCTCAGCAGGTTGCCGCTGCGATCCGGGGTGCCGCCCAGCGGGTTGCCTTCCTGACCTTCGCCCAAAGTGTTGCCCGGCGGCGTCGCCGAGGTTGCATAGGAGGCGTAGATGCTGCCGTTTTCCGCCGGCTTGTAGACCACGCCGAACTGGCCGGTGACGAATTCGCTGGTGTCATCACCCTTGGAGGTGGTGGTCCCTGCGGCGTTGTAGGTTTTGTAGTCGGTGTCGAAGTGGTCGTAGCGCAGGCCCATGTTCACCAGCCACTGCTCGGACAACTCCAGCGTGTCGAACACGTACAGCGCGTAGGTGTCGGCCTGGGTGTCGGTGCCGGCGTAGTTGCGCGAGATTGCGCCGTTCCACGGATCGTTCGGATTCGGGTTCGACAGCGAGGTGCAGTTGTAACCGCTGGCCGCGCCGATCAGGCCCGGGTTGCAGTTGGTGGTGACGGCGCTGGTGCGCGGCGTGGTGTCGGTGTTGACGTTGTACGAGGATTTCTCGCTCTGCTCACGGGTGTATTCGACACCGGTGGAGAAGCTGTTCTTGAAACCGGCCACGTAGAAGGTGCCGAACAGGTCGGTCTGGTTGGTGGTGGTTTCGGTGTTGCTCACCCGCGTGTTGGCCCGACGCCAGACGCTGCCGTTGTTGACGTTGCCCTTGCTGTCGTCCGGCTGGGTGAGGATGTAATCCTGCATGCTGCTGCCGTGGCGCAGGGTGTTCTTGATGGTCAGCGCATCGTTCAGGTCGTGCTCGATGGCGAAGGTCGCGGTGTCGGTGCGGCCCTTGCGGAAGTCACGATCCAGACCATAGAAGTTGTCGTGATCGCCACCGGCGTATGGCTTGTCCGGGTTGGACTTGGTGCGTGCGGCCGAACCACCGGTGGGAATGGTGTACGGGATGCCCGAGTCCGGGGTGTCGTTGCTTTCCAGATGGTAGTAGTCGAGGTTGACGCGGGTATCGGTGCCCAGGCCGAAGGCCAGCGACGGCGCGATGCCCCAACGGTCGTAATCGACCTTGTCGCGACCGGCGACGTTGCTCTCGTGGCTCATCAGGTTGAGCCGGCCGGCAGCGCTGTCGCTGAACTGGTAGTTGCCGTCGAGGGTGTAGCGCTGGGTCTGGTCGGAGCCGTAGGTGAAGCCGCCATCGAACGAATTACCCAGATGGGCTTTCTTGCTCACCAGATTGATGCTGCCGCCGGCCGCGCCACGACCGCCGATAGCGGAGTTCGGGCCCTTGCTGACTTCGATGTTCTCGACGGCGAAAATCTCGCGGCTCTGCGAACCGGTGTCGCGCACGCCGTCCAGGTAGGTGTCGCCCTGGGCGTCGAAGCCACGAATGAACGGACGGTCGCCCTGCGGGTTGCCGCCTTCACCGGCGCCGAAAGTGATGCCCGGCACCGTGCGCAAGGCGTCCTGCATGTTCAGCGCGCCGGTGTCCTTGAGCACTTGTTGCGGAATAACGGTGACCGAGCGCGGCGTATCGACCAGCGGCGCGGTGTATTTGGGTGAGGAGGCTTTTTCGACTTGGTAGGAGGTCGAATCCTGGGCTTCGCCGGTGATGGCGGTGGCGTCCAGGGCAATGGCATTGCCGGACGCTTTGCTGTCGGTTTTTTCCGCTGCGAAGACCATCTGGCCAGCGGCGCCGGCGCTGATCGCGACACCGATTGCCGAGGCGAGCAGACGTGGTGAACTGACCGGTAATTGTGCGTGTTGACGTGCCATTTTTATTCCCCTCCCCAAGGATTTGAGGCGGCGGAATATAGGGTAAACAGGTATTCGTATCAATTGCGAAACATTGTTATTCGCATTGAATTTACATTCTTTACAATTTGCCCTTACGGTTTCTGCCTGTTCGTTCGTCTTGCGGGTTTTACACGGTCAATAAGAATCAATACCATTGCCGCCTTCTTGCCATCAGGTGACATCGCCATGCTGCTGCACATTCCCGGGCTGTTCGCAAAAGACGAAGTGCAGCGCATCCGCCAAGCCCTGGAGCAAGCGGATTGGGCCGATGGCAAGATCACCGCCGGCTTCCAGTCGGCCAAGGCCAAGCACAATCTGCAATTGCCCGAAGGCCACCCGCTGGCCAAGGAAATCGGCGCGGCGATGCTTGAGCGGCTGTGGAAAAATCCGCTGTTCATGTCTGCCGCACTGCCGCACAAAGTCTTCCCGCCGCTAGTGAACTGCTACACGGCCGGCGGCAGTTTCGATTTCCACATCGACAATGCCGTGCGCCAGCCCAAGGGCAGCATCGAGCGGGTGCGCACCGATCTGTCGGCGACGCTGTTTTTCAGCGAGCCTGAAGGTTATGACGGCGGCGAACTGGAGATTCAGGACACCTACGGCACCCAGCGCGTGAAGCTGCCAGCCGGCGACATGGTGTTGTATCCGGGCACCAGTTTGCACAAGGTCAATGCGGTCACACGTGGTGCGCGTTATGCGTCATTTTTCTGGACGCAGAGCCTGGTGCGCGAAGACAGCCAGCGCGCGTTGCTGTTCGAGATGGACGGGGCGATTCAGCAGCTGACTCAGGACGTCCCCGATCACCCTTCGCTGATCCGCCTCACCGGCACTTATCACAACTTGCTGCGGCGTTGGGTCGAGGTATGAGTTTCCAGCTACGCCGCGAGGAAGTCCTCGATGCGGCCGGGTTGGCGGCGATGCTTGAAGAAAGCCCGGCCCGCGCTGCGCAGGCGATTTTGCTGGCAGCGGGCGAGGGCGAGGTTGAAGCGCAGGCGTTGCTTGGGCAGATCCTGCTGGATGGCCAAGGCATCGCCCAGGATCAGCCATTGGCGCTGCGCTGGTTCGCTATTGCCGCCAATCGCGGGCATCTGATGGCGCGCAACATGCTCGGGCGTTGCCATGAGCATGGTTGGGGATGTGCGGCGGAAGCCTCGGTGGCGGCGCAGCATTATCGAATCGCTGCCGAGGCGGGGCTGGACTGGGCGATGTACAACCTTGCAAATCTACTGGCCACCGGGCGCGGGGTGACGGTTGATCATCAGCAAGCGTTGGCGTTGTACCGGCGCGCGGCTGAGTTGGGCCATGCGAAATCGATGAATCTGCTGGGGCGTTATCTGGAGGAAGGGCAGGTGTGTCCGGCGGATCCGCTGGCGGCGCGCGAGTGGTATCGGCGTTCGGCCGAGGCTGGGGATTTTCGTGGGCAGTTCAGTTATGCGGCGGTGTTGGCGGCTGAGGGGCGGGTTGATGAAGCGGTCGAGTGGCTGGAGAAAGCCTTGGCCGCCGGCAATCTGAATTTCCTGCGGGTGGCGAGTCAGACGTTGGCGAGTGCTGTAGATCCGAAGATTCAGGCGTTGGCTGGGCGGTATGCGCTTCGGTGCCAATAGCCCTCACCCTAACCCTCTCCCAGAGGGAGAGGGGACTGACCGAGTTGGATGTTCCAGGTACACCGACCTGAGATATCCAGTCGACCTCAGGTTTTGAAGAGCCCCCGATCTGCTCCCTTTCCCCCTCGCCCCCTTGGGGGAGAGGGCTGGGGTGAGGGGGATAGATCGAAAGCACACCACAAACCTCAAGGCCAGACACGAAAAAGCCCATGACACGTCATGGGCCTTTCACTTGCAGCCAGCAGCTCGAAACTTGCCGCTGCCTCTTAAACGTAAAACGACTTCAGCGGCGGGAAGCCATTGAACTCGACCGCGCTGTAACTGGTGGTATATGCACCGGTCGACAGCCAGTACAGACGATCACCAATCGCCAGGTTCAGCGGCAAGCCATACTTGTAGTTCTCGTACATGATGTCGGCGCTGTCGCAGGTCGGGCCGGCGATCACGACTTCTTCCATCTCGCCTTTCTTCTCGGTCCAGATCGGGAACTTGATCGCTTCGTCCATGGTTTCGATCAGGCCGGAGAACTTGCCCACATCGGTATACACCCAGCGCTCGACGGCAGTGCGCGACTTGCGCGCAACCAGCACCACTTCGCTGACCAGAATACCGGCGTTGGCAATCAGCGAACGGCCCGGCTCCAGAATGATTTCCGGCAGGTCGTCACCGAAGTCTTCTTTCAGGAAGCGGATGATTTCTTCGGCGTAGGTTTCCAGGCTGTTGGTGCGGGTAATGTAGTTGGCCGGGAAGCCGCCGCCCATGTTGATCAGCTTGAGGTGGATGCCGTCTTCTTCTTTCAGGCGTTCAAAGATCACTTTGACCTTGGCGATCGCCGCGTCCCAGACGCTGATGTCGCGCTGTTGCGAACCGACGTGGAACGAGATGCCGTATGGCACCAGACCCAGGTCGCGGGCGAGGATCAGCAGGTCCATGGCCATGTCGGTCTGGCAGCCGAACTTGCGCGACAGTGGCCAGTCAGCGGTGGTCGAGCCTTCAGTGAGGATGCGCACATAGACTTTCGAACCCGGTGCAGCCTTGGCGATGTTGCGCAGGTCGGCTTCGGAGTCGGTGGAGAACAGACGCACGCCCTTCTCATAGAAGTAGCGGATGTCCTTGGATTTCTTGATGGTGTTGCCGTAGCTGATACGGTCCGGGCTGACGCCGCGATCCATGACCTTGTCCAGCTCGTAGATCGAGGCAATGTCGAAGCTCGAACCCTTGTCTTTGAGCAGGTCGATGATCTCGACGGCCGGGTTGGCCTTGACCGCGTAGTAGACTTTGGCGAATTCGAAACCGGCGCGCAGGTCGTCGTAGGCCTGGGCGATCATCGCGGTGTCGATCACCACGAACGGGGTTTCCTGTTTGTCGGCGAACGCCTTCATTTTGTCGAATGTAGCGCGCGCGAAATAGTCTTCGACCTGGATCGACATGCTGGGTGCTCCTATGGGCAAACTCGTAAAAACAATGGGTGCATGAACGCCCTCCGTATCCCCACTTTGGTTCGCCTACTTCCCAAGGCATGTCGCCGAAAGCAAAAAGGCCCAGAGATGTGCAGTTATCCCTTGGCCTTGCTGTCTCGTCGTCAGTACTTGAGCCGGATGGATCGTTTCCAGCATGGACGTTCGGCGCGAACTTTAGGGCGTGAGGGGCGCGAGATCAACTAAAAATGTCGCGTTTTTGCACACTTCTGACATGCGTCGCGTTCATCACTCCTTCTACCCGACCGAGATGACGGGCAGATGTTCCCGGTGAATTTTCGAGTGTTAAACATATCTGCACGTTCGTGGCTTTTGTCAGCTAGATCGCGGGTAAGTGTGATGGGGACAACTTCGGCGACGTTGGCAGCGAGGGAGATTAATGAGAGGGATTTTGAGCCCAAAAGCAGGTAGATGGACAACGCTTTTCTATGCGGGACTGTTGAGATTCTTTGTCACCTTGTGAAGATCAACAAAATTGCGTAGATCCTGTGGGAGCGAGCCTGCTCGCGAAGGCATTTTCACAGCCGCCATCAGCGTCGACTGATATTGCGCTTTCGCGAGCTGGCTCGCTCCCACAGGGATCGGGTTTCAACCGCGCAGATGGTTTATGCGACCACGGTCTCAGCCGGCGAGACGATACTGGTCTTCATTCCCCGCGAACGTCCCGAGCTGAGGTATGCCGCAATCGACTCCTGCGTCACTTCCCCGAGGAATACCCGTTCGGCGTCCATTACCGGCAGCCACGCGCGGTTGAACTCGTACATGCGCGACAGCAGGATGCGCAGGTGCTCGTCGTACGCTGCGGTGGCGTTGAACTCACGCAGGAATTGCGCGCAGGTGCCGGTCTGGCGATGCAGGTCGCGACGGCGCACGTAACCCAGCGCCTTGTTCTCGGCGCAGGTGACCACCACGTAGCGACGGTCATGTTCGTCCATCAACTCGAGCGCATCGGCCACTGGCGTTTCCGGGCTCACCGACGGCGCGTTGTCCGCCGCGTCTTCGGCCTTCACCAACAGCAGGCGTTTGAGCGTGCTGTCCTGGCCGACGAAGTTGCTGACGAAATCATCCGCCGGATGCGCCAGCAGGGTGTCCGGATGGTCGATCTGCAGCAGCTTGCCGGCGCGGAAAATGGCGATCTTGTCGCCCAGCTTGATCGCTTCGTCGATGTCGTGGCTGACCATGATCACGGTCTTGTTCAGCGCGCGCTGCATCTCGAAGAATTCGTTCTGGATCATCTCGCGGTTGATCGGGTCGACCGCGCCGAACGGCTCGTCCATCAACAGCAGCGGGGCGTCAGCTGCAAGCGCACGAATCACGCCGATACGCTGTTGCTGACCACCGGACAATTCACGCGGATACCGATGCAGATACTGCTTGGGCTCGAGCTTGATCATGCTCATCAGTTCGCGGGCGCGGTCGTGGCATTTCTGTTTGTCCCAGCCGAGCAGTTTCGGCACCACGACGATGTTCTCTTCAATGGTCATGTTCGGGAACAGACCGATCTGCTGAATCACGTAGCCGATGTTGCGACGCAGCGTCACTTCGTCGAGATCGGTGGTGTCTTCGCCGTTGATGAGGATCTTGCCCGAGGTCGGTTTGATCAGGCGGTTGATCATTTTCAGCGTGGTGCTTTTGCCGCAACCCGATGGCCCGAGGAACACGCAGATCTCGCCTTCATTGACGGTCAGGCTCACCGAGTCCACGGCTTTGACATCTTTGCCGTTGCTTTGGAAAGTTTTGCTGAGGTTTTGAAGTTCGATCATTTCAGGAGTCCTTTTGGAGTCAGCGAGCGTTGCAGCCACTGCAAAACGAGGTCGGCGAAAATCGCCAGAAGACTGACCAGCAGCGCGCCGACGATAAGCATCGACATGTCACTGCGGCTGATGGAGGCGAGGATCAAAACACCGAGGCCGCCGGCGCCGATGGTTGCGGCAATGGTCATGACGCCGATGTTCATCACCACCGCCGTGCGCACGCCGGCAAGAATCACCGGCACCGCGATCGGCAGTTCGACCATGCGCAGGCGCTGGCCGAAGGTCATACCGATGCCGCGCGCGGCTTCGCGGATGCCCGGCTCGACGCCGGTCAGGGCGAGGTAGGTGTTGCGCATGATCGGAAGCAGTGAATAAAGGAACACGGCAGTGATCGCTGGCAGTGGCCCGAGGCCCTGGCCGAACTTGGAGTAGAACGGCAGCAGCAGACCGAACAGGGCAATCGACGGCACGGTCAGCAACACCGTGGCGCTGGCCTGCAGCGGGCCGGCGAGGGTGGGGAAGCGTGTCATCAGGATGCCCAGCGGCACGCCGATGACGATCGCCAGGGTCACGGCGATGCCGACCAGAGTAATGTGCTGCCAGGTCAGGTGCATCACCTGCTGCCAGTCGAGATGGGAAAAGGCGTTCAGGAATTCCATGACTTCTCCTCTCTTAATTCAGTGGGTGCTGGCGCAGGAAATCGGCGGCAACGGACGATGGGCTTTCATGATCGACATCGACCCGCGCGTTGAGCTGGCGCATGGTTTCGTCGTCGAACAGTTCGGCCAGCGGCTTGAGTTGTTCGGCCAGTTTCGGGTTGGCGTCGAGCGTGGCCTGACGCACCACGGGAGCGGCGGTGTAGTCGGGGAAGTAATGCTTGTCGTCTTCCAGCAATTTCAGGCCGAAGGCATTGAGACGGCCATCGGTGGTGTAGACCAGACCGGCAAACACCTGACCGTTGCGTAGCGCGGTGTAGACCAGGCCGGCGTCCATCTGGCGGATGTTCTTGCGGGTCAGGTTCATGTTGTAGAGCTTGACCATGCCGTTGAGACCGTCGGAGCGGTTGGCGAACTCGGTATCCAGCGCCACCAGGTGATTGGTCTTGGCTTCGGCGCGCAGCACTTCGTTCAACTGGCTGATGTTGTTGATCTGCGGGTACTCCTCGGCGACTTTTTTCGGCAGCGCGAGGGCGTAGGTGTTGCTGAACTTCGATGGCGTCAGCCAGACCAGGCCTTTTTTCGCGTCGAGTTCTTTCACCCGGGCGTAGGACTGCGCGCTGTCGAGTTTCTCGGTGACATGGTTGTAGGCCACCAGCGACACGCCGGTGTATTCCCAGAGCAGGTCCAATTGGCCACTTTCGTGGGCGCTGCGGGCGAGGTTGCTGCCCAGACCGCCGGTGATTTGCGCGTCGTAGCCTTTGCTGCGCAGGTATTGCGCGGTGATTTCGGCGAGCAGGGTCTGCTCTGTGAAGACCCGGGCGCCGAGGCGGATGAGCGGTTTTTCAGCGGCTTGCGCGATTCCTGCGAACAGCAGGACGCAGCCTAAGATCAAGCTAAGTCGTTTCATAAATATTCCTTCGCAAAGCCTTAAGACGGGCGCAGACCGCGTTCCAGCCATAGGCGGCTGGCGAGGGTGACCACGCCATCGAGCAACAGCGCCAACAGCGCGGTGCACGCAGCGCCGAGCAGCAGTTGCGGCTGATTGTTCAGGGCGATGCCAGGGAAGATCAGGCTGCCGAGGCTGTTGGCGCCGATCAGGAACGCCAGCGGCGCGGTGCCGACGTTGATCGCCAGTGCGACCCGCACGCCACCGACGATGATCGGCACGGCGTTGGGCAATTCGACTTTCCACAACACTTGGCGCGGGGTCATGCCGATGCCGACGGCGGCTTCTTTCAGCGAGCCCTGCACATTTTTCAGGCCTTCATAGGTGTTGCGCACGATCGGCAACAGCGAGGCGAGGAACAGCGCGAAAATCGCCGGGCCACTGCCGATGCCGAGGATGCCCAGCGCAATCGCGAGCACGGCCAGCGGTGGCACGGTGTTGCCGATATTGAAGATCTGCATGAAGCGTTCGGCGCGGCCGACCATGGTCGGGCGGCTGAGGAAGATACCGGCGGGGATGCCCACGACAAGGGCGGCCAGCATGGAAGCGAGGACGAGAATCAGATGAGCTTGCAGGTAAAACAACAAATCGTCGCGGTAGTGTTCGATCGTGTTGATGCCGATCCAGTGGACCAGCAGGGCCAGGAGCGCGATCACCACCGCACCTCCCATCAGCCCTTTGCCATAGCGGATAGCCACAGGCGGACTCCTTTTTTTGTAGTCGGCGAGCGCTGCTCAGCGTGGCAAGACCATTGTTGGTTGCCGAAGTCAGCGTTCGCGAAAAGTAGCCGTTTTCCAGCACCGGCCAAGCGGTGTGAAAGCGAGCCATGAGCGCAGCCCCGTCAGGCTAACTTGCTGATTTTTCAGCCCCTGACGAAAGTTCGTAACAGGGGATGGACGTCTCCGTGCTTTAAAAGGTTCCCATCTGAGGCAGCATTTGGCCACCCTTAATGTGCTCAACGGTTCGGTTATTGCAGCGAGTTGGGCTATAATCGCGGCCCTTTTTTGAATCACCGCCAGGCGATTTCCCATGACCCAACAGGCCGCCGAAGTCGCGAAACGCCGCACTTTCGCCATTATTTCCCACCCCGATGCCGGTAAAACCACGATCACCGAAAAGCTCCTGTTGATGGGCAAGGCGATTGCAGTGGCCGGTACGGTGAAATCCCGTAAATCCGATCGCCATGCGACATCCGACTGGATGGAGATGGAGAAGCAGCGGGGTATTTCCATTACCACGTCGGTCATGCAGTTCCCCTATCGCGAACACATGATCAACCTGCTCGACACCCCGGGCCACGAAGACTTCTCCGAAGACACCTACCGCACCCTGACAGCGGTGGACTCGGCCTTGATGGTGCTCGACGGCGGTAAGGGTGTAGAGCCACGGACCATTGCGCTGATGGACGTCTGCCGTCTGCGTGACACGCCGATCGTCAGCTTCATCAACAAACTCGACCGTGACATCCGCGACCCGATCGAACTGCTCGACGAGATCGAAGCCGTTCTGAAGATCAAGGCTGCGCCGATCACCTGGCCGATCGGTTGCTACCGCGATTTCAAGGGCGTGTATCACCTGGCCGACGACTACATCATCGTCTACACCGCAGGTCACGGTCACGAGCGCACCGAAACCAAGATCATCGAGAAACTCGACTCCGACGAGGCGCGCGCGCACCTGGGCGATGAGTACGAGCGTTTCATCGAACAGCTGGAACTGGTGCAGGGCGCCTGTCACGAATTCAACCAGCAGGAATTCCTCGACGGCCAGTTGACCCCGGTGTTCTTCGGTACGGCGCTGGGCAACTTCGGTGTCGACCACGTGCTCGATGCTGTCGTCGATTGGGCGCCGCGTCCGCTGGCCCGTGTGGCCAACGAGCGTACTGTCGAGCCGGTGGAAGAGAAGTTCTCGGGCTTCATCTTCAAGATCCAGGCGAACATGGACCCGAAACACCGCGACCGCATTGCCTTCATGCGTATCTGCTCCGGCAAGTACGAAAAAGGCATGAAGATGCGCCACGTGCGCACCGGCAAGGACGTGCGCATCGGCGACGCCCTGACGTTCTTCTCCTCCGAGCGTGAGCAACTGGAAGAGGCGTACGCTGGAGACATCATCGGTCTGCACAACCACGGCACGATCCAGATCGGCGACACCTTCAGCGAAGGCGAAGTCCTCGGTTTCACCGGCATTCCGCACTTCGCCCCGGAACTGTTCCGTCGCGTGCGTCTGCGTGATCCGCTGAAGTCCAAGCAGTTGCGTCAGGGCCTGCAGCAGTTGGCGGAAGAGGGCGCGACGCAGGTGTTCTTCCCCGAGCGCAGCAACGACATCATTCTCGGCGCCGTCGGTGTGCTGCAGTTCGATGTGGTCGCCAGCCGCTTGAAAGAGGAATACAAGGTCGAGTGCTCGTATGAGCCGATCACCGTGTATTCGGCGCGCTGGATCGAGTGCGACGACAAGAAGAAGCTTGAGGAATTTTCCAACAAGGCGGTGGAGAACCTCGCGCTGGATGGCGGTGGTCACCTGACTTACCTGGCGCCGACGCGGGTGAATCTGGCGTTGATGGAAGAGCGCTGGCCGGATGTGAAATTCCGCGCGACGCGTGAGCATCATTAAGAAGTGCTGAGCTGGTTTTCGGAAGCCCCTGAGGGATAGATCTCAGGGGCTTTTTGGATTTTCCCGCTCGCGATGGCCATGCCCGATGGCAGATTCGCCGTTGTTATCAAAAATAGGTGCCCCCCGTCGTGTGTTGTCTAAGGGACACGTAGGCAACACGCGGCGCTCCACTACCATCATCAACAGAAACGTTGAATGCATAACCGCCCAGTCCTACATCTCGGCCGGTACCGTCTCCATAGTTCAAAAACGCTTTCAGCGTCATCGTATTAATCCCCGGTTTTTCAGCAGGCACTGCTGCCATATTGAAAAGTTTCTTGGAATATTCTGAAAAAACTTCCCAGTTATATTCACTTTTGCTGTCAAGGGCGCGCTTAATCACGCTTTCACATTCGCGCTCTGAGTTAGCTAGGCTTGACGCAGTTATCCGTTCACCGTATTCCACGACACTTACCCCTATCTATTTCTCAAAAAAATGACGCTGTTGCTCGGGTAATATCTTGAGCAGTTCAGGAGAACTCCTGACTTCGCCTGACCGGAAGACTTCCCGAACCTATAGGGCATACCTACTGAATTAAGGGAAACTCCCTCAGC
Source organism: Pseudomonas triticicola (assembly GCF_019145375.1). Classification (NCBI taxonomy): domain Bacteria; kingdom Pseudomonadati; phylum Pseudomonadota; class Gammaproteobacteria; order Pseudomonadales; family Pseudomonadaceae; genus Pseudomonas; species Pseudomonas triticicola. The sequence goes on along the minus strand of NZ_JAHSTX010000001.1, from coordinate 3,655,527 downwards.
ACAGGCTAAGCGTCGCCAAAATTCGGCGCAACTGTCATAAATAACAGGTAAGGAACGGTTTTTTTGCCGTTTGTCTGAATAAAGCACGACGCTGGCGAGCGATGCCCTTCAGAGCACTCGTATGAGCCGATCACTGTGTATTCGGCGCGCTGGATCGAGTGCAGCGACAAGAAGAAGCTTGAGGAGTTTTCCAACAGGGCGGTGGAGAACCTGGCATTGGATGGCGGTGGGCATTTGACCTATCTGGCGCCGACGCGGGTGAATCTGGCGTTGATGGAAGAGCGCTGGCCGGATGTGAAATTCCGCGCGACGCGGGAGCATCATTAAGGTTTGAGGTGTTTTTCTGAAAGCCCCTGAGGTGTAGGCCTTGGGGGCTTTTTATTGCCTTGGGTTCGGGTGAATATCCGTTGCTTCGGTGGCGGCTGCTGACGGTTTCGCCTGACGGCGACTTGCTTTTTTACAAGAGCGCCTAAAAAAGTAAGCAAAAAACGCAAGCTCCTGCGTTCGGCGCTCCCACGCCCGGATCAATCCCTCCACTCAGCCTTCCGACGTCGCCGGTGGATCAAGATCAAAAGCGGTACTCGATCTTGCGCTCATTGTTTTGAGTGGTGAGAAGCGTGTGATCTGCTTTGGATCTGTGTTGGATTCGGCCCTCATCGGAACGCCGCCCGCCCAGCCCTCTCCCGAGGGAGAGGGAGCCGATTGATGATCTGTTCAAATCCCGAGTTCGGCTCGGTATTTCAGGTCGGCGTACCTTGCCCAAACGACCCGGTCAGTCCCCTCTCCCTCCGGGAGAGGGTTAGGGTGAGGGGCTTTTGATCTTTAACGCCGCGTGAAAAATCAAGTTGAATCCGGGCGCGGCGATTTTTCCGTAAGGCGTTTTCCCTCTACGTCGTAGCCATACTCTGCTTTTACTTCGGCCGACCTCACCCCCACGACATTCCAATCCAACCCGTCTACTGTTGAGCAAACCCCCACGCCCATCGGACGTTACATGCTCAAAGGACTGACCCAACTCCTGCGTCCCAACGACTATTTCACCCCCATGGCCTGGGTCCTCGCGGCTCTGTTGTTCATCAACCGCCTCAGCGCCATGGTCAAGCTGTTCATGGCGCTGTACCTGCGTCAGGAGCTGGGTCTGGCGATTGAAACGGTGGGCTGGTTGCTTTCGGCCTATGGTGCTGGGTTGCTGGTCGGTTCGATGCTCGGCGGCTGGCTCAGTGATCATGTGCGCACGGCGCGGCTGACGGCGGCGCTGTTTTTCGTTTCGGTGTGGGTGCTGATGCTGTTGGGGCTGGTGACGCAGGTGCCGTGGCTGGCCGTTTTGCTGTCGCTCAGCGGTGTGATCGACGGCGCGATTCGCACGTTGCATCAGCGGCTGATCATGGAGTATTGCGAGGTCGCGCAACGTTCCCGTGCGCAAGCGCTGAGCCGGGTAGCGCGTAATCTGGGCATGGCCGCTGCCGGGGTGGCGGGCGGGGTGTTGGCGCAGGCGGATTTTCGTTGGGTGTTTTTTGTCAGTGCGGCGATGACGATGCTGGCGTTGCTGTGGTTCGTGCGCACGACGTGGCGGCGGCCGGTGCTCGTGGTTGAGGACGAATCGACCGATGGCTCAAGCCTGCCGTATCGCGACAAGCCGTTCCTCTGGCTGCTGGCGGCGACGGCCGTGCTCGGCATTGCATTCGACACGGTCTACAGCACGCTGGGCAATTATCTGCGTGATTACTACCACCTGAGCACCGAAGCGATCGGCTGGCAGTTCGGGCTCAATGCGCTGTTGGTGATCGCTTTGCAGATTCCGCTTTCGCATTCGGTCGAGCGTTGGGGCTCGCGTTGGCAAATGCTCGTGGGCAGTGTGCTGTTGGCCTGCGGATTGGGCATGTTGCCGTTCGGTTCCGGCTTGGCTTTTGTCTGTCTGTCGACGCTGATCTGGACGCTGGGCGAGGCCTTGTTCATGCCGCCGTTGAATGTACTGGCGATGCAGTTTGCCCAGAGCGGCAAAAGCGGTCAGTACTTCGGCTTGTTCTTTATGAGCTGGAGTGCCAGCGCGCTGTTGTCGCCGGTGCTCAGCGGTCAGCTCTACGGCCAATTTGGCGGGCACAGTGTGTGGCTGATGAGCGCGCTGCTGGTGCTGATCTCCATTCCACTGACCTGGCAGGCCACGCGCGGGCTTAGCTGATTCGGTTATCACGGTTATTCGAAAGCAATCTGGCGGTCGATGGCATTTCTGCCTGCGCGGTCGCGTCCTAAGTGGTGAGCCGGTCGGATCGCAACTAGATTTCACATCGAGCCAGTCCGGCAAGCATGTCTTAGCGCAACAGGATGGAGTCGGCCATGAAAAGCAGATTGCTACGGGTTTTGATGTTGTTGAAAGTAATGGTGATGCTATCCCTCGGCACCGCAACGGCGTGGGCCGAGTGCGAGGATCACGAATCTCAAGCGTTCAATGGGCAGGTCGGGCATAGCGGCCTGATGCTCGCCAAGTCCGAGTCGGAACCGGGGGATATGAATCAGGGTGGCAGCGCCGATGACGACGACTCGACCACGGACGATCCGGATACCGATGACCCGGATGACGAAGGCGATAGCCAGACGTAGATCGCCGGGCAAAGAAAAACCCCTTCGGCCTCGACTGATGCGCAATCGAGGTGGAAGGGGTTTTGTTATCGCATGAATTCCTGAATCAACACGAACTCCCTGTGGGAGCGAGCCTGCTCGCGAAAGCGTCATTTCAGTCGACAATGTTGGTGACTGTTACACCGCATTCGCGAGCAGGCTCGCTCCCACATGGATATTCCGTGGTCTTACGCCGCGCCGTCGAGGAATTGCTCGGCGTAGTGGCAAGCCACCTGCCGATTATCCAGTTCACGCAACAGCGGCTCTTCCGTGGTGCAACGTTCGGTCGCGTACGGGCAGCGCTTGTGGAAAGCACAGCCTGGTGGCGGGTTCAGCGGGTTGGGCAGTTCGCCGACGATCTTGATTTTCGGCTTGTTCGGGTCTGGGTGAATCGTCGGGGTCGCCGACAGCAGCGCCTGGGTATACGGGTGCAGCGGGCGCTCGTAGATGTCGTTTTTCGGTCCCAGTTCCACCGGACGGCCGAGGTACATCACCATCACGTCATCGGCCACGTGCTGCACCACCGCCAGGTTGTGCGAGATGAACACGTAGGCGGTGTTGAACTCCTGCTGCAAATCCATGAACAGGTTCAGCACCTGGGCCTGAATCGAAACGTCCAGCGCCGAAGTCGGTTCGTCCGCGACCAGCACTTTCGGTTGCAGCATCATCGCCCGAGCCAGGGCGATACGCTGGCGCTGACCACCGGAGAACATGTGCGGATAGCGCTGATAGTGCTCAGGGCGCAAGCCGACCTGCTTCATCATCGCCTGGACTTTCTCGCGACGTTCGGTGGCCGACAGCTTGGTGTTGATCAACAGCGGTTCGGCCAGTTGATCACCGATTTTCTGCCGTGGGTTCAACGACGCATACGGGCTCTGAAACACCATCTGCACGTCTTTGCGCAGTTGCTTGCGCTCGGCCTTGTCGGCGCCGGCAACTTCCTGACCGGCGATCTGCAGCGAGCCCGACGACGGCTCTTCGATCAGCGTCAGGGCGCGGGCGAGAGTGGATTTGCCACAGCCCGATTCGCCTACCACGGCAAGGGTCTTGCCGGCTTCCAGTTCGAACGACACGCCGTTGAGCGCGCGCACGGTGGCGTGGCCCTTGAACAGGCCACGGGAGACTTCGTAGTGACGGGTCAGGTCGCGGGCGGTAAGTACGACGGCCATTACGCCACCTCCTGGTTCAGCGGGTAGAAGCAGCGGGCGAGGCTGTTGGCTTTCGGATCAAGGCCCGGACGCTGGGTGCGGCAGTTGTCCTGCACGTACGGGCAGCGCGGCGACAGCAGGCAACCCTGCGGACGGTCATAACGGCCCGGAACGATGCCCGGCAGGGTCGACAGGCGCGAGGCGCCGAGGCTGTGCTCGGGAATCGCCTTGAGCAGCGCTTCGCTGTACGGGTGCGCCGGGATGTCGAACAGTTGCGGCACCTGACCGACTTCCACCGCCTGGCCGGCATACATCACGCAGACACGCTGGGCAGTTTCCGCCACGACCGCGAGGTCGTGAGTGATCAGCACCAGGCCCATGTTCTGCTCTTTCTGCAACGCCAGCAGCAGATCCATGATCTGCGCCTGAATCGTCACGTCCAGCGCGGTGGTCGGTTCGTCGGCGATCAACAGTTTCGGCTCGCCGGCAATCGCCATGGCGATCGCGACACGCTGGCTCATACCGCCAGACAGTTGATGCGGATAGGCGTCCATACGACTGGCGGCGCCCGGGATCTCGACTTTTTCCAGCAGTTCGATGGCACGCTTGCGCGCTTGCTTGCCGGACATTTTCAGGTGCAGGCGCAGCACTTCCTCAATCTGGAAACCGACGGTGTAGCTCGGGTTCAGCGCGGTCATCGGGTCCTGGAAGACCATCGACAGGTCTTTGCCGACGATCTGCCGACGCTGGCGGTTGCTGAGTTTGAGCATGTCCTTGCCGTCGAAGCTGAGCGAGTCAGCGGTGACGATGCCAGGATGCTCGATCAGGCCCATCAGCGCCATCATGGTCACGGATTTACCCGAACCCGACTCGCCAACGATGGCCAGCACTTCGCCTTTGTCGACTTTCAGGTCGAGGCCGTCGACCACCGGGGTCGCGGTCTTGTCGCCGAAGCGGACGTTGAGATTCTTGATTTCTAGCAGTGACATTGGAATCTCCTCAGGCGGCGTTCTTGAGTTTCGGGTCCAGCGCATCGCGCAGGCCGTCGCCCATCAAGTTGATTGCCAGCACGCTGAGCAAAATGGTCAGGCCAGGCAGACTTACCACCCACCAGGCGCGTTCGATGTAGTCGCGGGCCGAGGCCAGCATGGTGCCCCACTCAGGGGTTGGCGGTTGTACGCCGAGGCCGAGGAAGCCCAGTGCGGCGGCATCAAGAATCGCCGAAGAGAAGCTCAGGGTTGCCTGCACGATCAGCGGCGCCATGCAGTTGGGCAGCACGGTGATGAACATCAGGCGCGGCAGACCGGCACCGGCCAGACGCGCGGCGGTGACGTAGTCGCGGTTCAGTTCGCCCATCACGGCAGCACGGGTCAGACGCACGTAGGACGGCAGGGAAACCACGGCAATCGCGATCACGGTGTTGATCAGGCCAGGGCCGAGGATGGCGACGATCGCCACGGCCAGCAGCAGCGATGGCAGGGCCAGCATGATGTCCATCAGACGCATGATGGTCGGGCCGACCACTTTCGGGAAGAAACCGGCAAACAGACCCAGCAGGATCCCCGGAATCAACGACATCACCACCGACGACAAGCCGATCAGCAACGACAGGCGCGAGCCCTGGATCAGACGCGACAGCAGGTCACGGCCGAGTTCGTCGGTGCCGAGCAGGAACTGCATCTGCCCGCCTTCGAGCCACGCCGGCGGCGTCAGCAGGAAGTCACGGTATTGCTCGCTCGGATTATGCGGCGCGACCCACGGCGCGAAGATCGCGCAGAAGATGATCAGCAGCATGAACAGCAGGCCGGCAACGGCGCCCTTGTTCTTCGAGAACGCTTGCCAGAATTCTTTGTACGGCGACGGGTACAGCAGGCTTTGATCCACGGCGGACGTGGCGGTGGCTACTGAGGATGTTGGAGTGCTCATGGGTATGGACCTCAGCGCTGATGACGGATGCGTGGGTTGGCAAAGCCGTAGAGGATGTCCACCACGAAGTTGACCAGAATCACCAGGCAGGCGATTAACAGGATGCCGTTTTGCACCACCGGATAGTCCCGGGCGCCGATGGCTTCGATCAGCCATTTACCGATGCCGGGCCAGGAGAAGATGGTTTCGGTCAGGACCGCACCGGCCAGCAGCGTGCCGACCTGCAGGCCGACCACGGTCAGCACCGGAATCAGTGCATTGCGCAGGCCATGCACGAACACCACGCGCGACGGCGACAGGCCTTTGGCCTTGGCGGTGCGGATGTAGTCTTCGCGCAGCACTTCGAGCATCGACGAACGGGTCATCCGGGCGATTACCGCCAGCGGAATGGTGCCGAGCACGATCGCCGGCAGGATCAGGTGATGCAGGGCGTCGAAGAACGCGCCGACGTCATCGGCCAGCAGCGTGTCGATCAGCATGAAGCCGGTTTTCGGCTCGATGTCATACAGCAGGTCGATGCGCCCGGAGACCGGGGTCCAGCCCAGGCTCACCGAGAAGAACATGATCAGGATCAGGCCCCACCAGAAGATCGGCATCGAATAGCCCGCGAGGGAGATGCCCATCACCCCGTGGTCGAACAGCGATCCTCGTTTGAGTGCCGCGATCACCCCGGCCAGAAGCCCGAGGATGCCAGCGAACAGCAGGGCGGCCATGGACAGTTCCAGGGTCGCCGGGAAAAGAGAGGTGAACTCGGTCCACACGCTTTCACGGGTACGCAACGACTCACCGAGATCGCCCTGGGCCAGTTTGCCGATGTAGTCCAGGTACTGGGCATACAGCGGCTTGTTCAGCCCCAGGCGTTCCATTGCCTGAGCGTGCATTTCGGGGTCGACCCGACGTTCGCCCATCATCACTTCCACGGGGTCGCCCGGAATCATGCGAATCAACGCGAAAGTCAGCAAGGTGATGCCGAAAAACGTGGGGATCAACAACCCCAGTCGGCGGGCAATAAAACTAAACATCTTGTGTGGTACCTCATCAGCCGGTTAGGCGTGTCCGGCGTCCCTCAGGTCAGGGACGCCGGGCGTTTCTTATCTACTTCACCTGGGTGGTGGCGAAGTTATTAGTGGTGAGAGGGCTGATGTGGTAGCCCTCTACATTGTTGCGCATTGCAGTGAACATCCGAGTATGGGCCATGCTGATCCATGGCTGGTCCTGATTAAACAGCACTTGGGCCTGTTCGTAGAGCGCGGCGCGTTCGGCCGGATCTACTTTAGCCCGCGCTTCATCCAGCAGTGCCTGGAATTTCTCGTTGCACCAGCGTGCGTAGTTTTCGCCGTTCTTGGCGGCCTCGCAACTGAGCATAGGCGTCAGGAAGTTATCCGGGTCGCCGTTGTCGCCCGCCCATCCGGCCGAGACCATGTCGTGCTCGCCGGCCTTGGCGCGCTTGAGCATCTCGCCCCATTCCATCACGCGGATGTCGATCTTGATCCCGACTTTCGCCAGGTCAGCCTGCATCATCTGCGCGCCGAGCATCGGGTTGGGGTTGGTCGGACCGCCGCCGTTACGGGTGAACAGGGTAAACGTGGTGCCTTCCGGAACCCCGGCCTCCTTGAGCAAGGCGCGTGCCTTGTCGAGATCCCGTGGCGGGTTCTTCAGGTCATGGTTGTAGCCGAGCAGGGTCGGCGGGTACGGGTTGACCGCCACCGACGCGTTACCCTTGCCGAACAGCGCGTTGACGTAGGCTTCCTTGTCGAAGGCGATGTCGATGGCTTTGCGCACACGCACGTCGCTCATGTACTTGTGCTGGGTGTTCATGGCGATGTACGAAACGGTCATCGCGTCCAGCTCGTCGACTTTCAGGTTGCTGTCTTTCTTGATGCTCGGGATGTCATCCGGTTTCGGATACAGCGCGACCTGGCACTCGTTGGCCTTTAGCTTCTGCAGGCGCACGTTGTTGTCGGTGGCAATCGCCAGGATCAACGCGTCGGCCGGCGGCTTGCCACGGAAGTAATCCGGGTTGGCCTTGAAACGCACCTGCGCATCCTTGGCGTAACGCTGGAAGATGAACGGGCCGGTGCCGATCGGCTTGTTGTTCAGATCGCCGGTCTTGTTGGCCTTGAGCAACTGGTCGGCGTATTCGGCCGGGTAGATCGATGAGAAGGCCATGGCGATGTCGGCGAGGAACGGCGCTTCGCGGCGGGTCAGGGTGAACTTGACCGTGTTGTCGTCGACTTTCTCGACGCTTTTGAGCAGTTCCTTGAAGCCCATGCTTTCAAAGTACGGGAAGCCCACGCTCGACAGTTTGTGCCACGGGTGATTCGGGTCCAGCTGGCGCTGGAAGCTCCAGACCACGTCGTCGGCGTTCATGTCGCGGGTCGGCTTGAAATATTCGGTGGTGTGAAACTTGACGCCTTTGCGCAGGTGGAACGTGTAGGTCAGGCCGTCTTCGCTGATGTCCCAGGACTCGGCGAGTGCCGGAATCACGTCGGTGGTGCCGGGTTTAAAGTCGGCCAGGCGGTTGAAGATGGTTTCGGCCACAGCGTCCGCCGTGACTGCAGTTGTGTACTGGACCATATCGAAGCCTTCCGGGCTGGCTTCGGTGCAGACCACCAAGGGTTTGGCCGAGGCGCCGACAGCGACACTCAGCAACGCAGCCGCGATGGCCGCACGTAGGGGAAGCATTTTCATCGATAACCCTCTGCAATCGGTTGAAGACAGAAAACCGAACGGCCGACTCATCATGAGTCAGCCGTTGGTTGGCGTTTTTACAGAATGTTGAACGGGATGGTGGTTACGAGACGGAACTCGTTGATGCTGCCGTCAGCCTGGTTTTCGCTGGCACGGTGAGCGGTGTAAGTGCCGCGAATGGTCGTGGCTTTGAGCGGGCCGCTCTGTACTGCGTAGGTTGCACCTACGCCGTATTCATAGTGGTGCTCGCCATCCATCGCCTGCACGCCATCGTAGCCGCCACCCTTGTAGTGAGTGCCGTCGATGCCCCAGCCGCGTGCCTGGTAGATGTTGAATTTCAGGCCTGGTACACCGTACTCAGCCATGTTGAGACCGTAGGAAACCTGGAAGGACTTCTCGTTCGGGCCGTTGAAGTCCGAAAGCAGGGAGTTGGCCAAGTAGATACCGTTGGTTTCGTGCAGGTAGTCGAAGTACTCGTTACCGTTTACTTCCTGATAGGAGAAAGTCACGGTGTGGGCCTGGTGCGTCAGGCCGAACGACAGCGAGTAGGTGTCGTTGTCGATGTCGCCGAGCAGTTTTTTGCCTTCGTCGACTGTCTTGTAGTAGTTCAGGCCGGTGGTCAGGCTCAGGATCGAGCTGTCGCCCAACACGTGGGTTGCGCCGAAGTAGTATTGGTTCCACAGGTCTTCGGCCTGGGTGCCCCACAGGCTGGTGGTCAGGCTGGCGAACGGCTGGTAGGAAATACCGGCGGTGTTGACGTGATCCGCTTCGGCGTTGATGTCACCGTATTCGGAGCGGAACTTGCTCAGGCTTTCTTCGGTACGTGGCGAAACGCGGTCGAAGGTCGCGACGTCGAACGCCAGGTTGTTCAGCTCTTCGCTGTGGATCGCGATACCTTCGAAGCTCGATGGCAGCGGACGGTTACCGATCACATCGACTTGCGGGCTGCTGAAGTTCATGCGGCCGGCGGTCAGGGTGGTGTTGGAGATGCGCGCCTTGACGTTGGCCAGGCCCAGCTTGCTCCACTGGCCTACCGCGTCACCGCCTTCACGGGTCAGGGTCCGGTTGTTGCCTGCACCTGGGCGGGTGCCCGGAGCGCCGCCGTTGTTCGCGGCGAGGTTCTCGCGGTCGCGCTCAAGGGCGATCGCGTTGTAAGCAGCCACTTCGGTGCTGAAGCCGACAGTACCTTCGGTGAAGCCCGAGTTGTACTTGATGATCGTGCCTTGGACCCAGTTGATCCGGCGATCGGTTTCGGTGGACTGGCCATTCTTGCGGTAAGCGAACTTGCCGCCACGCTTGAGTTGTTCGTTGGCGTACCAGTTACGGGTCGAACCGCTGATCGATTGCCCTTCGAGGAAGCCGGTGGCTTCGGCCTGGGCGCTTTTCTCGTTGACGGTTACCGGGGTGAACGCCTGGCTCTGGGTTTCCGCATAAGCCGTGGCGGTGATGCTGCTGATGGCCAGGGCCAGTATCGCGGTGCTGCTCAGTTTCATGGGTGAAGCTCCTTTACTTTCTTTTTATCCCGGCTTTTTTTGGTATGCCGGTTATTGGTTTAGAACTCGTTCACACATCGCAAACGTTTGCAAAACGCCGGATTGGCGAATTTCGGCAAAGCGCTTGCGTGAGGGGAGTAGACAGCTCCCCTCAGCATTGCGGCTAATCAGTGGGTTTAATCGATACTGACACCCGAGAACACGTTGCGGCCGAACGGGCTGACTTTGAACCCTTCGACTCTTGTGCTTAACGGCTGGTTGACCGTCGAGTGGGCGACAGGCGTGATCGGCACTTGCTGTTTAAGCAATTGCTGGGCCTGTTTATAAAGCTCGGTGCGCTGGTCGCGGTCGGTGACGACCTTGGCCTGTTTGATCAGCTTGTCGTACGCCGGATCGCACCACATGGAATAGTTGTTGCCGCCGATGGCGTCACAGCTGTACAGCGTGCCCAGCCAGTTATCCGGATCCCCGTTGTCACCGGTCCAGCCGATCAGGCTGACGTCGTGTTCGCCATTCTTGGTGCGCTTGATGTACTCGCCCCATTCGTAGCTGACGATCTTCACTTTCAGACCGATCTTGGCCCAGTCGGACTGGAGCATCTCGGCCATCAGTTTGGCGTTCGGGTTGTACGGACGCTGCACCGGCATTGCCCACAGGGTGATCTCGGTGCCTTCTTTCACGCCGGCGGCCTTGAGCAGTTCCTTGGCTTTTTCCGGGTTGTAGGCGGCGTCCTTGATGGTGTCGTCGTAGGACCATTGGGTCGGTGGCATGGCGTTGACGGCCAGTTGGCCGGCGCCTTGATAAACAGCGTTGAGAATTCCCTGTTTATTCACCGCCATGTCCAGCGCCTGACGCACTTCCAGTTGATCGAACGGCTTGTGGCGCACGTTGTAAGCGATGTAGCCGAGGTTGAAGCCCGGCTTGGAAATCAGTTGCAGTTTCGGGTCGGCCTTCAGCGCTTCAACATCGGCAGGGCGCGGGTGCAGGGTGATCTGGCACTCGTTGGCCTTGAGCTTCTGCACGCGTACCGAAGCGTCGGTATTGATCGCGAAAATCAGGTTCTTCAGCTTGACCCGGCTCGGATCCCAGTACTGCGGGTTACCGGTGTAACGGATGTTCGAGTCTTTCTGGTAACTCTTGAATACGAACGGCCCGGTGCCGATCGGCTTCTGGTTGATGTCGCTCGGCTTGCCGTCGGCGAGCAGCTTGTCGGCGTATTCGGCAGACAGAATCGAAGCGAAGCTCATCGCGATGTTCTGGATGAACGCGGCATCAACGCTGTTGAGCGTGAACTCGACGGTCAGCGGCCCGGTCTTCTCGACCTTGGCGATGTTCTTGTTCAGGCTCATCCCGTTGAAGTACGGAAATTCGGTGGGGTAGGCCTTACGGAACGGCTGTTGCGCATCGAGCATGCGAGTGAACGTGAACACGACATCGTCAGCGTTGAAATCGCGGCTCGGCTTGAAGTAAGGGGTTGTATGAAATTTCACGCCTTCACGCAGGTGAAAGGTGTATTTCAGGCCATCTTCGGAAATGTCCCACTTGGTCGCCAGGCCCGGTACGACATTGGTCGCGCCTTTTTCAAACTCGACGAGGCGGTTGTACAGCGGCTCGGCGGCGTCGTTGTCGGTGGCCGTCGTGTACTGCGCGGTATCGAAACCCGCCGGGCTGCCTTCCGAGCAAAACACCAGGCTGTCGCTGGCGGCGTAGCTTGCAGACGTGGCGGCCAACAGGCCGGCGCCCAACAGTGCGGAAAAAATCAAGGTATGGCGCATGACGCTCCCTCTTTTTAGTGTTGTGCAATGCGTCAGGGTCCCTGTCCCGGGACTTTCTGGCCGCATTGAGCTCAATCCAATACGTACGGCAAAACCGGTGGCCCACGCAGACACTGGTCAGTACGCGACGGTAGGCACCGTGCCTCTGGCAGTAAATACGTAATTGCCTTAATGCTCGTAGGAAAAGTCGACGCGCCTATACCGAAGCAATCATCTGCGGCGGATTTGGGTGTAGGCCTTTTCCTTTTTTCCCGGTAGATAAAGCAACGGCGACGTCAGAAACGCCGCCGTTGCAATGTCTTACTTGCTGACGCTGACGCCGTAGAAGGAATTCAGGCCAAATGGGCTGATCTTGAAATCCTGCACGTTGGCGCGCATGGGTTGATACACCGTCGAGTGAGCGATAGGTGTCATTGGAACTGCATCTTTGAGGACGTGTTGCGCCTGTTTGTACAGCTCGGTGCGCTTGCCCTGGTCGGTAGTGCGTTTGGCTTCTTTCACCAGTCCGTCGAACTTCTTGTCGCACCACTTGGAGAAGTTGTTGCCGCTCAGCGAGTCGCAGCCGAACAGCACGTTGAGCCAGTTGTCCGGATCACCATTGTCACCGCTCCAGCCAATGATCATGGCCTGGTTCTCGCCACCTTTGGAGCGCTTGATGTACTCGCCCCACTCGTAGCTGGTGATCTTCACTTTCAAGCCGATCTTGGCCCAGTCGGACTGGAGCATTTCAGCCATCAGTTTGGCGTTCGGGTTGTACGGACGCTGCACCGGCATCGCCCACAGGACGATCTCGGTACCTTCCTTGACGCCGGCTTCCTTGAGCAGCTGTTTGGCTTTCTCAGGGTCGTACTTGGCATCCTTGATGGTGGTGTCGTAGGACCACTGGGTCGGCGGCATGGCGTTAACGGCCAGTTGGCCCGCACCCTGGTAAACCGAATCGATGATCTGCGGCTTGTTCACGGCCATGTCCAGCGCCTGGCGCACGCGCAGGTCAGCCAGTGGGTTGGCCTCGTTGCTGCCCTTGACCTTGTCCATCACGTTGTAGGCGATGTAGCCCAGGTTGAAGCCGGCCTGATCCGGCATCTTCAGCGACTTGTCTTCTTTCAGCGCTTTCAGATCGGCCGGACGCGGGAACAGGGTGACCTGGCACTCGTTTTTCTTCAACTTCTGGATACGCACCGACGGGTCGGTGGTGATGGCGAAGATCAGGTTGTCGATCTTCACGTCTTCAGGCTTCCAGTAATCCTTGTTGCCGGTGTAACGGATGTTGGAGTCTTTCTGGTAGCTCTTGAACACGAACGGGCCAGTGCCGATCGGCTTCTGGTTGATGTCAGCGGCTTTGCCATCCTTGAGCAACTGGGCGGCGTATTCGGCGGACTGTACCGAAGCGAAGCTCATGGCCAGGTTCTGGATGAACGCGGCGTCGACTTCTTTCAGGGTGAACTTGACGGTGTGATCGTCGACTTTATCGATCTTGGTGATGTTGGTGTCCATCCCCATGTCGGTGAAGTACGGGAATTCGGTCGGGTACGCCTTACGGAACGGGTCGTCCTTGTTGATCATGCGGTTGAAAGTAAACAGCACGTCGTCGGCGTTGAATTCACGAGTCGGCTTGAAATACGGGGTGGTGTGGAATTTGACGCCTTCGCGCAGGTGGAAGGTGTAAGTCAGGCCATCATCGGAAATGTCCCACTTGGTCGCCAGGCCAGGAATCACGGCGGTGCCGCCGCGCTCGAACTGGGTCAGGCGGTTGAACATGGTTTCGGCTGAGGCGTCGAAGTCGGTTCCGGTGGTGTACTGGCCTGGATCAAAACCGGCCGGGCTCCCTTCGGAGCAGAACACCAGGTTAGTCGCAGCGGTGGCGAAAGGTGCGGAGGCTAACAAGCCTGCGCCGACTAGAAACGGAATGACCGCGTGTTTAAGCATGTTGGCCTCATGATTTGTTGTCATTTTTTAGTTGTGAGGTACGACCTCGTGAGTCGTGCCTGCGGATACTTATGCAGGGCCCATACCCAATGCAAGATCCAGAGCGGTCGGCGGCGTTAAACGGTGGCACGAACGTACCTTAATGTCGCATCCGTATAACTTTTGACGCATTTGACCGTTTGCGGGTGGTTTTTGCGGTGCATTCTGGGCACTGAAATGGTGCGCCAGTCTTGTTGTGTGCGCTTGGGTGGGGCTTGGTGTCACTTATTTATACCCTTGGGGATGGGCGGGGTTGAGGGGTTTTCGGGGTGGCTTAGGATGGGGTGGATTGGGGCAGGGATTGGGGAGTTTTACTTGGTGCAACTGGGTGTTTCGATTGGTGGCACCTTGGCGGCCTTTGGGCCGACCAGGCTCTTGGGTTTTGGGTGTATATCCGTTTCTGCGGGTGTTGCGGATTGCGGTTCCGCCCTTACGGCGGGTCACCTTTTTCAAACGCCAAAAAGGTAACCGAAAAGGCTTGCTCCTACGTTCGGCCCTCGCAGGCTCGGGTTCCTTCGCTCCGGGACTGATCCGGGCGCAGCGGCTCCGGTTTGCTTCGCTGCACCTCCTTGCGCTGTGTCTGGCTGCGCCAGACGGTCGCTGCGCTCCCACGCCCGGATCAATCCCTCCACTCAGCCTTCCGACGTCGCCGGTGGATCAAGATCAAGATCAAGAGCAGGCGAGCTGGCACTCGGCCTATTGAGTGGTGAAGAGCGGGTGTTCGGCGTTATTTTTGTTGTGGATTTGCCCCTCACCCCGGCCCTCTCCCCGAGGAGAGGGAGCTGATTTTTGTGCTTTTCAAATCCTGGTTCAACTCGGACTTTCACGTCGGCGGATTTCCCCCAAACACCTCGGTCAGTCCCCTCTCCCTCTGGGAGAGGGTTAGGGTGAGGGTTTGCTTTTTGGCTGTTTAAATCCGATGCCAAATAACCCGAACCTTCCCACAAGGTTTTCAGGTTGTCCGTCGGACGTGCGCTCTCTAGGCTTGGGTCGTCGCTGGTTGTTCAGCGATCGGGTGTGAGAACCCGACATTCATAGTCATTCAGTGCCCAGATCCGCATAATTGCCGCCAGCAAGTCTGCTGCCTGCAAAGTGCGTTATGGCGGCTCTGTGCGGGCGGACGTATGTCCGGCCGGGTGCCTATGACCGGTTTTCTCACCCCGCACAAAGCTGCCACCTCTTCGCCGTGTGAGAAACGGCATCGAGATGGCTCAATTTCATAGGTGAAAACGCATGACCAAGCCAGTCCCCGACCCACCCGAAGAAACCACAACCCCCCTCGAAGCCGCGCTGCGCGCCGACGATCTCGCGAAGAACCGCGAAGCCATCAAGCGTGCCCTCGATTTCTATCTCTGCCCGCCACCCGGCAAACCCCATCCACCCAGCACGATGTTTTTGATCCGGCCCGACATCGACACTGAAAGCCTGCTTGCCCACGCCTGCGAATCCCTCGCTTCAGCCAACACTCTGGCCAGCGATTTCGCCGATCAGCTCGGTCGTCCGCAGCGCAATACGGCGCTGGCGATTCAGCAGATCATCATGCTGGCGGAGCTGGCGGTGAATCGGGCGCTGGATCGGGTTGATCCGCACGCTTGAGATCGCGTCATCGTTCTTCGCGAGCAGGCTCGCTCCCACATTCAAATGCGTTCAACCTGTGGGAGCGAGCCTGCTCGCGAAAGCGGTGGATCATTCACTACAAAACCCGGGCACAAAAAAACCGGCAACCATTTACTGATTGCCGGTCCTTCATTCAGCCAAGCTTAAATCACTGCATCAGCACTTCAATCGAGCCATCGGCGGTCATGCTGACCTGGCTGGTGCCGGCTTCAACTTCAGGCGTCACCGGCGCGGAATCCATGGCCGCGGCTTTCATCATCATCGGCGCGCGCAGGTACGGTTGTGGATAACCGTTGCTGTTGAGGTTCAGGTTGACGATTTTGTAGCCCTTGCCGCCGAGTGTATCGGTGGCCAGTTGGGCGCGGGTCTTGAAGGCGGTGACGGCTTCTTTGAGCAACTGGTCTTCGCTGGCCTTGCGGGTCGGGTCGGCGATGGCGAAGTCCATGCCGCCCATTTTCAGGTCGGTCAGCAACTCGCCGGTGAGTTTGGACAGGGCGGCGAAGTCGGTGCTTTCCAGGCGCAGTTCGGCGCGTTCGCGCCAGCCGGTGATCTTCTGGCCTTTGGTGTCGTAGATCGGGTAGCTGTTGCGGCTGCCCGTACGCAGGGTGATGTCTTTGACTTGCTTGGCCTGGGCGGTGGCCTTGTTCATGGTGGTGCTGATGGCGGCGGCGAGTTTGGCCGGGTCGGTGTTCTGCTCTTCGGTGTAGAGCGTCACGATCATCTGGTCGCGGGCCACTTCCTGGCTGACTTCGGCGCGCAGGGAAATCTGGTTGTAGTGCAGCTCATCGGCGGCCAGCGCCGGAAGGCTGGCGACGCTGCCGACGGTCAGGGCGAGGAGGGCGGCGCTGCGGCGAAATGTGTGCATGAAGGCTCCTTGAATGAGGCGCAGAGGGCGCTGCGTGAACCATCAGACTCTATAAAGCAGCTGCAAGTTGCAAGCTTCAAGCTGCAAGTAAAGGCAAGAGCAAGAAGTGCGGCGCTTTTGATCTTGCTTGCCGCTTGAAGCTTGCAACTTGCAGCTGTCCTCCTTTCAAGCTTCCAGCTGCAAGCTACATCAAAAGCGCCGCAGCTCTTGCTTTTGATCTTGCTTGCCGCTTGAAGCTTGCAACTTGCAGCTGCTCTCCTGTGGTCGTTTGCCGCACTTTCGCCTCTGAACCCCGCGCCTTGGTTATACTCCGTGCGATCCGCCTGGAGCGCTCATCAGGAGAGCTCATGCTCGCCCCCGTACAACTGACTTCCGCCACTCGCCAGAACCTCTGGCGGCTGACATTCATCCGCACCCTGGTGCTCGCCGCGCAGGCCGGGTCCGTGGGCCTGGCCTACTGGCTGCAATTGTTGCCGTTGCCGTGGGTGCAATTGGCGATGACCCTGGGCTGTTCGATTCTGCTCTGCGTGTTCACGGCCGTGCGCCTGCGCACATCGTGGCCGGTGACCGAGCTCGAATACGCGCTGCAACTGGCCTGCGATCTGGTGATTCACAGTGCACTGCTGTATTTCTCCGGCGGTTCGACCAACCCCTTCGTTTCCTATTATCTGGTACCGCTGACGATCGCGGCGGTGACGCTGCCGTGGCGTTATTCGGTGATTCTGTCCGGTATCGCGCTGGCACTGTACACGGTGATGCTGACGCGTTTCTATCCGCTGGAAACCCTGCCGGTCGCCCGTGAGAATCTGCAGATCTATGGCATGTGGCTGAGCTTTGCCCTGGCCGCTGCGGTGATCACCTTCTTCGCTGCGCGCATGGCTGAAGAGCTGCGCCGGCAGGAAGAGTTGCGCGCGATTCGTCGGGAGGAAGGGCTGCGTGATCAGCAGTTGCTCGCCGTTGCGACCCAGGCCGCCGGTGCGGCGCATGAGCTGGGTACGCCGCTGGCGACCATGAGCGTGTTGCTCAAGGAAATGCAGCAGGATCACCCCGATGCGTTGCTGCAGGACGATCTGAAAGTGCTGCAGGATCAGGTCAAGCTGTGCAAGGAAACCTTGCAGCAACTGGTCCGCGCCGCTGAGGCCAATCGGCGTCTGGCGGTGGAGATGCAGGACGTTACCGACTGGCTCGACGAGGCGTTGAACCGCTGGCACCTGATGCGCCCGGAAGCCAGTTACCGCTTCCAGCGTCTCGGCCAGGGGGCGGTGCCGCGCATGGCGCCGCCGCCGGATCTGACCCAGGCTTTGCTGAATCTGCTCAATAACGCCGCTGACGCCTGCCCGGAAAACCTCCAGGTGACGCTGGACTGGGACGCAGAGACTTTGACCATCAGCATTCGCGATCACGGCGCCGGTGTGCCGCTGGCCATCGCCGAGCAGATCGGCAAACCGTTTTTTACAACCAAGGGCAAAGGTTTCGGCCTGGGCCTGTTTTTGAGCAAGGCCAGCGTGACACGCGCCGGTGGCTCAGTGAAACTCTATAGTCATGAGGAAGGCGGCACGCTCACCGAGCTGCGCCTGCCCCACGGCGCCCGAGGAGACCAACATGAGTGACGAAATCCAAGTCGAAGGCGAAGAACTGCCGCATCTGCTGCTGGTCGACGACGACGCGACCTTCACCCGCGTCATGGCCCGCGCCATGGCCCGCCGCGGCTTTCGCGTCAGCACCGCCGGATCTGCGGAAGAAGGCCTGACCATCGCCCAGGCCGATCTGCCGGATTACGCCGCGCTGGACCTGAAAATGGACGGCGATTCCGGTCTGGTTCTGCTGCCCAAGCTGCTGGAACTCGATCCGGAAATGCGCGTGGTGATTCTCACCGGTTATTCGAGCATTGCCACGGCGGTGGAGGCGATCAAGCGTGGCGCCTGCAACTACCTGTGCAAACCCGCCGATGCCGACGACGTGCTGGCCGCGCTGCTGTCCGAGCACGCCGACCTCGACAGTCTGGTGCCGGAAAACCCAATGTCGGTCGATCGCCTGCAATGGGAACACATCCAGCGCGTGCTCACCGAGCACGAAGGCAACATTTCCGCCACGGCCCGCGCGCTGGGCATGCACCGCCGCACCTTGCAGCGCAAACTGCAGAAGCGTCCGGTTCGTCGCTGAACCTGCGCTGAACGACTATCGCCAGCCCTCGCGATAAATCGCGCCGATCATCTATGATCGGCGCGTGTCCGTTCTTTTTACTATCGAGCCTTATCCATGAATCAGAACGCTGAATATTCCGCGGTCAACGATGCTGTGCGCGGGCAGTTTTTTCGCAAAGTCTGGGCGATGACCACGCCTTACTGGCGCAGCGAAGAGAAGGGCAAGGCCTGGACGCTGCTGATTGCCGTAATTGCGCTGACGCTATTCAGCGTATGGATCGCCGTGTGGTTGAACAGTTGGTACAAGGATTTCTACAACGCTTTGCAGAAAAAGGATGAGGCAGCGTTCTGGCAGTTGATCCTGTACTTCTGCGGTATTGCCGCTGTGGCGATTCTCGCTGCGGTTTATCGCCAGTATCTGACGCAGATGCTGACCATTCGCTGGCGGGCGTGGCTGACTGAAAAGCACTTCACTCGTTGGCTTGAACACAAGAATTACTATCAGCTGGAGCAGGGCGGTTATACCGATAACCCGGACCAGCGAATCTCCGAAGACCTTAATAAATTCACCGCGACCACGCTGGCGCTTGGCTTGGGCTTGATCCGCACGGTGGTCAGTCTGGTGTCGTTCTCGATCATCCTGTGGGGCGTTTCCGGCAGCATCGAGGTGTTCGGTTTCACTGTTCCCGGCTACATGTTCTGGTGTGCCCTGGTCTACGCGGCGGTCGGCAGTTGGCTGACGCATTTGATCGGCCGACGCCTGATCGGCCTGAACAACAACCAGCAGCGTTTCGAAGCCGACTTGCGTTTCTCGATGGTTCGGGTCCGCGAGAATGCCGAAAGCATCGCTTTGTACAACGGCGAGCCGAATGAAAACCGGCGCTTGAGCAATCGCTTCGGGCTGGTCTGGCATAACTTCTGGGACATCATGCGCGTGTCCAAGCGCCTGACGTTTTTCACTTCGGGCTATGGACAGATCGCCATCATTTTCCCGTTCATTGTTGCGGCGCCACGGTATTTCAGCGGCAAGATCGAGCTGGGTGAGCTGATGCAAATCAACTCGGCATTCGGCAATGTGCAGGAGAACTTCAGTTGGTTCATCAGCGCTTACCAGGACCTGGCCGAGTGGCGCGCCACTTGCGATCGTCTGCTGAGTTTCCGCAATGCCATGAGCAACAACGAGGAACGGGTGCCCGCCATCGACGTGCAGAACCAGGGCAGCGAATTGCAGGTACATGGCCTCGGCCTGGACCTGGCCGATGGTCGTCATTTGCTGACCAGCGCCGACCTGACCGTAGAAGCAGGCGAGCGAGTGATGCTCAGCGGCCGTTCCGGCAGCGGCAAGTCGACGCTGCTGCGAGCGATGGGGCATTTGTGGCCGGCGGGGCACGGCAATATTCGTTTGCCGGCGGCGCGCTATCTGTTCCTGCCGCAGAAGCCTTATCTGCCGATCGGCACATTGCGTGAAGCGCTGAGTTATCCACAGCCGGGCGATACCTACGCACCGGAGCGTTATGCACAGGTGTTGGAAACCTGTCGTCTGCCACACCTGGTTGGGCGGCTGGATGAAGCCAATCACTGGCAGCGCATGCTCTCGCCGGGCGAGCAGCAACGCCTGGCCTTCGCCCGCGCGCTTCTTTACGCACCGCAATGGCTGTACATGGACGAGGCTACATCGGCGATGGATGAAGAGGATGAGGCGACCTTGTATCAGGCGTTGATCGACGAGATTCCAGGGCTGAGCATTGTCAGCGTCGGTCACCGAAGCAGTTTGAAACGATTCCATCCACGGCATGTGCGGATCGATAGCGGTCGTCTGGTCGAACAGGCCATAACTGTCTGAACACTCACCTGTGGGAGCGAGCCTGCTCGCGAAGGGGCCATCTTGGTCGACGAATCTGTCGTCTGAACCACCGCTTTCGCGAGCAGGCTCGCTCCCACAGTGGGGTAATGTGATCTGCCCGGTGATCGTACAACTCGCTTGAGCTATGATGGCGCCAAGCCGAACTTTCGAGACAAGATACAAATCATGGAAAAGCTGATCGACACCCCGCGCCTCCCCCGCAAGCGCCGCAGCCTCGCCCAGGAATTGGTGACGGTGTTGAGCGAGCAGATCCGTGATGGCCTGCTCAAGCGTGGCGACAAATTGCCCACCGAATCGGCAATCATGGAAGCCCATGGCGTCAGCCGCACTGTGGTGCGCGAGGCGATTTCCCGTCTGCAGGCCGCCGGTCAGGTGGAGACCCGCCACGGCATCGGCACCTTTGTTCTCGACACGCCAAGCCCGAGCGGTTTCCGTATCGATCCGGCCACCGTCGTCACCCTGCGTGACGTGCTGGCGATTCTCGAATTGCGCATCAGCCTCGAAGTCGAATCCGCCGGCCTCGCCGCGCAACGCCGCAGCCCCGAACAGCTGGCAACCATGCGCGCCGCCCTCGATGCCTTGAACGAAAGCGCCTCCCATGCCAGCGATGCGGTGTCGTCAGACTTCGCTTTCCACCTGGAAATTGCCCTGTCCACCGGCAACCGCTACTTCACCGACATCATGACGCACCTGGGCACCAGCATCATTCCGCGTACCCGGCTGAACTCGGCGCGCTTGGCCCATGATGATCAGCAGCACTACATGGGCCGCCTGAGCCGCGAGCACGAGGAAATCTACGACGCGATTGCCCGTCAGGATTCCGATGCTGCGCGTGCGGCGATGCGCCTGCACCTGACCAATAGCCGTGAGAGACTGCGCCAGGCCCATGAAGAGGCGCAGGCGCAGGGTTAGCTCATTATTCCAGGATGACGTGCAAATTTATTGGAGGAACCGGGAAGGGACCATCATTTAAGTAACACCAGAATCTTGAGGGCGTGAAGTCGAACTTTTCTTTCTCAATCGGAAAGACGAATTCCTTTTCACGATTTTCTTCAGTCACAAAGATCGAGGAAATCCAAGGGTTTATTTGAAACAGCTCAAAAGTGATCTTATCGCCAACCTTGTATGCCGGATTCCAGGGCACGATGCCGTGGGCAGGGCCTTCGAGCTTGGTAGTGTCAAGGATTAGACTGCTCTCCCCAATGCGATAAGCCTCTCTAAATGTAGGATAGTAAGGGTGTTCTTCCGATTCGGTTGAAGCCATCTCTGAATTCCTTTTTTAAAAAATGATTAAGCCATGACTCGAATCACGGCATAGTTTGGGGACTCATCACCTACGTCACCATTAGGGGCAAGAATTGATCGGCTGACACCTGTAAGAACTACCAGTACGGACGAACGGTCGACCTGCCGCTGGGTTGCGTCTGACCGTCCATGACGTGGCGCGTCAATAGAGTCAGGGTTCAATTCGCATCCTCAGTGGTTGAGAATACGGCTCCATACTCGACTCATCGCGGAACTTGTAACGCAGCTCCACCTCGCGGTTCAGGTACGGTTGAAGCGCCTCTTTCGGCAGGCGCACCTCGATGTCGAACAGCTTTTCCATTTCATCCTCGGCGTCATCCCAGGCGCCAGTGTCCACTTCATCACCTTCCCATTCAGGCTCTTCTCCATCGCTGCCGAGAATCGCGTAGACGCTCCAGTTCGCTGCGAAATCGCTGGAATCCGGGACCTGCACGGTGAGGGTGTCCGGCAATTGCGAGAGCTGAAGCGTCACGCAATCGTCTTGCGCAGGGGCGACGTGGGTGAGGGTGGGGGCGGCAAAATGCATCGACATAGCGGCTTCCTTTGATTGGTCCGCCACGATCCTTCGTGGCAGTCGACGTACTTTACGAGCCGCTGGTCTCCTCAGAATTAAACGAATCCAGACCAGATATTTCCGCGAGCAAATGCTTCAAGGACGGGCCTTCCAGCGATTTCCAGAAGCATAAGCAGTGATTTTGTCGGACAAAAAAGCCCTGCCAACGATGAAATGCAGTTGACGGTAATTTTTTAAGTTGTACGATGACCTACAACTTCGGCGAAGGCTGAACGGTCCACTCACAATAAAACGTTGCTACCAGGGTGTTCGAATAATGAATCCACAAGAACTGAAGTCCATCCTCTCTGCCGGCCTGCTGTCTTTCCCGGTGACCGATTTCAACGCGCAGGGCGATTTCAACCGCGCGGGCTACATCAAACGCCTGGAATGGCTGGCTCCGTATGGCGCTTCGGCTCTGTTCGCCGCCGGCGGCACCGGTGAGTTCTTCTCCCTGGCCGCCAGCGAATACTCGGAAATCATCAAGACTGCCGTCGACACCTGCGCAACCAGCGTGCCGATCCTCGCCGGCGTCGGTGGTTCGACCCGCCAGGCTATCGAATACGCTCAGGAAGCCGAGCGTCTGGGCGCCAAAGGCCTGTTGCTGCTGCCGCACTACCTGACCGAAGCCAGCCAGGACGGTGTTGCCGCCCACGTTGAAGCCGTGTGCAAATCGGTGAAGATCGGCGTGGTCGTCTACAACCGCAACGTTTGCCGCCTCAACGCGCCGCTGCTGGAACGTCTGGCCGAGCGCTGCCCGAACCTGATCGGCTACAAGGATGGCCTGGGCGATATCGAGTTGATGGTGTCGATCCGTCGCCGCCTCGGTGATCGCTTCAGCTACCTAGGTGGTCTGCCGACCGCCGAAGTCTACGCCGCTGCCTACAAGGCGTTGGGCGTGCCGGTCTACTCCTCGGCGGTGTTCAACTTCATCCCGAAAACCGCGATGGACTTCTACCACGCGATCGCTCGCGAAGATCACGCCACCGTCGGCAAGATCATCGACGACTTCTTCCTGCCGTACCTGGACATCCGTAACCGCAAGGCCGGTTACGCCGTGAGCATCGTCAAGGCAGGTGCAAAAATCGCCGGCTATGACGCAGGTCCGGTGCGTGCGCCGCTGACCGACCTGACCGGCGAAGAGTACGAAATGCTCGCCGCGCTGATCGACAAGCAAGGCGCGCAATAAACGAGAAAAGCGAGGCCGCTGAGCAATCAGCGGCTTTTTGCGTGAAGGCTTTTAGAGTTGAGGGCTGCCCTGTGACAACTGCAAAACGCTACGACAACTACATCAATGGCGAATGGGTCGCCGGTGCCGATTATTCGGCCAACATCAACCCGTCCGAACTCAGCGACACCATCGGCGATTACGCCAAGGCTGACCTGACCCAGGTCAACGCCGCCATCGACGCCGCCCGCGCTGCGTTCCCGGCGTACTCCACTTCGGGCATCCAGGCCCGCCACGATTCGCTGGATAAAGTCGGCAGCGAGATCCTCGCCCGTCGCGAAGAGCTCGGCACGCTGTTGGCCCGTGAAGAGGGCAAGACCCTGCCGGAAGCGATCGGTGAAGTGACCCGCGCCGGCAATATTTTCAAGTTCTTCGCCGGCGAATGCCTGCGACTGTCCGGTGACTATGTGCCGTCGGTACGCCCGGGCGTCAACGTCGAAGTCACTCGCGAAGCGCTGGGCGTGGTCGGTCTGATCACCCCGTGGAACTTCCCGATTGCGATCCCGGCGTGGAAAATTGCTCCGGCCCTGGCCTATGGCAACTGCGTCGTACTCAAGCCTGCCGATCTGGTGCCGGGCTGCGCCTGGGCGCTGGCGGAAATCATTTCCCGCGCGGGCTTCCCGGCCGGTGTGTTCAACCTCGTAATGGGCAGCGGTCGCGTGGTTGGCGAGGCGTTGGTCAACAGCCCGAAAGTCGACGGCATCAGCTTCACCGGTTCGGTGGGCGTGGGTCGTCAGATCGCGGTCAACTGCGTTTCGCGCCAGGCCAAGGTGCAGCTGGAAATGGGCGGCAAGAACCCGCAGATCATTCTCGACGACGCCGACCTCAAGCAAGCGGTCGAGCTGTCGGTGCAGAGCGCGTTCTACTCCACCGGCCAGCGCTGCACAGCGTCGAGCCGTCTGATCGTCACCGCTGGCATCCACGACAAGTTCGTTGAAGCGATGGCCGAGCGCATGAAGTCGATCACGGTCGGCCACGCGCTGAAAGCCGGCACCGACATCGGTCCGGTGGTTTCCCAGGCGCAGCTTGAGCAGGACATGAAGTACATCGACATCGGCCAGTCCGAAGGTGCACGTCTGGTCAGCGGCGGTGGTGTGGTGACCTGCGATACCGAAGGCTACTTCCTCGCACCAACCTTGTTTGCCGACAGCGAAGCGTCGATGCGCATCAGCCGCGAAGAAATTTTCGGCCCGGTGGCCAACATTGTTCGTGTGGCCGATTACGAAGCTGCGCTGGCAATGGCCAACGACACCGAATTCGGCTTGTCGGCCGGCATCGCCACCACCTCGCTGAAGTACGCCAACCACTTCAAGCGCCACTCCCAGGCCGGGATGGTGATGGTCAATCTGCCGACCGCCGGTGTGGATTACCACGTACCGTTCGGCGGGCGTAAAGGCTCGTCCTACGGCTCCCGTGAGCAGGGCCGCTATGCACAAGAGTTCTACACCGTGGTGAAAACCGCCTACGTAGGCTCCTGATACACGCAATACCCCTGTAGGAGCTGCCGAAGGCTGCGATCTCTTGATCTTGATCTTGAAACAAAAGATCAAAAGATCGTCCGATCGCGGCCCGAGCCTTCGGCAGCTCCTACAGGGAATAAATGCAAGACCAAAGAAGCTTCACCCCGCATAAAAATAATCAGTGGGAGTACATCTGCATGCAATCCTCCAAGCCGACTCACGTCCGCTATTTGATCCTGCTCATGCTGTTTCTGGTGACCACGATCAATTACGCCGACCGTGCCACGATCGCCATTGCCGGCTCCAGCCTGCAAAAGGACCTTGGCATTGACGCCGTCACCCTCGGCTACATCTTCTCCGCATTCGGTTGGGCCTACGTTGCCGGGCAAATTCCCGGTGGCTGGCTGCTCGATCGCTTCGGCTCGAAAAAAGTCTATGCCCTGAGCATTTTCACCTGGTCGCTGTTCACCGTGCTGCAAGGCTTTGTCGGTGAATTCGGCATGTCCACGGCAGTGGTTGCGCTGTTCATGCTGCGTTTCCTCGTGGGCCTGGCGGAAGCGCCATCGTTCCCCGGCAACGCGCGCATCGTGGCGGCGTGGTTTCCAACCGCTGAACGCGGCACCGCTTCGGCGATCTTCAACTCGGCGCAATACTTTGCCACCGTGCTGTTCGCGCCGTTGATGGGCTGGATCGTCTACAGCTTCGGCTGGGAGCACGTGTTCATCGTCATGGGTATCCTCGGTATCGTGTTCTCGCTGGTGTGGCTGAAAGTCATCTACAGCCCGCGGGAACACCCACGGGTCAACGAGGCCGAGTTCAAGCACATCGCTGACAACGGCGGCATGGTCGACATGGATCAGAAGGGCAAGAAGTCCGACGGTCCGAAGTGGGATTACATCCGTCAGCTGCTGACCAACCGCATGATGCTGGGCGTGTATCTGGGCCAGTACTGCATCAACGGCATCACCTATTTCTTCCTGACCTGGTTCCCGGTGTATCTGGTGCAAGAGCGTGGCATGACCATTCTCAAGGCCGGTTTCATCGCTTCGTTGCCGGCGATCTGCGGCTTTATCGGCGGCGTGCTCGGCGGGGTGATTTCCGACTACCTGCTGCGCAAGGGCCATTCGCTGACTTTCGCTCGCAAGGCGCCGATCATCGCCGGCCTGCTGGTGTCGAGCAGTATCGTCGCGTGCAACTATGTTGAAGTGGAATGGATGGTCGTGGGCTTCATGGCCCTGGCATTCTTCGGCAAAGGCGTTGGCGCACTGGGCTGGGCGGTGGTCTCCGACACTTCGCCGAAACAGATCGCCGGTCTGAGCGGTGGCCTGTTCAACACCTTCGGCAACATCGCCTCGATCACCACGCCGATCGTCATTGGCTACATCATCAGCTCCACGGGCTCGTTCAAGTGGGCGCTGGTGTTTGTCGGTGCCAACGCACTGGTCGCGGTGTTCAGCTATCTGGTGATCGTCGGCCCGATCAAGCGTGTGGTCTTGAAAGAGCCGCCAGCCAAGGGCGGTAATGAAGTCACCGGTAACTTGTCTCAAGCGCATTCCTGAGGAGCGGCGTCATGCAGTTGATTGAACATTCCGACTCGCCGCGCTACATCCGCCTGCACGAGCGGGACAACGTTGTAGTGGTGGTCAACGATCAGGGCGTACCGGCCGGTACCGAGTTTGCCGACGGCCTGGTCACCCTGGATTTCGTACCGCAGAGCCACAAGGTCACCCTGGAGGACATTCCCGAAGGCGGCCCGGTGATTCGTTACGGGCAGATCATCGGCTATGCCTTGCAGCCGATCCGTCGCGGCAGTTGGGTCAAGGAAGATCAACTGCGCATGCCCACCGCGCCGCCGCTGGACAGCTTGCCGCTGTCCACCGATGTGCCGGATGCGCAGGCACCGCTGGAAGGCTTCACGTTCGAGGGTTATCGCAACGCCGACGGCACCGTCGGCACGCGCAACATTCTCGGCATCACTACGACCGTGCAGTGCGTCACCGGCGTGCTCGATCACGCGGTCAAGCGCATCAAGGAAGAGCTGCTGCCGAAGTACCCGCACGTCGATGACGTGGTGGCGCTGACCCACAGTTATGGCTGCGGTGTGGCGATTACCGCCACCGACGCTTACATCCCGATTCGTACCGTGCGCAATCTGGCGCGCAACCCGAACCTGGGTGGCGAAGCACTGGTGATCGGTCTGGGCTGCGAAAAATTGCAGGCCGGGCAAGTGATGCACGAGGACGATGCCTCGGTGGATCTCAGCGATCCGTGGCTGTACCGCTTGCAGGATTCCAGTCACGGTTTTACCGAAATGATCGAGCAGATCATGGAACTGGCCGAAGTGCGTTTGAAGAAACTCGACCAGCGCCGCCGCGAAACCGTGCCGGCCTCCGAGCTGATTCTCGGTATGCAGTGCGGCGGCAGCGACGCGTTCTCCGGCATCACCGCCAACCCGGCGCTGGGTTATGCCTCGGACTTGCTGCTGCGTGCGGGGGCGACGGTGATGTTTTCCGAAGTCACCGAAGTGCGCGATGCGATCTACCTGCTGACGTCGCGGGCGCAAACGCAAACCGTCGCCGAAGAGCTGGTACGCGAGATGGACTGGTACGACCGTTACCTGGCCAAGGGCGAAGCCGATCGCAGCGCCAACACCACGCCGGGCAACAAGAAGGGCGGGTTGTCGAACATTGTCGAGAAGTCGCTGGGCTCGATCGTCAAGTCCGGCAGCAGCGCGATCAATGGCGTGCTCGGCCCGGGCGAGCGCTTCAAGCACAAGGGCCTGATTTTCTGCGCGACGCCGGCCAGCGATTTTGTCTGCGGTACGCTGCAACTGGCGGCGGGGATGAACCTGCACGTATTCACCACCGGTCGCGGCACGCCTTATGGGTTGGCCATGGCGCCAGTGGTCAAGGTGTCGACGCGGACTGAACTGGCGCAGCGCTGGCCGGATCTGATCGACATTGATGCCGGACGCATTGCCACCGGGCGCGCGACCATCGAAGAACTGGGCTGGGAGTTGTTTCACTATTACCTGGATGTTGCCAGTGGCAAGCAACAGACCTGGGCGGAGAAGCACAAGCTGTATAACGACATCACCTTGTTCAACCCGGCGCCGATTACCTGATCGTTTCATGGAAGATCAAAAGCCCCTCACCCCAGCCCTCTCCCGGAGGGAGAGGGGGCCGACCGAGTTGTTTTGCGCTCTACATCGACCTGACAAATCGGGTCGATTATGGATTCGACGATGTCATTTCAGGTCGGTGGATTGTTTAAATATCCCCCGATCGGTTCCCTCTCCCTTTGGGAGAGGGCTAGGGTGAGGGGCTTTTGCTTTATCATTGCCCCCCTGACTAAGCTCACCCAAGGCTCCCCGGCATGCTGGCAATCTTTCTTGAAACCCTGAACATCACCGCGCCGGTGTTTGCCATGCTGTTTCTCGGTGTGCTGCTCAAGCGCATCGACTGGATCAACGACAACTTCATCCACACCGCCTCGTCGCTGGTGTTCAACGTGACCATGCCGGCGCTGCTGTTTCTCGGCATTCTCCACGCTGACCTGCACGCCGCACTGCAACCCTCGCTACTCATTTACTTTTCCCTGGCAACGTTGGTGAGTTTCGCCGTGGCTTGGGGCTGGGCGATTTTCAAGTGTCCGCGGGAAGATCGCGGCATCTACACCCAGGGCGCGTTTCGCGGCAACAACGGCGTGATAGGTCTGGCGCTGGCGGCGAGCATGTACGGCGATTACGGTATTTCCCTCGGTGCGATTCTCGCGGCGCTGGTGATCCTGTTCTACAACACGCTGTCGACCATCGTGCTGGCGGTGTACAGCCCGGTGATCAAGTCCGATCCGTGGAGCATCTGCAAAAGCGTGTTCAGCAACCCGCTGATCATCAGCGTGATTTCGGCGGCGCCGTTCGCTTATTTCAAGATCGGTTTGCCGGGCTGGCTGGAAACTTCCGGCCAGTACCTGGCGCAGACCACGCTGCCACTGGCGTTGATCTGTATCGGCGGCACGTTGTCACTCGCAGCGTTGCGCAAGAGCGGCAAGATGGCGCTCAGTTCCAGCCTGGTGAAGATGATCGGTCTGCCGGTGCTGGCGACACTGGGGGCATGGCTGTGGGGCTTTCGCGGGGCGGAATTGGGGATTCTGTTTCTCTACTTCGGCAGCCCGACGGCAGCGGCGAGTTTCGTCATGGCCCGGGCAGCGCAGGGCAATCATGAGCTGGCAGCGGCGATTATCGTGATGACCACGTTGATGGCGGCGATTACCACCAATGTCGGGATCTTTGTGTTGCAGTGGGGTGGGTGGATCTAAAGGCAAGATCAAAAGATCGCAGCCTTCGGCAGCTCCTACATGGAAATGCGGTCTCCTGTAGGAGCTGCCGAAGGCTGCGATCTTTTAGCTTTTCTGGTAGCTGTCGATCACTTCCTGCGCCGCGCGAAACGCATCGATCGCCGCCGGCACGCCGGCATACACCGCGCAATGCAGCAGCGCTTCGCGGATCTCTTCCACCGTGCAGCCGTTGTTCAGCGCACCGCGCACATGGCCTTTCAACTCCTGCGGACACTTCAACCCGGTCAGTGCGGCGAGGGTGATCAGGCTGCGGGTTTTCAGCGGCAGCCCCTCACGATTCCACACCCCGCCCCAGGCGTGTTCATTGACGAAATCCTGCAACGGCTGGGTGAACTCGGTGGCGTTGCCCAGGGCGCGATCAACGAACGCATCGCCCATGACCTGACGACGGATTTCAACCCCGGACTGCTTCGACTCGCTCATGGCACATCTCTCTTGTGGTGTTGGCGACGCCAGGCGCGGATCGACGTGAACAGCAGAAACGTCAGCAGCGCCGGCAGGACATAAAACAGCATCAAGCGCTCGAGTTTGCCGGCCAGCGGCATGCCGGTGGTGAACGACACCACATGCAGCCCGTAGACCAGATACAAACCGAGCAGCAGCAATCCTTCGGCCCGGGTAACGCGGTAGCCGGAATAGAACACCGGCAAGCACAGCGCCGCGACGCCGAGCATCACTGGCAAGTCGAAATCCAGCGCGTTGGGGGAGACGGAAAGCGGCGTCGGTGCGAGTAGGGCGGTCAGCCCGAGCACCCCGAGCAGGTTGAACAGGTTGGCGCCGATCACGTTGCCCACGGCAATGTCGCGCTGCCCGCGCAACGCAGCGATCAGCGAAGTCGCCAGCTCCGGCAGCGAAGTGCCGACCGCGACCACGGTCAGACCGATGACCCGTTCGGACAGGCCCAGGTCGGTGGCCACGACCACGGCGGCGCCAAGCAGCAGACGGCCGGCGAACACCAGCATGGCCAGGCCAGCGAGAATCATCAGCACACTGATCAACCAGGATTGCTGCGTTTCGGTGGGTCGCTCTGTATGAGGTCGCGTCGAATGTCGCGACTGGCGGAACAACAAACCGAGGTAAAGCGCCAAGGCCCCGAGCAGCAGGACGCCGTCGAAACGCCCGAGGTCTTTATTCCACGCGAGGATGAATACCAGCAGGTTGGCGCCGATCATCAACGGGATATCGAGACGCACCAGTTGCCGCGACACGCGCAGGGGGATGATCAATGCCGACAGGCCAAGGGTTACGAGGATGTTGAAGATGCCGCTGCCGACCACGCTGCCGACGGCGATGTCCGGGTTGTCGGTCAGCGCCGCCTGCAGGCTCACGGCCATTTGCGGCGCGCTGCTGCCGAGGGCGACGATGGTCAGGCCGATGATCAGCGGACGCACATGCAGGCGCTCGGCCAGACGCACGGCAGCGCGCACCATCAGCTCGGCGCCGATGAGCAAAAGAACCAGGCCGCTGAGCAATTCGATGACGTTGATCAGCGGCAGATCGGCTAGTCCGAAAATGGTCGGCGCTCCATCAGTCCAGGGCCTGCACGCGAACCCGTGCGGTGCCACTGCGCAGCATGCCGATTTCATCGGCGGCCTCGCGTGACAGATCGATCAGCCGGCCACGGGTGTGCGGGCCACGGTCATTGATGCGGACCACGACTGATTCATCGTTTTTCAGGTTGGTGACCTTCACTCGCGTGCCGAACGGCAACTGGCGGTGGGCGGCGGTCAGGGAATGTTGGTTGAACGCTTCGCCGCTGGCGGTGCGTTTACCGTGATGTTTGGCTCCATAGTAGGAGGCGACGCCGGTCTGGTCGTAACCGTGCGGGTCGATGGTGTCGGTACTGGCGCAACCGGCCAGCAGAGAGAGCAGGGCGCTGCTCAAAAACAGACGCTTCATTCAAAGGTATCCCGGATCAAATGTAGGAGTGACCTGTGGCGAGGGGATTTATCCCCGTTGGACTGCGCAGCAGTCCCAAAACTGAGAACTCGATTTATCTGGTGGAAATCAAGCTCAGCAATTGGGGCCGCTTCTCGGCCCAACGGGGATAAATCCCCTCGCCACAGGTCCCTTCCACAGGGAATGGAGCCAGGCTTTGGATCTGGCTCCATTGGTGGTCAGCCTTCGAGCTTGCTTTTCAGCAGTTCGTTCACCTGCTGCGGGTTGGCCTTGCCTTTCGAGGCTTTCATGGCCTGGCCGACGAAGAAGCCGAACATCTTGCCGCGTTTGGCTTCGTCTGCCGCGCGGTACTGTTCGACCTGTTCGGCGTTGGCCGCGAGCATTTCGTCGAGCACAGCCGAGATCGCGCCGGTGTCGGTGACTTGCTTGAGGCCGCGCTTCTCGATGATCTCGTCAGCACTGCCTTCGCCGTTGGCCATCGCTTCGAACACCACCTTGGCGATCTTGCCGGAGATGGTGTTGTCCTTGATGCGCTGCAGCATGCCGCCCAATTGCTCGGCGGAGACTGGCGAGTCTTCGATGTCCATGCCCTGCTTGTTGAGCAGGCTGCCCAACTCGACCATCACCCAGTTCGCCGCCAGTTTCGCGTCGCCACCGATGGCTGCGACCTTCTCGAAGTAATCCGCCTGTTCACGGCTGGTGGCCAGCACGTTAGCGTCGTAGGCCGACAGACCGAACTGGCTCTGGAAGCGCTCGCGCTTTTGCGGTGGCAGTTCCGGCAGGGTGGCACGCACTTCACCCAGGAACGACTCTTCGATGACCACCGGTAGCAGGTCCGGATCGGGGAAGTAACGGTAGTCGTTGGCTTCCTCTTTCGAACGCATCGGACGGGTCTCGTCCTTGTTCGGATCGTACAGGCGGGTCTGCTGGATCACTTTGCCGCCGTCCTCGATCAGTTCGATCTGACGCTGGATCTCGGAGTTGATTGCCTTCTCGATGAAGCGGAACGAGTTGACGTTCTTGATCTCGCAGCGAGTGCCGAACTCGACCTGGCCTTTCGGGCGCACCGAGACGTTGCAGTCGCAACGCAGCGAGCCTTCGGCCATGTTGCCGTCGCAGATGCCCAGGTAACGCACCAGTGCGTGGATCGCCTTGACGTAAGCCACGGCTTCCTTGGCGCTGCGCATGTCCGGCTCGGAAACGATTTCCAGCAGCGGCGTGCCGGCACGGTTCAGGTCGATGCCGGTGGCACCGTTGAATTCTTCGTGCAGGCTCTTGCCGGCGTCTTCTTCCAGGTGCGCACGGGTGATGCCGACGCGTTTGACCGTGCCGTCTTCCAGGGCGATGTCCAGGTGGCCCTTGCCAACGATCGGCAATTCCATCTGGCTGATCTGGTAGCCCTTGGGCAGATCCGGGTAGAAGTAGTTCTTGCGGGCGAACACGTTGTGCTGGCCGATCTCGGCGTCAATCGCCAGACCGAACATCACCGCCATGCGCACCGCTTCCTGGTTGAGCACCGGCAGCACGCCGGGCATGCCCAGATCGATCAGGCTGGCCTGGGTGTTCGGCTCGGAACCGAACGTGGTGGAACTACCGGAAAAGATTTTCGACCGGGTGGTGAGCTGAGTGTGAATCTCCAGCCCGATCACGACTTCCCATTGCATGTGTGTCTCCTCAGAAGCCGGTTGGGGTGCGGGTGTGCCAGTCAGTGTTGAGCTGATACTGGTGCGCAACGTTGAGCAAACGGCCTTCCTGGAAGTACGGCGCGAGCAACTGCACGCCCACCGGCAGACCGTCGACAAAACCGGCCGGCATCGACAGGCCCGGCAGGCCGGCGAGGTTGGCGGTGATGGTGTAGACGTCTTCCAGATAGGCAGCGACCGGGTCGCTGTTCTTCGCGCCGAGTTTCCACGCCGGGTTCGGCGTGGTCGGGCCGAGGATGATGTCGACTTCATTAAAGGCAGCCATGAAATCGTTCTTCACCAGACGACGGATCTTCTGCGCTTTCAGGTAGTAGGCGTCGTAGTAACCGGCGGACAGCGCGTAGGCACCGACCATGATCCGGCGCTGTACTTCCGCGCCGAAGCCTTCGCCACGGGAGCGTTTGTACAGGTCGATGAGGTTTTCCGGGTTTTCGCAGCGGTGGCCGAAACGCACGCCGTCGAAACGCGACAGGTTGGAAGACGCTTCTGCCGGGGCGATCACGTAGTAGGCCGGAATGGCGTGCTGCATGTTCGGCAGGCTGATTTCCTTGATCACCGCACCGAGCTTCCGCAACTGCTGGATGCTGTTCTGGATCAGCTCGGCAATGCGCGGGTCGAGACCGGCGCTGAAGTACTCCTTCGGCACGCCGATGCGCAGGCCTTGCAGCGACTCGCCGAGGCTGGCGGAGTAATCCGGAACCGGCTCATCGATGCTGGTGGAGTCGTTCGGGTCGAAGCCGGCCATGCCTTGCAGCAGGATCGCGCAGTCTTCGGCCGTGCGCGCCAACGGGCCGCCCTGATCGAGGCTGGAAGCGTAGGCAATCATGCCCCAGCGCGAAACGCGACCGTAGGTCGGCTTCAGGCCGGTGAGGTTGGTGAACGCCGCCGGCTGACGGATCGAACCGCCGGTGTCGGTGGCCGTGGCGGCTGGCAACAAACGAGCGGCAACTGCCGCCGCCGAGCCGCCGGACGAACCGCCCGGCACGTGTTCCAGGTTCCACGGGTTTTTCACCGCGCCGTACCAGCTCGACTCGTTGGCCGAACCCATGGCGAATTCGTCCATGTTGGTCTTGCCCAGGGTCACGGCGCCGGCAGCGGCCAGTTTCGCAACGACAGTGGCGTCATACGGGGCTTTGAAGTTGTCGAGCATCTTCGAGCCGCAGCTGGTGCGGATGCCCAGGGTGCAGAACAGGTCCTTGTGGGCGATCGGCGCGCCGAGCAGGGCGCCGCTCTCACCGTTGGCCCGGCGTGCATCGGCGGCTTTCGCCTGCTCGATGGCCAGATCCTCGGTGAGGCTGATGAAACTGTTTAGCTGCGGGTCTAGCTGGGTAATACGCGCCAGCAGGACTTTGGTCAGCTCTTCGGAGGAAAACTTTTTATCGGCGAGACCGCGGGCGATCTCGGCCAGAGTCATTTGATGCATTGCAGGCTCTTTCCCTTTAGTCGATGACTTTCGGAACCAGATACAGGCCGTTTTCGACCGCTGGTGCGATGGACTGGTAGGCCTCGCGGTTATTCGTCTCGGTCACCACGTCGGCGCGCAGGCGCTGACTGGCTTCCAGGGGGTGGGCCAGCGGCTCGATACCGTCGGTATCAACGGCCTGCATTTCGTCGACCAGCCCGAGAATGCTGTTGAGGGCGGAAGTAATGTGCGGAAGATCGGCATCGTTGAGGCCAAGGCAGGCCAGATGCGCGATTTTTTCCACGTCGGAGCGTTCTAGCGCCATCGGGATTCTCCAGTGGAAAACAGAACGGACGGCGTCCGTGTGTTAGATTGTCGGAACACTACCGCACTTCTACGGTCATAAGGCCGCGATTGTGGGGCTTGGTGCACAGAAAAGCGGCCAATTTAACATATTGGCGCCTTGCCCAAAATCCCTGTCGTTGTTAGAGTTTGCCGCACTTTTTTACCCACGCGTTGCCTAGGGTCCCTTTCCCATGTTCAAGAAACTGCGTGGCATGTTTTCCAGCGATCTTTCCATTGACCTGGGCACTGCCAACACCCTTATTTACGTGCGCGAGCGCGGTATCGTCCTGAATGAGCCATCGGTTGTGGCCATTCGGACACACGGTAACCAGAAAAGTGTCGTCGCTGTCGGCACCGAGGCCAAGCGCATGCTCGGCCGTACGCCGGGCAACATTGCTGCCATTCGTCCGATGAAGGACGGCGTGATCGCCGACTTCAGCGTCTGCGAAAAGATGCTGCAGTACTTTATCAACAAGGTTCACGAAAACAGTTTCCTGCAGCCCAGCCCTCGCGTGCTGATCTGCGTTCCATGCAAGTCCACCCAGGTTGAGCGTCGCGCCATCCGTGAATCGGCCCTTGGCGCCGGTGCCCGTGAAGTGTTCCTGATCGAAGAGCCGATGGCTGCTGCGATCGGTGCCGGCCTGCCGGTTGAAGAAGCGCGCGGTTCGATGGTCGTGGACATCGGTGGTGGTACCACTGAAATCGCCCTGATCTCCCTGAACGGTGTGGTCTACGCCGAATCCGTACGTGTCGGCGGCGACCGTTTCGACGAAGCGATCATCACCTACGTGCGCCGCAACTACGGCAGCCTGATCGGTGAATCCACCGCTGAGCGCATCAAGCAGGAAATCGGTACGGCCTACCCGGGCGGCGAAGTACGCGAAGTCGATGTTCGCGGTCGCAACCTGGCCGAAGGCGTTCCACGCGCATTCACCCTGAACTCCAACGAAGTGCTTGAGGCTCTGCAAGAGTCGCTGGCCACCATCGTTCAGGCGGTGAAGAGCGCGCTGGAGCAATCGCCGCCGGAACTGGCTTCCGACATCGCCGAGCGTGGCCTGGTGCTGACCGGTGGTGGCGCGCTGCTGCGTGACCTCGACAAGTTGCTGGCCCAGGAAACCGGTCTGCCGGTGATCGTTGCCGAAGATCCGCTGACTTGCGTTGCTCGCGGCGGTGGCCGTGCGCTGGAAATGATGGATAAGCACACCATGGACCTGCTTTCGAGCGAATAATCAAACGGCGTGAAAGCTACTCCGCTAGGCAATACTGCGTTAAAAACAGGCTCGGAATGCTCATTTACAACCCGTAAACTCCGCTTCCTCGCCTGTTTTTGCCTTGTCTTGCCGTCGCTCGCTACGCTTTCACACCATTTGATGCTTCGAATGCAATACGTGGGTGAACGCACAGGCAGCACTTTGCAGTGCTGCCTGTTGGCGTTTATCTTCTGTCAGTCTTCATCCAGGCCGGTTTGATGCCGTATGAATAAACAGAACATTTGCCTGGGAGGAGCGGCTTATTAAACCGCTTTTCACCAAAGGCCCTTCGTTGGGCGTGCGCCTGTTGGTGCTGGCCGTGCTCGCGGTCGCGCTGATGGTGGTCGATGCACGTTTCGACCTGCTCAAGCCCGCGCGCAAGCAAGCGTCGCTGGTGCTCATGGATGCCTACTGGATCACGGACCTGCCTGGCCGCTTGTGGGAAGGGGTCGCCAGTCAGTTCGGCAGCCGCACCGAGCTCGTCGCCGAAAACGAAAAACTCAAGACCGAAAACCTGCTGTTGCAGGGACGCATGCAAAAGCTCGCGGCCCTGACCGAGCAGAACGTTCGGCTGCGCGAGTTGCTCAACTCCTCCGCGCTGGTCAACGAAAAGGTCGAAGTGGCCGAGCTGATCGGCATGGATCCCAACCCCTTCACCCATCGCATCATCATCAACAAAGGTGAGCGCGACGGCGTGGTGCTCGGCCAACCGGTGCTCGATGCACGCGGGCTGATGGGCCAGGTGGTTGAATTGATGCCGTACACCTCGCGGGTCCTGCTGCTGACCGACACCACCCATAGCATTCCGGTGCAGGTAAACCGTAACGGTCTGCGCGCGATTGCCAGTGGCACCGGCAACCCGGAGCGCCTGGAATTGCGTCATGTCGCCGACACGGCGGACATCAAGGAAGGCGATCTGCTGGTCAGCTCCGGTCTCGGCCAGCGTTTTCCAGCCGGTTATCCGGTGGCCACGGTCAAGGAAGTCATCCACGATTCCGGCCAACCGTTCGCCATTGTCCGTGCGGTACCGACCGCCGCCCTGAACCGTAGCCGCTACCTGCTGCTGGTGTTCAGCGACAGCCGCACTGCCGAGGAACGCGCCAATGACGCCGCCCAGGCCCAGGAACAGCTCGACGCTCACGGCGGCGGCCCGATGTTGCCGGCCAGCGTGCCGAAACCGTTGATCATGCCTGCCACGCCGTCGACCGCTACCGCAGCGCCGGCCGCTGAAGCAGCGGCGCCTGCCACCACGCCTGCCAAGCCTGCCGCGAGCAAACCGCCCGCTGCCGCTCCGGCCGCTGCCAAGCCACCGGCCGCGAGCAAACCACCGGCGAAACCGCCAGCGACTACCGGGGGACGAGAATAATGGTCGGCGCGAAAAAATCCGGAAACGGCTGGATGATCTGGCTGACGTTCTTCGTCGGCATCCTGCTCAGCGTTTCACCGTTGCCGATCTTCATGGAAATCCTTCGCCCGCTGTGGCTGGCCTTGCTCGTGACTTTCTGGGCGCTGTACATGCCGCACACGGTCGGCATGGTCACGGCGTTCTGTCTGGGGCTGGCCGAAGATGTCCTGCAGGGCGACCTGCTCGGGCAGAACGCGTTGATCCTGACCCTGATCACTTTCCTCGTGTTGTCGTTGCAGCAGCGCCTGCGCATGTTCCCGATGTGGCAGCAGTGCCTGGTGATCCTGGTGATCTTCGGCCTCGCACAATTGGCGCAACTGTGGCTCAGCGCTCTGACCGGCAACCGTCAGCCAACCCTGGCGCTGGTCTTGCCGGCGCTGGTCAGTGCCTTGCTCTGGCCGTGGGTCAGCTTCGCCCTTCGCGGAATGTGCCGACGCTACAGAATCTATTGAGCCGGTGAAGCAGGGCACTGAACAGGGAGATGTTTTGATGAAACTGCTTTACCTCGCCTCCGGCTCACCGCGTCGCCGTGAATTGCTCACGCAAATCGGCGTGCAGTTCTCCGCCATCAGCGCGGACATCGACGAAACCCCGCTTCCTGAAGAATCCCCTTCGGCCTATGTCGAGCGCCTCGCGCGTGGCAAGGCTGAGGCCGGGCGCCGCTCGGTCGTCTCTGACCAGCCGTTCTGCGTGCTTGGCGCCGACACCGCTGTGGTACTCAACGGCAAAATACTTGGCAAACCGGTGGACGAAGCCGATGCATGCGCCATGCTGATGATGTTGTCCGGCAACGAACACGAAGTGCTGACCGCCATCGCCGTGCTCGAAGGTGAGCGCTGCGAGTCGCGGGTGGTGCGCAGTCGCGTGCGTTTTCGCAGCATCAGCCGCGAAGAGGCCGGCGCCTACTGGGCCAGTGGCGAACCGCGCGACAAGGCCGGCGGCTATGGCATTCAGGGCCTGGGTGCGGTGTTCGTCGCCGGGCTCGACGGCAGCTATTCGGCGGTGGTCGGCCTGCCGTTGTGCGAAACCTGCGAGGTGTTGGGCCATTTCGGCATACCCTGTTGGCAAAACCTGAACACGCCCTGAGCGTCGTACGAATCCAGATGCGGCCACTATCGTGAACATGCCTGAACGAGATCCTGCCATGAGTGAAGAGATTCTGATCAACATCACGCCGATGGAATCGCGCGTGGCGGTGGTCGAAAACGGTGTGCTGCAAGAAGTCCACGTCGAGCGCACGCAGAAACGCGGGATCGTCGGCAACATCTATAAAGGCAAGATCGTTCGTGTACTGCCGGGCATGCAGGCGGCATTTGTCGACATCGGCCTCGATCGTGCAGCTTTCATTCACGCCGCCGAAATCTCCCTGCGCGAAGGCCCGGCGGTGGAAAGCATCAGTTCGCTGGTGCACGAAGGTCAGAGCCTGGTGGTGCAAGTCACCAAGGACCCGATCGGCTCCAAAGGCGCACGCCTGACCACACAACTGTCGATTCCTTCGCGCTATCTGGTGTACATGCCGCGCACCGCCCACGTTGGCATTTCCCTGAAGATCGAAGACGAAGCCGAGCGCGAGCGTCTCAAGCAGGTGGTCAGCGATTGCGTGGCCAAAGAAGGCATCAAGGAGGCCGGCGGCTTCATTCTGCGCACAGCCGCTGAAGGCGCGGGCGCTGATGAAATCCTCATGGACATCCGTTACCTGCGGCGCCTCTGGGACCAGATCAACGAGCAGATCAAGACCATCGCCGCGCCGAGCGTGATCTACGAAGACCTCGGCCTGGCCCTGCGCACCCTGCGTGACCTGGTCAATCCGAAGATCGAGAAGATCCGCATCGATTCCCGGGAAACCTTCCAGAAAACCACGCAGTTTGTCGCCGAACTGATGCCGGAAATCGCTGATCGTCTGGAACACTACCCGGGTGAACGACCGATCTTCGATCTGTACGGTGTCGAAGACGAAATCCAGCGCGCGCTGGAGCGCAAGGTGCCGCTGAAGTCTGGCGGCTATCTGGTGATCGATCCGGCGGAAGCCATGACCACCATCGACGTCAACACCGGGGCGTTCGTCGGTCATCGCAACCTCGAAGAAACCATTTTCAAGACCAATCTCGAAGCGGCCACGGCGATTGCTCGGCAGATGCGCCTGCGCAACCTCGGCGGGATCATCATCATCGACTTCATCGACATGGAAGATGAAGAGCATCAGCGTCAGGTCCTGCGCACTCTGGAGAAACAGCTGGAGCGCGATCACGCCAAGACCAACATCATCGGCATTACCGAGCTGGGCCTGGTGCAGATGACCCGCAAGCGCACCCGCGAAAGCCTCGAACAGGTGCTGTGCGAGCCGTGCAGCAGTTGCCAGGGACGCGGCAAACTGAAGACCGCCGAAACCATCTGTTACGAGATCTTCCGCGAGATTCTGCGCGAGGCGCGGGCCTACCAGGCCGAGGGTTATCGAGTGCTGGCCAACCAGAAAGTGGTCGATCGTCTGCTCGATGAAGAGTCCGGTAACGTCGCCGAGCTTGAAGGCTTTATCGGCCGCACCATACGCTTCCAGGTGGAAACCATGTATTCCCAGGAACAATATGACGTGGTGCTGCTCTGAAGCCCTGCATCACCATTCATTCAACGCGGCTGGCCTCAGCTTTTCGCAGTATTTTTGCCATGGGAGCCAACTGACATGGAGCGTCTGACACGCATATTGGCCGCACTCACCCGCTGGGGGCTGGGCCTGTGCGCGTTGGTTCTGGTGTTGATGGCGTTGTACGTCAGTCTCGGCCGCGAGCTGACGCCACTGGTGGCCGAATACCGCGCCGACATCGAAGACAAGGCCAGCGCTGCCCTCGGCATGCCCTTGCAGATCGGTGAGCTGGAAGGCAACTGGAGCGGTTTCGCACCGATCCTGCTGGCCCATGACGTGATGGTCGGCGACGGTGCCAACGCTCTGCGCCTCGACCGCGTGCGGGTGGTGCCGGATATGTGGGGCAGCGTGCTCGCCCGCGAAGTGCGCCTCGCGCATATCGAACTCAACGGTTTGAAGATCAGCCTCAAGGAAGCCGAAGACGGTACCTGGGCGCTGGAAGGTCTGCCGGTGCAGAAGGATCAGCCGTTCGATGCAGCGCAACTGTTCCAGCGCTCGCAGATGATCAAGCAACTGTCGGTGCTCGACAGCCAGGTGACCCTGCAACCGCTCGATCACCCGCCCATGACGCTCACCTATGTCGGCCTCAATGTGCGTACCGGCGCCAGTCGCCAGCGTCTTGACGCGCGTCTGACCTTGCCCGATGGCCAGCCCGTCGCGCTGAGCCTGCGCAGCCAGCTGCGTCCCGATCAATGGCAGAACAGCGCCATCGAGGGTTATGCCAGCCTGCCGCAGAGCGACTGGTCGAAATGGCTGCCCGAGCGCCTGACCCAGCAATGGAATTTTTCCGAGATCAAGGCCGGCGGCGAACTCTGGGTCGATTGGGCCGAAGGCGCGTTGCAAAGCGCCGCGTTGCGCCTGAATGCGCCGCAAGTGACCGGTGCCTACGCCGAGCGCAAGCCGATCCAGATCAACAATCTGGCGCTCAACGCCTATTACCGCAACACCGCCGAGGGCGCGAAGGTCACTCTTGATTCACTGGCGATGAGCTTCGGCGACACCCGCTGGGAATCTCATGTGCAGGTGCAGCAGACTCGCGCCAGCGCCAACGCTGAAGAGCTCTGGCATTTGCAGGCCGATCGCCTCGATCTGACCCCGATCACGCCGCTGCTCAATGCGCTGGGGCCGTTACCGCAAAGCTTCGCCACTGTGGTCGAGCGTTTGAAGGTAACCGGCGGCCTGCGTAATGTGCTGCTGGACTTCCGCCCGACTGCCACCGATGGCAGCAAATTCGGCTTTGCCGCCAACCTCGATAATGTCGGTTTCGATGCCTACCACGGCGCTCCGGCGGCGCGAAATGTCAGCGGCAGCCTCAGCGGCAATCTGGACGGCGGTGAGTTGCGCCTCGACAGCAAGGACTTCGTCCTGCACCTCGATCCGATTTTCGCCAAGCCATGGCAATACCTGCAGGCCAATGCGCGGCTGACCTGGAAGCTCGACAAGGACGGCTTCACCCTGATTGCGCCGTACCTGAAGGTGCTGGGCGAGGAGGGCAAGATTGCCGGCGACTTCCTTATCCGCCTGCACTTCGACCATAGCCAGGAAGACTACATGGACCTGCGCGTCGGCCTCGTCGATGGTGACGGTCGCTACACCGCGAAATACCTGCCGGCGGTGTTAAGCCCTGCGCTTGATGAGTGGTTGCGCACAGCGATCCTCAAAGGCGCGGTGGATCAGGGCTTCTTCCAGTATCAGGGCTCGCTGAGCAAGAACGCCGGCGAGGCTGATCGCAGCATCAGCCTGTTCTTCAAAGTGCACGACGCCGAGCTGGCGTTTCAGCCGGGCTGGCCGCATGTGAGCAAAGTCAGCGGCGATGTGTTCATCGAAGACAGCGGCGTGCGCATCTGGGCCAGCAAGGGCCAGTTGCTCGACACGCAAGTCAGCGATGTCTTCGTCAATATTCCTCACGTACCGTCCGGGCAGAACTCGCATTTGTTCCTCGATGGCGCATTTGCCGGTGGCCTGGGCGATGGCCTGAAGATTCTCCAGGAAGCGCCGATCGGCACTGGCGAGACCTTTGCCGGTTGGGAAGGCGCCGGTGATCTGAATGGCAAGCTCAAGCTGGATATTCCGCTGGCCAAGGGCGACCAACCGAAAATTCTCGTCGACTTCAAGACCGCCAACGCGCGGCTGAAACTGGCCGAACCGAAACTGGAACTGAGCCAGCTCAAAGGCGATTTCCGCTTCGACAGTAACAAAGGCCTCAGCGGCCAGAACATTTCTGCGCGGGCCTTCGACAAACCGGTCACTGCGCAGATATTCGCCGACGGCAGCCCCAATCAGATCAAGACTCGCGTCGCCGCATCCGGACAGGTCGAAGTGAAAAAGCTCACCGACTGGCTGGGCGTGACCCAGCCGTTGCCGGTGTCCGGGACGATTCCGTATCAGTTGCAGCTGAATCTTTCCGGCGCCGATAGTCAATTGATGGTCAGCTCCAGCCTCAAAGGTGTGGCAGTGGATTTGCCGGCGCCGTTCGGCATGGCCGCCGATGTCGGGCGTGACACGGTGTTCCGCATGACCTTGCAAGGGCAGGAGCGGCGTTACTGGGTCAATTACGATCAACTGGCCAATTTCACCTTTGCCGCGCCGCCGAGCAACTTCGGCGATGGCCGTGGCGAGCTGTTTCTTGGCGCTGGCGAAGCCGTGTTGCCGGGCGCCAAGGGCCTGCGCATTCGTGGGGTGCTGTCAGAGCTGGACGTTGCGCCGTGGCAGGATCTGGCCAACAAATACGCCGGCGGGGATCCGGGCGGCAGCGCCAAGCAACTGCTCAGCAGCGCTGACATCAAGGTCGGCAAATTGACCGCGCTCGGCACCACACTGGATCAGGCCTCGGTGCAGATCAATCGCAAGCCCGGCGCATGGAATCTCGCTCTCGATAGTCAGCAGGCCAAGGGCACGGCCAGCCTGCCAGACGCCAAGGGCGTGCCGATTGCAGTGAATCTTCAGTACGTGAAACTGCCGGCGCCGGACCCAGCGGTGCAGGCTGACGAGAACGCGCCGGATCCACTGGCGTCGGTCGATCCGACGAAAATCCCGGCGCTGGATATCACCCTCAATCAATTGTTCCTCGGCCCCGATCTGGTGGGTGGCTGGTCGCTGAAAGTGCGGCCGACCGCCAAGGGCATCGCCCTGAACAACCTCGACATGGGCCTCAAGGGCATCCTCCTGCAAGGCAACGGCGGCTGGGAAGGCACTCCGGGTGCGACCAGCAGTTGGTACAAGGGTCGTATTGGCGGCAAGAATCTGGCTGACGTGCTCAAAGGCTGGGGCTTCGCGCCGAGCGTGACCAG
Organism: Pseudomonas triticicola; assembly: GCF_019145375.1. NCBI lineage: Bacteria > Pseudomonadati > Pseudomonadota > Gammaproteobacteria > Pseudomonadales > Pseudomonadaceae > Pseudomonas > Pseudomonas triticicola. The sequence goes on along the minus strand of NZ_JAHSTX010000001.1, from coordinate 3,612,589 downwards.
CGAAGAATTCCATATGGACGTCGATGGACGTTGGCCGGGCTCGCCGGCGTGGCTGGCGACCAAGCGCTTCTCCGGCACCCTCGATGCCTCGCTGAACAAAGGCCAGTTCGTTGAAGTGGAGGGCGGTGCTCAGGCGCTGCGGGTGTTCGGCCTGCTCAACTTCAACTCGATCGGCCGGCGCCTGCGTCTGGACTTCTCCGACCTGTTCGGCAAAGGCCTGAGCTACGATCGGGTCAAAGGTTTGCTGGTGGCGAACAACGGTGTCTACGTCACCCGTGAGCCGATTCGCCTGACCGGGCCTTCGAGCAATCTTGAGCTGGACGGCACGCTGGATCTGGTTGGTGACAAGGTCGATGCGAAATTGCTGGTGACACTGCCGGTGACCAACAACCTGCCGATCGCCGCACTGCTCGTCGGCGCACCGGCGGTCGGCGGCGCGCTGTTCCTCATCGACAAGCTGATCGGCGACCGCGTGGCGCGCTTCGCCAGCGTCAAGTACACCGTCACAGGCCCTTGGAAAGAGCCGAAAATCACCTTCGACAAGCCTTTTTAACTAGCAGACACTACCCCTGTAGGAGCTGCCGAAGGCTGCGATCTTTTGATCTGGCTCTTAAAAAAAATCAAAAGATCGCAGCCTGCGGCAGCTCCTACACAGGTACATGCAAATCCCGAGGAGCGGCCATGTCTTTAGCGGTGATTCAAATGGTCAGCCAGAGTGACGTGCTGGCCAATCTGGCCCAGGCCCGACGCCTGCTTGAACAGGCCGCCGCCAGCGGGGCGAAACTCGCGGTGCTGCCGGAAAACTTCGCTGCCATGGGCCGTCGCGACGTCGCCGATATCGGCCGCGCCGAGGCCTCGGGCGAAGGGCCGATCCTGCCCTGGTTGAAACAGACCGCCCGCGACCTCACCTTATGGATAGTCGCCGGTACATTGCCGTTGCCACCGTTGGGTCAACCCACGGCCAAAGCCAATGCCTGCTCGTTGCTGATCAATGAATACGGCGAGATCGTCGCGCGCTATGACAAGCTGCATCTGTTCGATGTCGATGTCGCCGACAATCGCGGCCAATACCGTGAATCCGATGACTATGCTTATGGCGGTAATGTAGTGGTGGCGGATACGCCGGTGGGGCGCGTCGGTCTGAGCGTGTGTTACGACTTGCGTTTCCCGGAGCTGTACAGTGAATTGCGTGCCGCCGGTGCCGAATTGATTACTGCACCGTCGGCGTTTACGGCCGTAACCGGCGCCGCGCATTGGGATGTACTGATCCGCGCGCGGGCCATCGAAACACAGTGTTATATCCTCGCGGCCGCACAGGGCGGCAGTCATCCGGGGCCACGCGAGACCTTCGGGCATGCGGCGATTGTCGACCCGTGGGGGCGTGTGCTGGCCCAGCAGGATCAAGGCGAGGCGGTGTTGCTGGCCGCCCGCGACAGCGATGAACAAGCGTCCATCCGGGCGCGCATGCCGGTGACGCGTCATCGGCGGTTTTTCTCGCAGGGCGCCCAGCGGCCTGCTTCAGAACACGAATTTAAGGCGTAAACCTATGAGCGAGTTGTTGTCCTCAGTCAGTGATCACCTGTTGGCACCCGGCGGTGTCACGATCGAGAGCCTGCAAGGCGTGCTCGGCGATCTGGCCGGGCCGGGCATCGATGCCGCCGACCTGTATTTCCAGGGCCAGATTTCCGAGTCATGGGCGCTGGAAGACGGCATCGTCAAGGAAGGCAGCTTCAACCTCGACCAAGGTGTCGGCGTGCGCGCGCAGTCCGGTGAGAAAACCGGTTTTGCCTACAGCAACGCGATCACCCTCGAAGCCCTCGGTGCAGCGGCCCGCGCCGCGCGTTCGATCTCACGTGCCGGGCAGAACGGCACCGTGCAGGCATTCACCAGCCAGGACGTCGCGCAACTGTACGCGCCGGATAACCCGCTGGAAGTGCTCAGCCGCGCGGAAAAAGTCGAGTTGCTCAAACGCATCGACGTCGCCACCCGCGCACTCGACCCACGGATTCAGCAGGTCAGCGTGAGCATGGCCGGGGTCTGGGAGCGGATTCTGGTGGCCTCCACCGACGGTGGCCTGGCCGCCGACGTGCGACCGCTGGTGCGCTTCAACGTTAGCGTCATCGTTGAGCAGAATGGCCGTCGCGAACGCGGCGGGCACGGCGGCGGTGGGCGTACCGATTACCGCTACTTCCTCGCCGAAGACCGCGCCATGGGTTATGCCCGCGAAGCGCTGCGCCAGGCGCTGGTGAATCTGGAAGCGATTCCGGCGCCGGCCGGTACCTTGCCGGTTGTGCTCGGTTCCGGCTGGTCCGGCGTGCTGCTGCACGAAGCGGTCGGTCACGGTCTGGAAGGCGATTTCAACCGCAAGGGCAGCTCGGCCTACAGCGGGCGCATGGGTGAAATGGTTGCCTCCAAGCTTTGCACCATCGTCGATGACGGCACCTTGAGCGGCCGTCGCGGTTCGCTGAGCGTCGATGACGAAGGCACGCCGACCGAGTGCACTACGCTGATCGAAAACGGCGTACTCAAGGGCTACATGCAAGACAAGCTCAACGCGCGGCTGATGGGCGTGGCGCGCACCGGTAACGGTCGCCGCGAATCCTACGCGCACCTGCCGATGCCCCGCATGACCAACACCTACATGCTCGGCGGTGAAAGCGATCCGGCGGAAATCATCGCCTCGGTAAAAAAGGGCATCTACTGCGCCAACCTCGGCGGCGGTCAGGTCGATATCACCAGCGGCAAGTTCGTATTCTCCACCAGCGAGGCTTATCTGATCGAGGACGGCAAGATCACCGCACCGGTCAAAGGCGCGACGTTGATCGGCAACGGCCCCGAGGCGATGAGCCGGGTGTCGATGGTCGGTAACGATCTGGCGCTGGACAGCGGTGTGGGTACGTGTGGCAAGGATGGGCAGTCGGTGCCGGTGGGTGTCGGCCAGCCAACGCTGAAGATCGATGCGATCACCGTGGGTGGCACGGGCGCATAAGAACGGTGGGGCTTTCGGGTGGCGCGCAGGACGGCCACCCGGTGACGATTATCAACGCAGGCCGCGTTGAGTCTCGTCCAGCTCCCGAATGTATTTGAAGATCTTGCGGCTCGAAGCAGGCGGTTTGTTTTGCGCAACCTCATGCTGGGCCTGACGGATCAGGGAACGCAATTGCTGGCGATCGGCATCCGGGTACTCGATGACGAATTTCTCCAGCACGGCGTCATCGCCCGCGATCAGGCGGTCACGCCAGCGTTCCAGATTATGGAAACGCTCGTTGTACTGGCGAGTGGAGGCATCGAGTTGATCGAGCAGAGTCAGAATCGCGTCAGTGTCCTGGTCGCGCATCAGTTTGCCGATGAACTGCAAATGCCGTTTACGCGCGATGTTCGCGGTGTGCTTGGGCGCATCGGCCAATGCCCGGCGCAAAGCGTCGGTCAACGGCAGTTTGGCGACCAGATCAGGCTTGAGTGTGGTCAGGCGCTCGCCGAGGTCAACCAGCGCATGCAACTCGCGTTTGACCTGAGATTTGCTTTTTTCTCCCGTATCGAGGGAGTCGTCGTAAGAATCAACCATGGTGGCAGTCCGCAAAGAAACGCCGCCATGATAACCAGTCGGGGGCCGCTTGTCCGGCCCGGTCGCTCGATGACCCCAGCCGAAAGCAGAATTTGAGTGGAGATGAGCATGAGTGCAGTTCAAAGCGTCGGCCCGCAGGCATTGCCGGCACTGCAAGAACAGGTCGAGCAGATCATCGCCGAAGCCAAGCGCCAGGGCGCCAGCGCCTGTGAAGTCGCGGTGTCGCTGGAGCAGGGGCTGTCGACCTCGGTGCGTCAGCGCGAGGTCGAAACCGTTGAATTCAACCGTGATCAGGGTTTTGGCATCACCCTGTACGTCGGCCAGCGCAAAGGTTCGGCCAGCACCTCGGCCACCGGGCCGGAGGCGATTCGTGAAACCGTCGCAGCAGCACTGGCCATCGCCAAACACACCTCCGAGGACGAAGCCTCGGGTCTGGCCGATGCGGCGCTGATGGCCAGGGATGTGCAGGATTTCGACCTGTTCCACGAGTGGGACATCACCCCGGAGCAGGCCATCGAGAAGGCTTTGCTCTGCGAGGCCGCGGCGTTCGATGCCGATGCGCGGATCAAGAACGCCGACGGCACCACCCTCAGCACCCATCAGGGCTGCCGGGTTTACGGCAACAGCCACGGTTTCATCGGCGGTTACGCATCGACCCGGCACAGCCTGAGTTGCGTGATGATCGCTGAAGCCGACGGCCAGATGCAGCGCGATTACTGGTACGACGTCAATCGCCAGGGCAGTCTGCTCGCCGATCCGGTGAGCATCGGCCAGCGTGCCGCGCAACGTGCAGCCAGCCGTCTGGGCGCGCGGCCGGTGCCGACATGCGAGGTGCCGGTGCTGTTTTCCGCCGAACTGGCGGGCGGTCTGTTCGGCAGCTTCCTCTCGGCAGTATCCGGCGGCAGTCTGTATCGCAAATCGTCGTTTCTCGAAGGCACACTGGGGCAGAAGCTGTTTCCGGAATGGCTGACCATTGATGAGCGTCCGCATCTGATGCGTGCCATGGGCAGTGCTTCCTACGACGGTGATGGCCTGGCGACTTACGCGAAACCGTTCGTCGAAAAGGGCGAGTTGGTCTCCTACATCCTCGGCACCTATTCCGGGCGCAAACTGGGCATGCCGAGCACCGCCAACGCGGGCGGGGTGCACAACCTGTTCGTCACCCATGGCGATGAAGATCAGGCAGCGCTGTTGAAGCGCATGGGCCGAGGTCTGCTGGTCACCGAATTGATGGGCCACGGCCTGAACATGGTCACCGGCGACTATTCGCGCGGTGCGGCGGGCTTCTGGGTGGAAAACGGCGAGATCCAGTTCGCTGTGCAGGAAGTGACCATCGCCGGCAACATGCGCGACATGTTCAAGCAGATTGTCGCGGTGGGTAATGATCTGGAGCTGCGCAGCAACATCCGCACCGGCTCGGTGTTGATCGAGCGGATGACTGTCGCCGGCAGCTAAGCCGCGAATCCGCCAACAAAAAAAGGCGCGCCATCCGTTCTGGATGGCGCGCCTTTTTTATTCGCTTCGCACAAATCCCTTGTGGGAGCGAGCCTGCTCGCGAAAGCGGTGGATCAGTTGTAAATGTGCTGATTGACACAGCGCATTCGCGAGCAGGCTCGCTCCCACAAGTTAACAGCGCAAACTCGAGCACTTGTGTTGGTTCTCATTATCATCTAATAATAAATCTCATCTCCGAACGAGACCCGGATCATGAGTTCTGCCTTGCACGAGCAGCCCTACCTCGAAAGCGGGCGCTGGATGAGCCGCCAGATCCGTCGCGCGCTAAGCCTACAAGGAAGGCCGCGCGGTGATCGACGTCGCTCTGGAACACTCCGACCTGTCGCGCAGCCAACTGGAAGAGTTGCTCAACCCCGAGAAACTCACCGCCGGCGGCGTGTAAATCCCGCAACCGCTTTGGAGGCTCACCATGGAGCACTGGAAACGCACGATCGAACGGGCCAATCACTGCTTCATGCTGGGCGAACTGATCGACGCCCGTGAGGCTTACCTGCAAGCCCTGGCCCTGGCGCAAGTGTTGTTCGAACGCTGGGCGGATGCCGACGAAGCGGTGGCGGCCTGCGTCGTCTCTCATCACAACCTCGCCGACCTGCATTTGCGCCTGAACCAACCGGAGGAGAGCGCCGAATACCTGTGCGCTATCCATCAACGTTTGTTGCAGACCATGCAGGACGAACGCCTGCGTCCGGCCCTGCGTGAGGCGGCGTTGCGCCAGAGCAGCAAGACCTACGTCGAACTGTTGAATTTCATCAGCGAGCACGGCGAGTACCCGCGCACCCAGCGCCTGCTGCATCCGGACACCGGCAATGCCCGCCGCGCCTCAAATCCCCATCAGTATGGAGTCCACTGAAATGGCTTTTACCTTGCCTGCCTTGCCTTATGCCTACGATGCCCTCGAGCCGCACATCGATGCGCAGACCATGGAAATCCATTACACCAAGCATCACCAGACCTACATCAACAACCTCAACGCCGCCGTGGAAGGCACCGAATTCGCCGAGTGGCCAGTGGAAAAACTCGTCGCCAGCGTCCAGCAACTGCCGGAAAAACTTCGCGCGGCGGTGATCAATCAGGGCGGCGGCCACGCCAACCATTCGCTGTTCTGGGAAGTGATGGTGCCCAACGGTGGCGGCAAGCCCAACGGCGCTCTGGCCAAGGCCATCGACGAGCAACTGGGCGGACTCGACAGTTTCAAGGAAGCCTTCACCAAGGCCGCGCTGACCCGTTTCGGCAGCGGTTGGGCCTGGCTCAGCGTGACACCGGAGAAAAAACTGGTCGTGGAAAGCAGCGGCAATCAGGACAGCCCGCTGATGACCGGCAACACACCAATCCTTGGTCTCGACGTCTGGGAGCACGCCTACTACCTGCGCTACCAGAACCGTCGCCCGGAATACATCAACGCGTTCTACAACGTGATTAATTGGCCGGAAGTTGCTGCGCGCTATCAGGCCGCACTGGTTTAAGCCTTCCATAAAAACAATCAGGGCTGACTATGGGCACGGAAACACTGGCGATTGGCAGCGGGCGCATGTTTCGTTACGCGGTGGGCTCGCTGTTGCTGCTGGCGGGGATGACTTTGCTGGTCGCCCACGGTTTGCAATGGCTGAATCTGGAACCGAAGCTGTTGCGCGCGTTGCAGGGCGGTGCCATCTGCGCATTGGGCACGGCGCTTGGCGCGGTGCCGGTGCTGGTGATCCGGCGCATGCCGCAGGCACTCAGCGACACCTTGCTGGGATTTGGTGCCGGAGTGATGCTGGCGGCGACGGCGTTTTCGCTGATCGTGCCGGGCATTGCGGCAGCTGAGAGCCTTGGCCTGACGCCGTGGGCCGCCAGTGGCCTGATCTGCTTCGGCATCCTGCTCGGCGCGTTCGGTCTTTATCTGGTGGATCGGCGCGTTTCGGGTGCCTCGCCGGAGATGCTCGTCGGCACGCTGGAGCAACCGGTGATTCCACCGCGAATCTGGCTGTTCGTGTTCGCCATCATCGCGCACAACATTCCAGAAGGCATGGCGGTTGGCGTATCTGCCGGCGGCGGGATGGCGGACGCCGACAGCCTGGCGATGGGCATTGCGTTGCAGGATGTGCCGGAAGGACTGGTGATTGCGTTGGTGCTGGCCGGGGCAGGGATGTCGCGGGTCAGGGCATTTTTGATTGGCGCGGCGTCTGGGCTGGTCGAACCGGTATTTGCACTGTTATGTGCGTGGCTGGTGAGTCTGGCTCAGGTGCTGTTGCCGCTGGGGCTGGCACTGGCGGCCGGGGCGATGTTGCTGGTGGTGACCCACGAAGTGATCCCGGAGTCGCGCCGTCATGGGCATGACAAGCTGGCGAGTCTGGGCCTGTTGATCGGGTTCTGTCTGATGATGGTGATGGATACGGCGTTGGGTTGAAAGAGGATCAAAAATTCGCAGCCTGCGGCAGCTCGTACCTTGGAATGCGTTTCCTGTAGGAGCTGCCGCAGGCTGCGATCTTTTGACTTTGGCTATCAGCCACCTTCGTCGAAGTAGTTGTCGATCAACGCTACCAGCGCATCCATGGCTTCCTGTTCCTGATGCCCTTCGGTACTCAAATAAATTTTGGTGCCTTTGCCCGCCGCGAGCATCATCATTGCCATGATGCTCTTGCCGTCGACAGCCGTTTCAGGGGTGCGTCCCACCCGGATCGTGCAGTCTGGATACTGACCGGCCACGCCGACGAATTTGGCCGATGCCCGCGCATGCAGACCCAGCTTATTGATGATTTCGATTTCACGAGCAGGCATCGCGGTGTGAATCCTTTAGGTGAGGTCGCGGTGGCGAACCTGGACGTTCTTCAGGGTTTTCTGCAGGGCCAGGCCCAGACGTTCGGTCAGGTAGACGGAGCGGTGGTGCCCGCCGGTGCAGCCGATGGCAATGGTCACGTAAGCACGGTTGCTGGCGGCGAAACGTGGCAGCCACTTGTTCAGGTAGGCGTAGATGTCCTGATACATTTCTTCGACATCCGGCTGCTGCGCCAGGTACTCGGCCACCGGTGCATCAAGGCCCGATTGCGCGCGCAGCTCCGGTTTCCAGTACGGATTGGGCAGGCAGCGCACATCGAAGACCAGATCGGCATCGACCGGCATGCCGCGCTTGAAGCCAAATGATTCAACCAGAAACGCCGTGCCGGGTTCCGGCTGATTCAGCAGGCGCAGCTTCAGAGTGTCGCGAAGCTGATAGAGGTTCAGGCTAGTGGTGTTGATTTTCAGATCGGCCAGATCGGCGATCGGGCCGAGCAGGGCGGTTTCATCGTGAATCGCCTCGGCCAGTGAGCGATTGGCGTTGCTCAGCGGGTGACGTCGCCGGGTCTCGGAAAAACGCTTGAGCAGAGTTTCCTCGTCGGCGTCCAGATACAGCACATCGCACTTGATGTGTTTGGCACGGACGTCTTCGAGCAATTCGGGAAAGCGTGACAGATGGCTGGGCAGGTTGCGCGCATCAATCGACACGGCGACCAGCGGCTGCGCCAGCTCCGTGTGAATCAGCGCACGCTCGGCCAGTTCCGGCAGCAAACCGGCCGGCAAATTGTCGATGCAGTAGTAGCCGTTGTCCTCAAGGACATTCAGGGCGGTACTTTTACCCGAGCCCGAACGGCCACTGACAATGATCAAACGCATGATTAGTGCCCGTTCTGCTCGTCCAGTACAACCTGGTACAAGGCTTCGTTGCTCGCGGCGCTGCGCAGTTTTTCACGAACTTCCTTGCGGTCGAGCATGCTGGCGATCTGGCGCAGCAACTCCAGATGCGCATCGGTCGCGGCTTCCGGGACCAGCAGCACGAACAGCAGGTCTACCGGAGCGCCGTCGATGGCGTCGAAATCGATCGGGGCTTCGAGGTGCAGCAGGGCGCTGATCGGCGCCGTGCAGCTCTTGAGGCGGCAGTGGGGAATGGCGATGCCGTTACCAAAACCGGTGGAACCGAGTTTTTCACGGGCGATCAGCGCCTCGAAGACATCCTGCATCGCCAGATCCGGCACTTCGCGGTGGATCAGGTTGGCAATCTGTTCGAGGGCTTTTTTCTTGCTGCCGCCCGGCGCGTTCACTTGGGAACGGCCGGGGGTCAGGATGGTTTCAAGTCGGATCATGGGATAGGGGTGTTAACGACCGGTCGCGCCCTGGAGGAGGCTCTGGGTCTTTTCCTTATGCTTTTTGAGTTGGCGATCCAGCTTGTCGGTGAGTGAGTCGATCGCAGCGTACATGTCGGTATCTTCTGCGTTGGCGACCACTTCGCTGCCGGGGATATGCAAGGTGGCTTCGATCTTCTGCTTCAGCTTTTCGACGCACATCGTGACTTGCACGTTGGTGATCTTGTCGAAATGTCGCTCCAGTCGCTGGAGTTTTTCCTCGATGTAGGAACGCAGAGGTTGGGTCACTTCCAGTTGGTGTCCACTGATGTTGACTTGCATACAGCTTCTCCTTCGTTGCCAGTGCATAAAGCGGCAGGCCGAAAAGCCTGCCACTGGAACGCTGTAACGTGGCTTACATCAACCGCTTGCGTTCGCTCGAAGGCGCGATTCCGAGGGATTCGCGGTACTTGGCGACGGTGCGGCGAGCCACCTGAATGCCTTGTGCCTCCAGTAAACCAGCGATCTTGCTGTCACTCAACGGCTTTTTCTGATTTTCCGCAGCGACCAGTTTTTTGATGATCGCGCGGATCGCCGTGGACGAGCATTCGCCGCCTTCGGAGGTACTGACGTGGCTGGAGAAAAAGTATTTCAGCTCATAAATACCGCGCGGGGTATGCATGAATTTTTGTGTGGTCACTCGGGAAATCGTCGATTCGTGCATGCCCACCGCTTCGGCGATGTCATGCAATACCAACGGCTTCATCGCTTCGTCGCCGTATTCGAGGAAGCCGCGCTGATGTTCGACGATCTGCGTGGCCACTTTCATCAGGGTTTCGTTGCGGCTCTGCAAGCTCTTGATGAACCAGCGGGCTTCCTGCAACTGGTTGCGCATGAAAGTGTTGTCGGCGCTGGTGTCGGCACGTTTCACAAAACCGGCGTACTGGGCGTTGACACGCAGGCGTGGCACCGACTCCTGGTTCAGCTCGACCAGCCAGCGCTCGTTGTCCTTGCGCACGATCACATCGGGAATGACGTACTCGGCTTCGGTCGACTCGATCTGCGAGCCTGGACGCGGATTGAGACTCTGCACCAGTTCGATGACCTGGCGCAGTTCGTCTTCCTTGAGCTTCATGCGGCGCATCAACTGGCTGTAATCGCGGCTGCCGAGCAGGTCGATGTAATCGGCGACCAGCCGTTTGGCCTCGGTCAGCCACTGCGTCTTCGCGGGCAGCTGGCGCAATTGCAGCTGCAGGCATTCGCTGAGGTTGCGGGCGCCGATCCCGGCGGGCTCGAATTGCTGGATGCGATGCAGGACGGCTTCGATCTCGTCGAGCTCGATGTCCAGTTCAGGATCGAACGCTTCAAGAATTTCTTCGAGTGTTTCGTCCAGATAGCCCTGATTGTTGATGCAGTCGATCAGGGTCACGGCGATCAGGCGATCGGTGTCGGACATCGGCGCCAGGTTCAGTTGCCAGAGCAGATGACTTTGCAGGCTCTCGCCGGCGGACGTGCGGGTGGTGAAATCCCACTCATCGTCATCGCTGCTGGGCAGGCTGCTGGCGCTGGTCTGGTAGACGTCTTCCCAGGCGGTATCCACTGGCAGTTCGTTGGGGATGCGCTCGTTCCATTCGCCATCCTCGAGGTTATCCACCGTCGGGGCGGTTTCCTGGTAGGAGGGTTCCTGGATTTCGGCGGGCTTCTGTTCGGCGTTGTCGGCCAGAGGATCGGCGTTGTCGAAGTCGTCGCCTTCTTCCTGGCGCTCGAGCATCGGATTGGATTCCAGAGCCTCCTGGATCTCCTGTTGCAGGTCCAGGGTCGACAATTGGAGCAGGCGGATGGCCTGTTGCAGCTGCGGTGTCATCGTCAGCTGCTGGCCCATTCTCAAGACTAGCGATGGTTTCATGGCAGGGGCTTAACACCTTATTCGCCGGCGCTTTGCGCCATCCACTACAGGGCGCCGAAGCGCCAAACTTAAGCAAATTATATGCCTGAAACTGAAGTGTTTGCCTAGAGCGCTGTAACAATTAAAGCGGATAAATGCGCCTTGAATCGATACAGCGCTGTCGCGCTTACAGGCGGAACTCGTGACCCAGATACACTTCCTTGACCAGATCGTTGGCCAGGATGGTCTCGGCATCGCCTTCAGCGATCAGTTGACCGTCGTTGACGATGTAAGCGGTTTCGCAGATATCCAGGGTTTCACGGACGTTGTGGTCGGTGATCAGCACACCGATGCCCTTGGCCTTGAGGTGATGGATGATCTGCTTGATGTCGCCGACCGAGATCGGGTCGACACCGGCGAACGGTTCGTCGAGCAAGATGAATTTCGGCGCAGTGGCCAGGGCACGAGCGATTTCCACCCGGCGGCGCTCACCACCGGACAGGCTCATGCCGAGGTTGTCGCGGATGTGGCTGATGTGAAACTCCTGCAGCAGGCTTTCCAGCTCCTTGCGACGACCGGCCTTGTCGAGCTCCGGGCGAGTCTCGAGGATCGCCATGATGTTGTCGGCGACCGACAGTTTGCGGAAGATCGACGCTTCTTGCGGCAGATAGCCGATACCAGCCTTGGCGCGGCCGTGCATCGGCTGGTGGCTGACGTCCAGATCATCGATCAGCACACGGCCCTGATCTGCCTGCACCAGGCCAACGATCATGTAGAAGCACGTAGTCTTGCCGGCGCCGTTCGGGCCGAGCAAGCCGACGATCTGCCCGCTGTCGATCGACAGGCTGACGTCACGCACGACCTGGCGGCTTTTATAGGCCTTGGCCAGGTGCTGAGCTTTCAGAGTTGCCATTACTGGGATTTCTCTTCGGTTTTCTTCTTCGGCTGGATCACCATGTCGATGCGCGGACGCGATTCGGTGACCTTGCTGCCCGTGGCGCGACCGGCGCTGGCCAGTTTCTTCACGGTGTCGTAGACGATTTTTTCGCCCTGGGTGACGTTGTTATCCTTGTCGATAACCTTGGCCTTGTCGATCAGCACCACCCGGTTCTGCTGGGCGTGGTATTGAATCGTCACGCCGTAGCCCTTGACCGGGTTGGCGTCGCCTTGGGTCTGCAACTGCTCGAAGTAAGCCAGGTTGCCCACCGAGGTCACCACGTCGATGTCGCCATTGGGCGCGCGCGTCATGGTCACGGTGTTGCCTTTAACGATCATCGAGCCCTGGGTAATGATCACGTCACCTTTATAGGTGGCGATGCCATTCTTGTCGTCCAGTTGGGCGTCGTCGGCCTGAATGCGGATAGGCTGCTGCTGATCGTTCGGCAGGGACCAGGCGCTCGCGCTTCCCAGTGCTGCGCCCAGACTGAGCAAAATAGGGAGGGTTTTAACGAGCCTCATACTGTCCTCTTACGTTCGATTGCAGGTGTATCCTGCTGTCCTTCAGGTACGCTTTCATTCCGACGCCAGTCGATACGCCGCCAGCGCCCTCGATTCTAACGGGTTGCGCGGTCTGCGCATATTCTTGCTGCGGGAACACGGTCATGCGGGTGCTGGTGATCAGGGTGCCGCGCTGTTTCTCGTCGGTGCGCTGTACGCGTACCGAGTCGATCAATTCCACTTCGGTACCGCCCGAATTCACCTCGCCGCGCTCACTGGTCACATGCCACGGGAAGTCGGTGCCGCGGTACATGTTCAAATCAGGCTTGGTCACCAGGGTGACATCGGTAGCCTTGACGTGCTCGGCCTTGTCGGAAGTCATCTCGTACTGCACCTTGCCGTCGGGCAGGTACTGAATGGTATGCGTGTTGGTCGCGTACCAGTCGATCGGATTCTCGGCAGCCGAAACCGGTGGCTTGTCGAGGAAGCGTTCCGGGCTGATGTTCCAATAGCCGACCGCAGCGAAAATCGCCGCGATGCCGCCGAACAGCAGAAAATTGCGAAACTTTTTGCTAAACATGGTCAGGCTCACAGGTACGCGGCGTTGGCCGCTTCGAGGCGGCCCTGGGCGCGCAGGATCAATTCGCAGAATTCACGGGCAGCACCTTCGCCGCCACGGGCGCGGGTAACGCCATGGGCATGTTCGCGGACGAAATCGGCAGCGTTGGCTACCGCCATGCCCAGCCCTACACGGCGGATCACCGGCAAGTCTGGCAGATCGTCACCCAGATAGGCGACTTCTTCATAGCTTAGGCCCAGTTGCGCGAGCAGACCGTCGAGTACCACCAGTTTGTCCTCGCGCCCCTGAAACAGATGCGGGATGCCGAGGTTCTTCGCGCGGCGCTCGACCACCGGGGTCTTGCGGCCACTGATGATCGCCGTTTGCACGCCGGCATTCATCAGCATCTTGATGCCCTGGCCGTCGAGGGTGTTGAAGGTCTTGAACTCGCTGCCGTCTTCGAGAAAGTACAGGCGGCCGTCGGTGAGCACACCGTCGACGTCGAACACAGCCAGTTTGATTGCTTTGCCGCGTTGCAGCAGATCGTTGCTCATTACATGACTCCTGCGCGCAGCAGATCGGAGAGGTTGAAGGCGCCGATCGGGCGATCCTCCTCGTCGACGACTACCAGGGCGTTGATTCGATGGTCTTCCATGATTTTCAGGGCTTCGGCGGCGAGCATGTCGGGCCGGGCGGTCTTGCCGTGTGCAGTCATCACCTGGTCGATGGTGGCGCTGCGGATGTCGATGGCGCGATCCAGGGTGCGGCGCAAATCACCGTCGGTGAAGATCCCGGCGAGCTTGCCATCGGCTTCAATAATAGCGGTCATGCCCAGACCCTTGCGGGTCATTTCCATCAGCGCGTCCTTGAGCAGGGTGCCGCGTTGTACCTGCGGCAGCTCCTGCCCGGCGTGCATGACGTTTTCGACTTTCAGCAGCAGGCGACGGCCAAGGGCGCCGCCGGGATGCGAGAAGGCAAAATCTTCAGCGGTGAAACCACGCGCTTCCAGCAAGGCCACGGCGAGGGCATCGCCCATGACCAGCGCTGCAGTAGTAGAAGAGGTCGGCGCCAGATTCAACGGACAGGCTTCGTGCTCGACATGCACATTGAGATTGACCTCGGCAGCCTTGGCCAGTGGCGACTGCGGGTTGCCGGTGACGCTGATCAGCTGGATGCCCAGGCGTTTGATCAATGGCAGCAGCGTTACGATTTCGTTGGTCGAGCCGGAGTTCGACAGGGCCAGAATCACATCGTCGCGGGTGATCATGCCCATGTCGCCGTGGCTGGCTTCGGCCGGATGCACGAAAAACGCTGGAGTACCAGTGCTGGCCAGGGTGGCGGCGATCTTGTTGCCGACGTGCCCGGATTTGCCCATGCCGACTACGACCACGCGGCCCTTGCTGGCCAGAATCATCTCGCAGGCGCGTACGAAATCGGCGTCGATATGGGCCATCAAGCCTTGGACGGCTTCCACTTCGAGGCGGATGGTGCGTTGTGCCGATTGAATCAGGTCGCGGGTTTTGCTCATGTCAGAATCGTATGGGCCGATGAAAAGGCGGCGATTATAGCGGTTATGTGGCAAAGCCTCACGCAAGTTCGACGTGCTTTGTCATTACTGGTTACCAAAACCCTCTGAAACTCGCTCGGGCCCTCTTCAGTCGGCGATCTTGGCCGGGTTCTCGCTTGGGCGCTCAGCCTTTGCAGTGATATAGTTCGCCGCCAGTTCGGCCTGCCCGGGATGCAGGTGTTTCCGAGGAAAGTCTGGCATCCCAGTGAGAGGCTGCATCGCAAGGAGTTTAGATGAGTGCCGATAACGCCTACGCGGTCGAGCTGAAGGGAGTCTCCTTCAAGCGCGGTGCGCGGAGCATTTTCAATAACGTCGATATCCGCATCCCGCGCGGCAAGGTCACCGGCATCATGGGGCCTTCCGGCTGCGGCAAGACCACGCTGCTGCGCCTGATGGGCGCGCAGTTGCGGCCGTCCGGCGGCGAAGTCTGGGTCAACGGGCAGAACCTGCCGACGCTGTCGCGCAGCGATCTGTTCGATGCACGCAAGCACATGGGCGTGCTGTTTCAGAGCGGTGCGCTGTTTACCGACCTCGATGTGTTCGAGAACGTGGCCTTTCCGCTGCGGGTGCACACCCAGCTGCCGGAAGACATGATTCGCGACATCGTCCTGCTGAAATTGCAGGCGGTGGGGCTGCGTGGCGCCATCGAGTTGATGCCGGACGAACTGTCCGGCGGCATGAAGCGCCGCGTGGCGCTGGCCCGGGCGATTGCCCTCGATCCGCAGATTCTCATGTACGACGAGCCCTTCGTGGGCCAGGACCCGATCGCCATGGGCGTGTTGGTGCGCCTGATCCGCCTGCTCAACGATGCCCTGGGCATCACCAGCATCGTGGTCTCGCACGACCTGGCGGAAACCGCGAGCATTGCCGACTACATCTATGTCGTGGGCGATGGTCAGGTGCTGGGCCAAGGCACACCGGATGAGCTGATGAATTCGGATGAACCGCGTATCCGCCAGTTCATGACCGGTGATCCCGATGGCCCGGTGCCGTATCACTTTCCAGCGACGGATTACCGCGCAGATCTTCTGGGGAAGCGTTGATGCGCAGAATTTCATTGATGGAACGCGTGCGTCGGTTCGGCGAATCGGCGATCGACGCGGTCGCGGTGTTTGGTCGGGCGACCCTGTTCCTGTTTCACGCCCTGCTGGGCCGTGGCGGTATCAGCGGTGGTTTTGGCCTGCTGGTCAAGCAGCTGCATTCGGTCGGCGTCATGTCGCTGGTGATCATCGTGGTCTCCGGCATTTTCATCGGCATGGTCCTGGCGTTGCAGGGCTTCAGCATTCTTTCCAGCTATGGTTCAGAGCAGGCGGTGGGGCAGATGGTCGCCCTGACGCTGCTGCGTGAACTGGGGCCGGTGGTCACCGCGTTGCTGTTTGCCGGGCGCGCCGGTTCGGCGCTGACCGCCGAGATCGGCAACATGAAATCCACCGAGCAGTTGTCCAGCCTGGAAATGATCGGTGTCGATCCGCTCAAGTACATCATTGCCCCGCGCCTGTGGGCCGGCTTCATTTCGCTGCCGGTGCTGGCGATGATCTTCAGCGTCGTCGGCATCTGGGGCGGTTCGTGGGTCGCGGTCGACTGGCTGGGCGTCTACGAAGGCTCGTACTGGGCGAACATGCAGAACAGCGTGACCTTCACCAGTGATGTGCTCAATGGCGTGATCAAGAGTGTCGTCTTCGCCTTTGTCGTTACCTGGATTGCCGTATTCCAAGGCTATGACTGTGAACCCACTTCCGAGGGGATCAGTCGTGCCACCACCAAGACCGTGGTGTTTGCCTCGCTGGCAGTGCTCGGTCTGGACTTTATTCTGACCGCTTTGATGTTTGGAGATTTCTGATGCAAAACCGCACCCTGGAAATCGGTGTCGGCCTGTTCCTGCTGGCAGGGATCCTGGCTTTGCTGCTGCTCGCCTTGCGCGTCAGCGGCCTGTCTCCGACTTCGTCCACCGACACTTACAAGTTGTATGCGTATTTCGACAATATCGCCGGTCTGACGGTCAGAGCCAAAGTGACCATGGCCGGCGTGACCATCGGCAAGGTCACCGCTATCGATCTGGATCGCGACAGCTTCACCGGCCGGGTCACGCTGCAAGTGGATAAAAAGGTCGACAACCTGCCGGTCGATTCCACAGCGTCTATCCTCACCGCGGGTCTGCTGGGCGAGAAATACATCGGTATCAGCGTCGGCGGCGAAGACACCCAGTTGAAAGACGGTGGAACCATCCACGACACGCAGTCGTCACTGGTACTGGAAGACCTGATCGGTAAATTCCTGCTCAATACCGTTAGCAAAGACGCCAAATGAGGAGCTTTTGAATGATCTCTATCTTGCGACGTGGCCTGTTGGTGTTGCTCGCGGCCCTGCCGTTGATGGCTAACGCTGCACCGGGGCAATCGGCTCATGACCTGATTCAGGACACCACGAACCGGATGCTTGCCGATTTGCAGGCGAACAAAGAGAAGTACAAGCAGGATCCGCAGGATTTCTATGCGGCGCTGAACAACATTGTCGGTCCGGTGGTGGATGCCGAGGGCATCTCCAAAAGCATCATGACCGTGAAGTATTCGCGCAAGGCCACGCCTGAGCAGATGCAGCGCTTTCAGGAAAACTTCAAGCGCGGTCTGTTCCAGTTCTACGGCAACGCTTTGCTGGAGTACAACAACCAGGGCATCACGGTTGACCCGGCCAAAGATGAATCGGGCGAGCGCACCAGTGTCAACATGACCGTCAAGGGCAGCAACGGCGCGATCTATCCGGTGCAATACACCCTTGAGAAGATCAGCGGCGAGTGGAAACTGCGCAACGTCATCATCAATGGCATCAACATTGGCAAGCTGTTCCGTGACCAGTTCGCCGACGCCATGCAGCGCAATGGCAACGATCTGGACAAGACCATCGATGGTTGGGCCGGTGAAGTCGCCAAGGCCAAGCAGGAAACCGACCAAGCCGCCGCGAAGCCAGTGCAATGAGTGAGGCGGCAGT